>NZ_JALCYU010000003.1:0-382092 GCF_023507765.1 Chromobacterium sp. IRSSSOUMB001
TACGATCTGCTGCGCGTCGGTAGAGAGATTGTGCGATGAGTGCCGTCTTCGAAATGCTCATGTACCCTTGGTACATTCCGCTTTTTCGCAAGTTTTCGCCTTGTCTCGCTCTAGCTCGCGGGATCGTAAACAGGATCTTAAGAACGCAAAAACGGCAGCCCACGGGCTGCCGTTTTCTTTGTCGACGCTCAGGCCTGGCGGTAGATCAGCCGGCCCTCGAACAGCAATTCGCTGGCGTCCAGCCGGGCGTCGCCGCTGGGCGGCGCGGCGCGCTCGAACACGAAGCGCTGGCCCTGATATTCGATCCAGGCGTTGATAGGCTCGCCCTGGAAACGACCCAGCACTTCCTCTGAACGGGTGACGAAGGCGTTGTCGGGCAGCACGAAGCCTTGCTGCGCGGTTTCCGCCGGGGCGTCCTCCAGCGTCCAGTTGTCGTCGCCGGGCGGTTGTGGATCGTTGCGGGTGGCCATTTGCAGCCACATGCGAAAGGCCCAGTGGGGGAGCAGTACGCGGTGAACACGTTTGTCGTCGGTAATCACGCAACGCACCGGAAAGCCGGCGCCGCAGGACGGGCAGCGCGCCTGGGCCGCGAGGAAGATCTTGTCCTGCTGCTTGCTGGCGATGCCTTCCATATGCTCCGAGCCCACCATTGCGCGGCAGCTGGGGCAGTGTTTGCCGAAGCGGCGCACGCTGTTGCCGTTGGCAAAGGAAATCGGCAGGAAACGGGAAATCTTGTCGGGTCTGGCCATCGCTAGGGGTTCCGGAACTGAAAAACGCGGTCCGCCGGGCTGAGGGCCGCGGCGATTTCGGCCCTCATTATACCCCGGCCTCGGCGTGGAAGGGCTCCAGCGTCAAGCGGCAAGCCATGCGATGGTTGGCGCCGGGAGCAAGCTCTCGGACATCGTCGCCGGCGTTGGCGGTTTCCACGCAGACGAAATCAAGCCAGGCGGTTGTCGGCAAGTCGCCCAGCAAGGCCGTCTTTTCAGCCCCCGGGTTCCATACCACCACGCTGCCGGCGCCTTCCGCTGTGACGCGAATGCAACGTTGCCAGACCGGGTCGCGGAGCAAGGCGGGCCGCTCGCTGTAAACAATGCTGTCCACTTCGCCGTGAAAGCGGAATTCGCCGTCCGGCCAGCGGCTTTCGCGGCCCGCCACCTTGTCGTGACAGCGTGCGCCGTCCAGGCCGGACAGCGTGGCCAGACGCGCATCGCCCACGGCTAGATAGCTGTGCAGCGCGGCGCCCAGCCGCAGGGGACGATCCCCGTGGTTGCGAGTGGTTAGCGCCGCCTCCACCGCCGCGCCCAGCCGGTATTCCATTTCCGCCGTCAGGCCGTCGTGTTCGGGGCCGGAGAGTTTCACGTGGAACGTACCGGCGTCTTCCCGGACCTCGTCCAGACGCCAGGCTTGCGTGCGCGCCACGCCGTGGGCCGGCTGAGCCGGGTCGCAGGGATGCGGGCCGAACCAGGGCCAGCACAGTGGCACGCCGCCGCGTATGGCCTTGCCCGGCTGGTAGCGCGCCTGCGGCGACAAATACAGCAAGGGCTGCTCGCCGGCGGGGCGAAAGCTGAGCAGTTGACCGCCCAGCAAGGATATTTCCGCGTGGAAATCCGCCGCGGCGATCACGAGAATATCGACGCCGGGCGCGCGGTTGGACAGCGAGGCGGCGGGAGGCAGGGCGACGGACATACGGGCTTCCGGGCAAAAAACCGATGATAGCGCGCTATAGCCAGCGGCGCAGCGTCCATAGCGGACCGATCAGCAGGAATTGCAGGTCGCGCAAGAAGGAGGGCTTTTTGCCCTCGATCGCGTGGCCGACGAACTGGCCGATCCAGGCGACGACGAACAGCCCCAGAGAGAAGAGCGCCAGCGGTAGTCCGGCGCGCGTCGCCCCCTCCAGCGCCAGCAGCATGGGCAGGCACATCGCCGCCATGGCCAGCGCCGGGGTTCGGCCCAGCCGCCAATAGAAGGCCAGGCCGGCGGCTACCGCCAGCCAGGCCGGATTCAGCGGCGCCGGCACGCTGGAGAGCAAACCCAACAGAGCGAACACGATGGCGGGCACGCAGATTTTGTGGATGCGGATATTGACGGGATGGCGGTGACTGAGATCATACTCTTGCAACCATTGCTCAAGCGTCATGTCAGGCCTCGCAAACGGGCGACGGGTTTCCATCTTGGCGCAGACGCGGGACGGCGGCAATGCCCGCGGCCGGTTTTGTCTGCGCTGGATCAGGGGCTTGCGAGCCGCCTTGGGCTACAATCCTTTTGCCAACCGTTCAATCTTCTAGGTCCCAAGGTGTCATCCACAGCACAACCGCGTTATCTGCGCATCAAGGAATACATCCTTGAAGGCATCCGTTCCCGCCAGTTTCTGCCCGGCGGCAAGATTCCGCCCGAGCTGGAGTTGGCGCGCCAGTTCCAAGTGTCGCGCATGACCGTCAACAAGGCGGTGCGCGATCTGGCCGAGGCCGGCATTCTGCTGCGCTTCGCCGGCGACGGCACTTATGTGGCCGAGCGCAAGGCCGAATCGCCTTTGCTGGACATCAACAATATCTCCGAGGAAATCGAGGCGCGCGGCCACCGCCACAGCGCCGACGTTTACGAACTCAAGGCCGTGCTCGCCACCGAGGACGTGGCTTTGCGCCTGGGGGTGAAGGAAGGCAGCACGGTATTCCGCTCCTTGATCGTGCACCGTGAGGACGACGTCGCCATCCAGTTGGAAGACCGCTATGTCAACCCGGCCTTCGCGCCGGATTACCTGGAACAGGATTTCAGCAGCCGCACGCCCAACGACTACCTGATGAAAAATTGTCCGCTGACCGATATCGAGCACAGCGTGGAAGCGGTGCTGCCCAGCGCGGCGGAGCAGGCGATGCTGGACATGACGGCGCGCGAACCCTGCCTGTTGGTTTTACGCCGCACCTGGTCGCACAAGAAGCTGGTCAGCTTTGCGCGGCTGACCCATCCGGGCTCGCGCTATAAGCTGCGTTCGCAAACCCGGGTCAAGCGTTGAGCGCCCGCGCCGTGGCGCCTGATGGTTCGCGGCGTTTTAATGTATATACAAATTGGCGTTGAATTTTCGCGTTCGTGCAAGCCGCCCTCGGGCGGCTTTTTTGTTGCCATGCAACATCAAATGATTGTCCTATAAGTAAAATCTGCCAATTCGGCCTATTTACAAAAATCACGGCTCCAAACTTGACAGGCAGTTTGGATAGGATTAATTGTATATACAAATAACCCGTAGCGAGCCCACCATGAGTCAAGCCGAAACGGATCGCCGCAGCCTGTGGATCAACGCCAGGCTGGCGACGATGGACCCGAGCCTCCCGGCGCCTTACGGCGCGTTAGAAGGCCATGCGCTTTTGCTGGAAGCCGGCCGCATCCTCGCGTTGCCGCCGGCCGCGGACATTGACCCCGAGGGCTTCGACGGCGCGGTGATCGACGCCAAGGGCGCTTGGATCACCCCAGGCTTCATCGATTGCCACACCCACTTGGTTTACGGCGGCAACCGCGCCGCCGAATGGGAAAAGCGCCTCAACGGCGTGCCTTATCAGCAGATCGCCGCCGAGGGCGGCGGCATCGTATCCACCGTGCGCGCCACTCGGGCGCTGGACGAGGCCGGCCTGGCCGCCGCCGCCAAGCCGCGGATGCGCGCGCTGATGGCCGAGGGCGTGACCACGGTGGAAATCAAGTCCGGCTACGGCCTGAGTCTGGAGGACGAACTCAAGCAATTGCGCGCGGCGCGGCGCTTGCGGGACGAACTGCCGGTGGAGGTGTCCGCCACCCTGCTGGCCGCCCACGCATTGCCGCCGGAGTTCGCCGGCCGCGCCGACGCCTACATCGACCATATCGTCGACGCCATCCTGCCTGCCGCAGCCAGCGCCGGCTTGGCCGAGGCGGTGGACGCTTTCTGCGAAAGCGTGGGATTCAGCCCGGCGCAGACCCGCCGCGTGTTCGAGGCGGCGCGCGCCCACGGCCTCAAGATCAAAGGTCATGTCGAGCAGCTTTCCAATCTGCACGGCGCCGAACTGGTGGCCGAGTTCGGCGGCTGGTCCGCCGATCACGTTGAATACCTAGACGCCGCCGGCGTGGCCGCGTTGAAGGCCGCCGGCACCGTGGCGGTGCTGCTGCCGGGCGCCTTCTATTTCCTGCGCGAGACCCAGAAACCGCCGGTGGAACTGCTGCGCGCCGCCGGCGTGCCGATGGCGGTGTCCACCGACCTCAATCCCGGCACCAGCCCGTTCGCCTCCATCCGGCTGGCGATGAACCAGGCCTGCGTCTTGTTCGGCCTGACGCCGGAAGAGGCGCTGGCCGGCGTCACCCGCCATGCGGCGCAAGCGCTGGGCCGCGGCGGCAGCCACGGCCGGCTGGCCGCCGGTCATGTCGCCGACTTGTTGGTATGGGACATCGATTCGCCGGCCGAGATCGTCTACGGCCTGGGCGACAATCCTTTGCGCCAACGCGTATTCCGCGGCGTGGCGCAGCATATGAAAGGCTGTTGAAGCATGAGCGTGGACATGAGTGTTTGGAGCGGCCGGGTCGACGCCGGCGAGGGCGATCTGGCGCGGCGCTGGCATCAGCTGGCGCGCCCCTACGCCGCCGGCCTGGAGCCGGGCGTCGGTATTGTCGGCTTTGCCTGCGACGAGGGCGTGCGGCGCAACCAGGGCCGCGTTGGCGCGGCCGCCGGGCCGACGGCGATCCGCAAGGCGCTGGCCAATCTGGCCTGGCACCAAGCGCTGCCTTTGTGCGACGCCGGCGACGTGGCCTGCGCCGACGGCGACCTGGACGCCGCGCAGGCGCGGCTGGGCGAACAGGTACGCCGGCTGCGCGCCGACGGCCACTTTCCGCTGGTGCTGGGCGGCGGTCACGAAACCGCCTACGGCACTTGGCGCGGCTTGGCGGCGGCGCATCCGGGCAAGGTGATCGGCATTGTCAATTTCGATGCCCATTTTGACCTCCGTGAAGCGGCCGAAGCCACTTCCGGCACGCCGTTCGCCCAAATCGCCGCCGACTGCGCGCAAGCCGGCCGGCCTTTCCACTATCTGTGCCTGGGCGTGGCCGAGCCGTCCAACACCCAAGCGCTGTTCGCCCGGGCCCGCGCGCTGGGCGTGCAATGGACGTTGGACAGCGACATGACGCTGGATACCTTGTCCACGGTGCGCGGCGCGATGATGGCCTTCGTCGACCAGGTGGACATCGTCTACCTGACCATAGATCTGGATGTATTGCCCGCCAGCGTGATGCCGGCGGTTTCCGCCCCCGCCGCCATGGGGGTGGCGCTGCCAGTGGTTGAGGCCCTGGTCCGGCGCCTGGCCGAAAGCGGCAAATTGGCGGCCGCCGACCTGGTGGAATTGAACCCGGCCTTCGACATCGACAGCCACGGCGCCAAGACCGCCGCCCGGTTGGTATGGAGCATAGGCCGGCACCTGAAACAAGCCTGAACCCGATAGTAGCGATAGCGTCATTCCCCGCCCGCCGGGTCACAACCGGCGGCGGGCTTACAAAGGAGAATACCGATGTCCGACCCGCGTTTTGATCCGACCCGCCACATCCGCGCGCCGCGCGGAGCCGAATTGACTTGCAAGAGCTGGCTGACCGAAGCCGCCTACCGCATGATCCAGAACAATCTGGACGCGGAAGTGGCCGAGCACCCGCAAAGCCTGGTGGTGTACGGCGGCATCGGCCGCGCCGCCCGCGACTGGAAGTGCTACGACACCATCCTGGACGTGCTCAAGCGTCTGGAGGACGACGAAACCCTGCTGGTGCAATCCGGCAAGCCGGTGGGCGTGTTCAAGACCCACGCCGACGCGCCGCGCGTTTTGATCGCCAACTCCAATCTGGTGCCGCACTGGGCCAACTGGGAACACTTCAACGAGCTGGATAAGAAGGGCCTGATGATGTACGGCCAGATGACGGCCGGCTCCTGGATCTACATTGGCTCGCAAGGCATTGTGCAGGGGACCTACGAAACCTTCTTCTCCGTGGCTAACCAACACTTCGACGGCAAGCCGCAAGGTCGCTGGATTCTGACCGGCGGCCTGGGCGGCATGGGCGGCGCCCAGCCGCTGGCCGCCACCATGGCCGGCTTCAGCATGATCGCCGTGGAATGCGACGAGACCCGCATCGATTTCCGTCTGAAAACCCGTTATGTGGACCGTAAGGCCAAGACCTTGGACGAGGCGCTGGCCATCCTGGATGAGGCCAAGCACAGCGGCAAGGCGGTGTCGGTGGGCCTGTTGGGCAACGCCGCCGACGTGTTCACGGAACTGGTTGAACGCGGTATTACTCCGGATGTGGTCACCGACCAGACCTCGGCCCACGACCCGGTGCACGGCTATCTGCCGCAGGGCTGGACCGTGGAGCAATGGCGCGCCAAGCAGAAAACGTCCGCCGCCGAAATCACCGCCGCCGCCAAGCAGTCGATGGCGGTGCAGGTGCGCGCGATGCTGACTCTACAGCAACGCGGCGCCGCCACGCTGGACTACGGCAATAACATCCGCCAGATGGCGCTGGAAGAAGGCGTGGCCAATGCGTTCGACTTCCCCGGCTTCGTGCCGGCCTATGTGCGCCCGCTATTCTGCGAAGGCATCGGCCCCTTCCGCTGGGTGGCGCTGTCCGGCGATCCGGAAGACATCTACAAGACCGACCAGAAGGTCAAGGAATTGATTCCGGACGATCCGCACCTGCATAACTGGCTGGATATGGCCAAGGAGCGCATCAGCTTCCAGGGCTTGCCGGCGCGCATTTGCTGGGTGGGCCTGAAGGACCGAGCCCGCCTGGGCCTGGCCTTCAACGAGATGGTCAAGAACGGCGAGTTGAAAGCGCCCATCGTGATTGGCCGCGACCACCTTGACTCCGGTTCGGTGGCCTCGCCCAACCGCGAGACAGAAAGCATGAAGGACGGTTCCGACGCCGTGTCCGATTGGCCTTTGCTGAACGCCTTGCTCAACACCGCCGGCGGCGCCACCTGGGTGTCGCTACATCACGGCGGCGGCGTGGGCATGGGCTTCTCCCAGCACTCCGGCGTGGTCATCGTCTGCGACGGCAGCGACGCCGCCGCCAAGCGGGTGGGCCGCGTGCTGCGCAACGACCCGGGTACCGGCGTGATGCGTCACGCCGACGCCGGCTACGAGATCGCTGAGAACTGCGCGAGAGAGCAGGGCTTGGATCTGCCGATGCTGAAGCGCTGAGCATCGCGGACAGCGGTCATGGACGATGGCGCCGAGTTTCGGCGTCATCGGGCGGTTTGGCCGTTACGCTCAAGCAACAGATTTGGCGCCATAACTATTCCAAGCCGAACTGTCGAATGCCGCTACAAAGGAGACATCGCTGATGAGTGTCGAGCATTCCCTGCCGTTTTCCCCGAATAACGTCAGCGCCTTGCTGCGTTTGCTCACTTATAGCCTGATTGGAATCCTGCTGTTTTTCCTGCCCCTGGAGATTGCAGGCAACTCCACGATTCCCTTGGACCACGCCGCCAGTTATCTGGCCAATGCGCAGCGTGAGCTGGCGGTGACGTTGGTGATGTTGCTGATCGCCTATGGCAGCATCGCGCCGTTTGTTTCCGGACGCTGGCGCGTTAGCGCCGTCAACATAGTGTTCAGCTTGCTAAAGTTGGCCGGTTTGGCGCTGGCGATTCTGTATCTTACCCGCCTGGGGCCGTCGCTGTTGTTCGAAAAGGATATGTTGCCCTTCTTGTTCGACAAGCTGGCTTTGACGGTGGGCCTGATCGTGCCGCTGGGCGCCGCCGCCCTGGCGTTTCTGATCGGTTTCGGCCTGCTGGAGTTGGTGGGCGTACTGATGCAGCCAGTGATGCGGCCGATATGGCGCACGCCAGGCCATTCCGCCATTGACGCGGTGGCTTCTTTTGTCGGCAGTTATTCGGTGGGTTTGCTGATTACGAACCGAGTGTTTCTGGAAGGCAAGTACACCATACGCGAGGCCGCCATCATCGCCACCGGGTTTTCCACCGTGTCGGCGGCCTTCATGGTGATTGTGGCCAAGACGCTGGGCTTGATGCCGATCTGGAATTTCTACTTCTGGTCCACTCTGGTGGTGGCGTTTACCGTGACCGCTATCACCGCCTGGCTGCCGCCAATCTCGCGCATGGATAATCAGGGCGGCGTGCGCGATGAACTGCCGGCCGGCATGACGCGCTGGCAGGCGGCCTTGGCCGCCGGTTTGCGGCAGGCCAAGGCTGCGCCGAGTCTGACGCGGGTCTTGATCGTGAATCTGCGCGATGGCCTGGCCATGGCGGGCGCCGTGGTCCCTTCCATCCTTTCGGTAGGGCTGATCGGCTTATTGCTGGCACGGTATACGCCCTTGTTCGATGTGCTGGGCCTGTTGCTGGCGCCGGTGGCATGGTTGGCTGGTTTGAGCGAGCCGATGTTGACAGGCAAGGCCCTGGCCGCAGGGCTGGCGGAAATGTTCTTGCCGGCGATCCTGCTGAAGGACGCTGATTTGCTGGTGAGGTTTGTCGCCGCGGTGGTGTCGGTCAGTTCCGTGCTGTTTTTCTCGGCTTCCATTCCCTGCATCCTGGCGACCAGAATTCCGCTATCGGTACGGCATCTGGTGTTGATCTGGCTGCTGCGCACGGTGTTGGGAATATTGCTGGCCGCCGGCATCGGTCATCTAGCGCTGTGGCAGGGCTGGTTGGGCTGAGATGGGAAGGCTGGAATCTACCGTCGGGGAGGCTCGGCAATGCGGGGGCCGGCCAAACACGGATAATAAGCGACAATTTCAGGATTGCACCTGAAGATCGGAATTGAGGAGACACTAAATGGAGCAACAAACGTTGACGCGCGGTCTGTCCGCCCGTCACATCCGTTTCATGGCGCTGGGCTCGGCCATCGGCACCGGCTTGTTCTACGGTTCGGCGGCGGCGATACAAATGGCCGGCCCGGCGGTATTGCTGGCCTATCTGATTGGCGGCGCCGCCGTCTACATGGTGATGCGCGCGCTGGGCGAGATGGCGGTGCACAACCCGGTGGCCGGTTCCTTCGGCCATTACGCCACCAGCTATCTGGGCCCCTTGGCTGGGGTGATCACCGGCTGGACCTACGCCTTTGAGATGATCATCGTCTGCCTGGCCGATGTGACCGCCTTCGGCATCTATATGAGTTTGTGGTTTCCGGAAGTGGACCGCTGGGTCTGGGTGCTGAGCATCATCTTCTTCATCGGCGCCTTGAACCTATGCAGCGTCAAGGTGTTTGGCGAAATGGAGTTCTGGCTGTCCATCGTCAAGGTGGGGGCTATCGTCGCGATGATCATCGGCGGCGTGGCCATCATCCTGTTCGGTTTTGGCAGCGCCGAGGCCAGCGGCCTGCACAATCTGTGGTCGCACGGCGGTTTCATGCCCAATGGCTGGGGCGGGGTGGTCGCCTCGTTGGCGGTGGTGATGTTCGCCTTCGGCGGCATCGAGATCATCGGTATTTCCGCCGGCGAGGCGCAGGACCCGCAGCGCACCATCCCGCGCGCGATCAACGCGGTTCCGGTGCGTATCCTGTTGTTCTACGTGCTGACGCTGACCGTGCTGATGTCGATCTTCCCGTGGCCGAAGATCGGCAGCCAGGGCAGCCCCTTCGTGCAGATTTTCGAAAGCCTGGGCATTCCCGCCGCCGCTCACATTCTCAACGCGGTGGTGATCTCGGCGGCGATTTCGGCGATCAACAGCGACATCTTCGGCGCCGGCCGCATGTTGTACGGCATGGCGCGTCAGGGCCAGGCGCCGCAGAGTTTCGCCAAGCTGTCGGCCAACGGCGTGCCGTGGATGACGGTGTTGGTCATGGCCGCCGCCTTGTTGTTGGGCGTGGTGCTCAATTACCTGATGCCCAAGGACGTGTTCTTGCTGATCGCCTCCATCGCCACCTTCGCCACGGTGTGGGTGTGGCTGATGATCTTGCTGTCTCAGGTGGCGATGCGTCGCCAGATGAGCAAGGTACAAGCCGCGGAGCTGAAATTCCCAGTGCCGTTCTGGCCGTACGCGCCGCTGGCGGCGATAGGCTTCATGTTGTTTGTGATCGGCGTGCTTGGTTACTTCGAGGATACCCGCTCTGCGTTGCTGGTGGGCATGGTGTGGGTGGCGTTGGTGGTGGCTGGACATTTCCTGTGGAGCCGGGTGTTGGCGCCCGGCGTGGAGGCCCAGGCTCAGCGCGACGCCGCGTAAAAGCGCGGCGCAAGGTTTTTTATCCGGTGGGCGCGTGCTCGCCGGAACATTCAAGCCGCTTGCCGGCAGGGCGCGATAACACAAAACCAGCGCTCACCGCGGCGAGCGGCGCTGCAAACGCTTTATGAAGGAGAATCTCAGATGGTATTGAACATTGTTCCCGGCACACTCAGCCTGGCCGAGCTGCGTCGCGTTTCACGTGAAACCGGTTTGCAACTGAAACTGGATCCGTCCAGCCACGCAGCCATCGACGCCTCCGCCGCCACCGTGGCGCGGGTGCTGTCCGAAGGCCGCACCGCTTACGGCATCAACACTGGTTTCGGCTTGCTGGCCAATACTCGCATCGCGCCGGAAGAGCTGGAATTGCTGCAGCGCTCCATCGTGCTGTCCCACGCCGCCGGCATCGGCGCGCCGATGGACGAATCCACCGTGCGCCTGGTAATGGCTTTGAAGATCAACTCGTTGGCACGCGGTTTTTCCGGCATCCGCCGGTTGGTGATTGAGGCCTTGATCACCCTGTTTAACCAGCGCATCTACCCGGTGATTCCACAAAAGGGCTCGGTGGGCGCGTCCGGTGATCTGGCGCCGCTGTCGCATATGAGCGCGGTGCTGATCGGAGAGGGCGAAGCCTTCGTCAACGGCACCCGCGTGCCGGGCGCGGTGGCGATGCGTTCCGCCGGTCTGGAGCCGATCACCCTGGCGCCCAAGGAAGGCCTGGCTTTGCTGAATGGTACTCAGGCATCCACCGCTTTCGCGCTGGAAGGCTTATTCGCCGCGGAAGACCTGTACGCCTCGGCCTCGGTGGCCGGCGCGCTGTCAGTGGAAGCCGCGCTGGGCAGCCGCACGCCGTTTGACGAGCGCATCCACGCGGTGCGCGGCCACGCCGGCCAGATCGACGCCGCCCGCATCTACCGCAGCCTGCTGGAGCATAGCGAGATCGAGCGTTCGCACGAGAATTGCGGCAAGGTGCAGGATCCTTATTCGCTGCGGTGCCAGCCGCAAGTGATGGGCGCCTGCCTGACCCAGATCCGCCAAGCGGCCGCGGTGCTGGTGGTGGAGGCCAACTCGGTGTCCGACAACCCGTTGGTGTTCGCCGCGGACAACGAGATACTGTCCGGCGGCAACTTCCACGCCGAGCCGGTGGCCTTCGCCGCCGACAATCTGGCCTTGGCGCTGGCTGAGATCGGCTCGCTGTCCGAACGCCGGATGGCGCTGCTGATCGACAGCAATCTGTCCAAGCTGCCGCCCTTCCTCGTCAACAACGGCGGGGTCAACTCCGGTTTCATGATCGCCCAGGTCACCGGCGCGGCCTTGGCCTCGGAAAACAAATCGCTGGCGCATCCGGCCTCGGTGGATAGCCTGCCTACCTCTGCCAACCAGGAAGACCATGTGTCGATGGCCACTTTCGCCGGCCGCCGCCTGCGCGACATGGCGGGCAACACCGCCGGCATCCTGGCGGTGGAGTTGCTGGCCGCCTGCCAGGGCGTGGACTTCCGCGCGCCGCACAAGACCTCGGCCAAGTTGGAAGCGGCCAAGGCGGAGTTGCGCGAGCAAGTGAGCTTCTACGACAAGGACCGCTACTTCGCGCCTGACATCGAGAAAGCCGCCGCGCTGGTGGCTAGCGGTTCCTACAACCGCTTCGTCGAGGCCGGTCTGCTGCCGTCGCTGTAATCGCGAGATCGCCAGCCGTCTTCGCATGGGGGCGGCTGGCGTTTTGGCATCCGCGAGTTGGTTTGGACGCGCGGACCAGAATGAAGAATCAGCAGGCAATGACCTGTGGAGTTCGGGGAGTGGAGCCCGGCGATGCCGGGACGCCAGACTATCGATGCGCTCGCCATTGACGAGCGCCGACGAGGAGATTCCCATGAACGCCGTGGTATTAGCCGTATTGGTCATGATGGCCTTGAGCCTGTCGCGGGTGCCGGTGGTTTTGGCCCTGATTCTTTCCGCCGCCATTGGCGGCATTTACGCGGGCATGTCGCCAGAGGCGGTGGTGCAGGCGTTCAACGGGGGCTTGGGCGCCGGCGCGCCGGTGGCGCTGGCCTACGCCACCCTGGGCGCTTTCGCCATTGCGCTGTCGCGCACCGGCATTGTGCAGGGGCTGTCGGGCCGGATTGTCGGCTACATCCAGCACGGAGGACACTCGGAGCGCATGCTGCGGGTGGTCAAGTGGAGTTTGCTGGCTTGTCTGGTGTTGGCCGGCTTTGCCTCGGGCACCGTCATTCCGGTGCATATCGCCTTCATCCCCATCCTGGTGCCGCCCTTGTTGCTGGTGATGAACCGGCTGCAGCTGGACCGGCGCGCGGTGGCCTGCGCCATCACCTTTTCCATTACCGTGATGTATATGACGATGCCGATCGGCTTCGGCGCCATCTTCCTCAACGACATCCTGGTGGGAAACATCAACAAGGCCGGCGCGGCCAGCGGCTTCCAGGTTGCTTTGAGCGCCGCGCCGCAGGCCATGCTGATTCCGGCCGCCGGCATGGTGTTTGGTCTGGCGCTGGCCTTGTTGTTCAGCTATCGGCGGCGGCGCACTTACCTGGACGTCGCCGTGACCGGCGGCGAGCGCGGCAGCGTCAAGTTGGGTCCTTGGCAGCGGGTGTCCATCGGCGCGGCCTTGCTGCTGTCCTTGCTGGCGCAGCTGTGGACCGGTTCCATGGTGTTTGGCGGCCTGGTGGGTTTTGCCTTGATCTCCGGGTCCGGAGTGATGCGCTGGACCGAACTGGACAGCCACTTCACCCAGGGCATGCGCCTGATGGCCCAGGTGGGCTTCATCATGATCGCCGCGGCGGGCTTCGCCAGCGTGATGAACGCCAGTGGCGATGTCCAGTCGCTGGTGCGCTCGTCGGTGGCGCTGATTGGAGACAACCGCGGGCTGGCCGCTTTCATGATGTTGTTGGTGGGCTTGCTGATCACCATGGGGATAGGCTCGTCCTTCTCCACCGTCCCCATCATCGCCTCCATCTATGTGCCGCTGGCCCTGGGCTTCGGGTTTTCCGAACTGGCCATCGTCTCGCTGGTCGGCACCGCCGCGGCCCTGGGCGACGCCGGCTCGCCCGCGTCGGATTCCACTTTGGGGCCGACCGCTGGTTTGAACGCAGACGGCCAGCATGACCATATGTGGGGGACGGTGGTGCCCACCTTCCTGCATTTCAACCTGCCCTTGCTGGGCTTTGGCTGGATCGCCGCGATGCTGCTGTGAGGGCATGAAAAAGCCCCGTTGAGCGGGGCTTGATTGAAGAGGCGAGCCGGGCTTAGAGCCAGCTCAAAGTCTCGCGAGTTAAAGCGAGATAAGGCGAAAACAGCTGAGGAAGCGGAATGTACAGATGGTACATGAGCATTTCGAAGCGGTTTTTAACGCAGTATCGCCGACGCGCAACAGGCTTTGAACAGGTTCTTAAAACACCACCGGCTCATCCGGACGCACCGGCGCCGCGGATTGGCCGAAAATATCCTTCCAGCCGGTGTAGGCGGTCACGTATAGCACCGGGAACCACAGCAAGAGGCCCAGGCCCAGCGGTATCATCGCGATGAAGGCCAGCACCGCAAGCATCAGGCCGCTGACCAGCACCGCGCCCCAGTTGGCGAGGCCGGCTTGCAGGCTGGCGCGGATCGCCTGCCACGGGCCGGCTTGGTTCAGCGTCACCAGCGCCGGCGCGAACCAGTAAGCCAGACTGACCAGAAAGATGGCCACCCCGCCGATGAAGGCGAACAGCGCGATGGGGCCGGCGATCACCGGGATCGCGTTGGGGTCGCTCTTGGCCACGCTCACCCCCATCGCGCCCATCAACAGGCCCAGCGCAATGCCGATGACGATCAGGATGGCCAGGTACAGCATGCCCACATTGATCAGTGGCCGCAGCGCGGTCTTGAAGCCGGCGAACAAATCACCCAACTCCAGCTCCGATCCCTGCTCGCATTTCTTCGCCGCCAGGATGAAGCCGGCGGCGAACACCGGCGCCAGGAAGAAGGACAGCGGGCCGCCCAGCAAGGGAATCATGCTGACGATGAAATTGATCACCAAATAGGCCAGCGCCAGCAGAATCCAGGTCAGCGGCTGCTGGCGGACGATGTAGAACGCTTCCACGATCCAGCGCCAGCCGCGGCTGAACGCGACTTTGCGCGGCATGGGCAGCGCGTCGAATGATTGCATCGAGATCTCCAAAAAGGTTGTGGCAATCGAGCCGGCGGCGCTTGACCGCGTCGGCCGGCTCCTGTCGTTGCGGCGTTTGCGCAGCAAAAAGATAGAGCCAGACTGACAGCGATTTGCGTCGCGGGTTTCCCTGCTGGCGTGTCCGTTGCGCATTCTGCCCATTCGTCATCAGCGGAACCCGGTGCGGAATCGCCTGCAGGCTTTTGATTCAAAATGCATTTTATGCCTGCCTCGGCATTATCTTGCAAAACGGCCGCATCCGGCTATTTTTCGCGCCCCTTCATGCCGCCGCGGTATTCCACATGGCGCAGCGGTTGCCGCCCATGGTGAAAATCAGCGATAATTCCATGATTTTGCGACGGTTGGTCCATGCCGGAGGCATGTTCGGGTGGCGCGGCCGTCGTCCCGGTTTCCACACAAGTCTTGAGGTTTTCCCGAAATGGTCACCCGTACCGAGCTTGCCAACGCCATCCGTTTCCTGTCCATGGATGCCGTTGAAAAAGCCAAATCCGGTCACCCCGGCGCCCCGATGGGGATGGCAGACATCGCGGAAGTATTGTGGCGCGATCACCTGAAACACAACCCGGCCAACCCCAACTGGCCAGACCGCGACCGCTTTGTGCTGTCCAACGGTCACGGTTCCATGTTGATCTACAGCCTGTTGCACCTCTCCGGTTACGATCTCTCCATCGAAGACCTCAAGCAGTTCCGTCAGCTCCACTCCAAAACTCCCGGCCATCCCGAATACGGCTACGCTCCCGGCATTGAAACCACCACCGGCCCGCTGGGCCAGGGCATCACCAACGCGGTGGGCATGGCGCTGGCCGAGAAAATGCTGGCGGCGCAGTTCAACCGCGACGGCCACCAGATCGTCGACCACCACACTTACGCTTTCCTGGGCGACGGCTGCCTGATGGAAGGCATCAGCCACGAAGCCTGCTCGCTGGCTGGCACCTGGGGTCTCAACAAGCTGATCGCCTTCTGGGACGACAACGGCATCTCCATCGACGGTCATGTGGAAGGCTGGTTCACCGACGACACGCCGGCTCGCTTCGAAGCCTACGGTTGGCAGGTAATCAAGAACGTCAATGGCCACGATCCGGTGGAAGTGGCTACCGCCATCGCCACCGCGAAGAAGGAGGCCGCGCGTCCGACGCTGATCTGCTGCAAGACCACCATCGGCTTCGGCGCGCCCACCAAGCAGGGCAGCCACGATTGCCACGGCTCGCCGCTGGGCGCGGCCGAAATCGCCGCCGCGCGCGAAGGCTTGAACTGGCCGCACGCGCCGTTCGAGATTCCGGCCGAGATCTACGCCGAGTGGAGCGCGCGCGACAAGGGCGCGCTGGCCGAAATCGAATGGAACAAGCGCTTCGACGCCTACCGCGCCGCTTATCCTGAACTGGCCGCCGAATTCAGCCGCCGCATGCAGGGCGAGCTGCCGGCCGGTTGGGAAGAGACCAAAGCCGCCGCCTTGGCCAAGATCGCCGACGCCGCGCAGACCGTGGCCACCCGCAAGGCCAGCCAGATCGCGCTGGAAGCGCTGTCGCCGGCGTTGCCGGAATTCGTCGGCGGCTCCGCCGACCTGACGGGTTCCAACCTGACCAACTGGTCCGGCTCCAAGTGGATAGACCACGACGGCCAGGGCAACTACATCAGCTACGGCGTGCGGGAGTTCGGCATGGCCGCCATCATGAACGGCATGACCCTGCACGGCGGCCTGCGCCCGTACGGCGGCACCTTCCTGATGTTCAGCGAATACGCCCGCAATGCCCTGCGCATGGCTTCGCTGATGAAGATCAACCCGATCTTCGTGTTCACGCACGATTCCATCGGCCTTGGCGAAGACGGCCCCACCCACCAGCCGGTGGAACAAGTGGCCACGCTGCGCTACATCCCCAACCATCACACTTGGCGTCCGTGCGACACCGTCGAAACCGCGGCGGCTTGGGCCCACGCCGTCGAGCAGAAGACCACGCCGAGCAGCATGGTGCTGAGCCGTCAGAACCTGCCCTTCGTCGCCCGCGACGCGGCGCAACTGGCCGCCATCCAGAAGGGCGGCTACGTGCTGCGCGACGCCGCCGGCGCCCGCGCGGTGCTGATCGCCACCGGTTCCGAAGTGGAACTGGCGCTGAAAGCGCAGGATGCGCTGGCGGCCGAAGGCATCCCCGTGCGCGTGGTGTCCATGCCCTGCACCAATGTGTTCGACTGGCAAGACAAGGCCTGGCGCGATAGCGTGCTGCCGGCCGGTTTGCCGCGACTGGCGATCGAAGCCGGTCATCCGGACTTCTGGCGCAAATACGTGGGTCTGGAAGGCGATGTGGTCGGCATTGACCACTTCGGCGAATCCGCTCCGGCCCCGCAGTTGTTCCAGGCCTTCGGTTTCACCGTCGACAATGTAGTGGCCAAGACCAAAGCCCTGCTGTGATGTAAAGACAGGCCATTGCGAAAGCAATGGCCTTTTGTTCGCCGTTTCATGTAGTGGACGCACTACACAACACGCGGAGCGCCGGCCGGGAAGCCGGGCGCTCCGGATCGTCCCCCAGGAGATTTAGAAGCATGACTATCCGCATCGCCATCAATGGTTACGGCCGCATCGGCCGCCAGGTACTGCGCGCCATCTACGAAAACCAGCTGCACGACGATTTCAAAGTAGTGGCCGTCAACGCCACCGGCGATCTCAACATCAATGCTCATCTGACCAAGTTCGACACCGTGCACGGCCGCTTCCCCGGCGAGGTCGAGCAAGACGACGCGCACCTGATCCTGAACGGCGACAAGATCCCGTTCTTCAGCACCCGCAACCCGGCGGAACTGCCTTGGAAGGAACTGGATGTGGACCTGGTGCTGGAATGTACCGGCGCCTTCACCAGCAAAGACAAATGCCAGGCCCACCTGGACGCCGGCGCCAAGAAGGTGCTGATCTCCGCGCCGGGTGGCGACGATGTCGACGCCACCATCGTTTACGGCGTCAACCACGACGTGTTGAAACCGGAAATGACCGTGGTGTCCAACGCCAGCTGCACCACCAACTGCCTGGCCCCGGTGGCCAAGGCGCTGCACCAGGCCATCGGCATCAAGAAAGGCCTGATGACCACCATCCACGCCTTCACCAACGACCAGGTGCTGACCGACGTCAAGCACAAGGACCTTCGCCGCGCCCGTTCCGCCACAGACAATATGATCCCGACCAAGACCGGCGCGGCCAAGGCCGTGGGCCTGGTGCTGCCGGAGCTGAAAGGCAAGCTGGACGGCTTCTCGGTGCGCGTGCCCACCATCAACGTGTCGCTGGTGGACCTGACTTTCAGCGCCGCGCGCGACACCACCAAGGACGAGGTCAACGACATTTTGAAGGAAGCGTCCAACGGCGCGATGAAGGGCATCCTTGGCTACAACACCCTGCCGCTGGTGTCCGGGGACTTCAACCACACCGAGGAAGCCTCCACTTTCGATTCCACGCTGACCAAAGTCACCGGCGGCAATATGGTGAAAGTGCTGGCCTGGTACGACAATGAATGGGGTTTCAGCTGCCAGATGCTGCGCACCGCGCGCGCGATGTTCGCTTGCTGACGACGATGTGATCCAGGAAATCCGGGCCGGCATGTGTTGCCGGCCCGGATTTTTTGCGTCCGCTAGCGCCGGCGCTACATCCACCGGCATTTGATTGGTGTTAAGGTAGGGCCGTTTTTTTGGCATACACTGACCGGGCGATCACGGATATCGCTCCCGCTGAACCCGCCGTCACAGGAGAGCAGCATGCGACAGAACCAAGCATTGTCCCGCCCTGAAAAATGGGTCCGGCTGGCCTCCTGGCTGGTGGCTTTGGTATTTGCCGGCTTCCTGTCCAATCTGGGCGAACTGGTGATCCGCGACCTGTTCTACGTGCCGGACGGCGGCCCGCCGCAGTTGGAGGCCTTGCAACAGCAAGCCGGCGTCGCGCCGTTGCGGCAACAGCAGCAAGCGCTGCAGCGTCAGAACGACGCGCAGCGCGTCCAGCTGGAAAACCTCAGCGCCACCCGCGAGCAGCTGGAGCGCAACTACCAGACCCAACGCAAGGGCCTGGCCAATTGGCTGGCCAGCCGCGCCACCAGCGCCGATCCGCGGCAAAGCGCCGAGGTCAGCCGCCGCACCCGCGAGCTGGACGCCTTGCAGGCGCAGATACTGCAATGGCAGCAGAAGGAAGACCAGGCCGGTAATGGCCTGCGCGCGCTGGAACAGAGCCGGCAAGCTCTGCAGGCCCAGATCGACAAGGCGGAGGCCGTCGCCCAGGATCGTTATCAGCAGGCCTACCAGCGTTTTGAGTTGAAAGTGTTCCTGCTGCGGCTGGCGGTTATTCTGCCGCTGCTATTGTTGGCGGTATGGCTGTTCAGCCGTTACCGGACCCATCGCTACTGGTTCTTTGTTTACGGCTTCGGTCTGTTCGCCTTGTTCGCCTTTTTCATTGAACTGCTGCCCTATCTGCCCAATTTCGGCGGCTATGTGCGGCTGGCGGTGGGCATCGCGCTGACGGTGTTCGCCGGCCTGCGCATGATCCAGGCTTTCCAGCGCTACGCCGAGAAAAAACGCGCCGAGTTGCAGCAAAGCCAGAGCGAGCGCGCTCGCCACGTGGCCTACGCCCAGGCCCTGGGCGCCTACCAGAAGAAAACTTGCCCGTCCTGCGACCATCAATACAATATTGCCGGCGACGATGCCGACTACTGCGTGCATTGCGGCCTGCAGCTGTTCCGCGGCTGCGACTGCGGCGCGCGCAATTTCGCCTTTTTTCCGTACTGCAAAAAATGCGGCCGCCCCGGCGCTAAGCCGGAGCCTGCGCCGATGAATCAATCGACAAGCGAATCCAAACCCGAGCGAGCGAACGATGAAATTCAATAAACTTTCCGAACAGGCCCTGGCTGGCAAGCGCGTGCTAATCCGCGTGGACATGAACGTGCCGGTGAAAAACGGCGTCATCGGCGACGATACCCGTATCCGCGCCAGCCTGCCGTCCATCGAGCTATGCCTGAAGGCCGGCGCTGGTGTGATCCTGATGACCCATCTGGGCCGCCCCACCGAGGGCGAGCCCAAGCCGGAAGACAGCCTGGCGCCGGTGGTGGAGCGTTTATCCGGCC
This sequence comes from Chromobacterium sp. IRSSSOUMB001, assembly GCF_023507765.1. Taxonomy (NCBI): domain Bacteria; kingdom Pseudomonadati; phylum Pseudomonadota; class Betaproteobacteria; order Neisseriales; family Chromobacteriaceae; genus Chromobacterium; species Chromobacterium sp. IRSSSOUMB001. The sequence continues at coordinate 19,421 of NZ_JALCYU010000003.1, forward strand.
TCTTGGGCAAGCCGGTGCGCCTGGTGGCGGACTGGCAGTCCGGCTTCAGCGTGGCGCCCGGCGAAGTGGCGATGCTGGAGAATGTGCGCCTGAACAAGGGCGAGAAAAAGAACAACGCCGACCTGGGCCGCGCCTACGCCGCCTTGTGCGACGTTTTCGTCAACGACGCCTTCGGCACCGCCCATCGCGCCGAAGCTTCCACCCACGCGGTGGCCCAGTTCGCGCCGGCCGCCTGCGCCGGCGTGCTGCTCTCCGCTGAACTGGAAGCGCTGGGCAAGGCGCTGCAAGCGCCGGCGCGGCCGCTGGTGGCCATCGTCGCCGGCTCCAAGGTGTCCACCAAGCTGACTATTCTGGAATCGCTGGCCGACAAGGTTGACCAGCTGATCGTGGGGGGCGGCATCGCCAACACCTTCTTGCTGGCCGAAGGCAAGGCCATCGGCAAATCGCTGGCCGAGGCCGAGCTGGTGGAGGAAGCCAAAAAGGTGATCGCCAAGATCCGCGCCCGCGGCGGCGACGTGCCGCTGCCGGCCGACGTGGTCTGCGCCAAGGAGTTCGCCGAAACCGCCGCCGCCGTGACCAAGAGCGCGGCCGAGGTGAGCGCCGACGACATGATTCTGGACATCGGCCCGGATTCGGCGGGCGAACTGGCCGCCATCATCGCCAAGGCCGGCACCGTGGTGTGGAACGGCCCGGTGGGCGTGTTCGAGTTCGAACAGTTTGGCGGCGGCACCAAGACCCTGGCCCAGGCCATCGCGGCCTCGCCGGCCTTCTCCATCGCCGGCGGTGGCGATACGCTGGCGGCGATCGCGAAGTACGGTATCACCGACGACATCAGTTATATCTCCACTGGCGGCGGCGCTTTCCTGGAGTTTCTGGAAGGCAAGGAACTGCCGGCGGTGGCCATTCTGGCCGAGCGCGCTAGCTGAGGCCAGGGAAAAAGGCTATCAGGATGAATGGCTTGCGTTACACTGTTTTATTCCTCGCCGTTTCATGCTGATGGCCCACCCGCCGGAGATACTCATGTCGCTCAATACTTGGTTGCTGTTCGTCACCACCGTGTTTTTCGTCTCGGCCACGCCCGGCCCCAATATGCTGCTGGCGATGACCCACGGCATCCACTACGGGGTGCGGCGCACGCTGATGACGTGTTTTGGCCTGATGACGGCGCTGGGTTTGATCATGTTCGGCTCCGCCGCTGGCCTGGGCGCGGTGCTGGCCACCTCCGAACTGCTGTTTTCCTTGGTAAAATACGCCGGCGCCGCCTATCTGATCTATCTGGGAATCAAGACTTGGCGCAGCCAGCCGCAGCCGGTGGAGGAAATCCGCGAGGCGGCGACCGGGAAGCACACGCCCTGGGGCATGTTCCGCACGGGCTTCCTGGTGGCGATGAGCAATCCCAAGGCCTTTATTTTCTTTACCGCGTTGTTCCCCCAGTTTATGAACGCGCAACAGCCGCAGGGGCCGCAGCTGGCGATCCTGGCGGCGACGTTTTACGTGATCGAGGCGTCCTGGCAGCTGGCTTACGCCGGCGGCGGCGCGCGTTTGGCCGGCTGGCTGAATAGCGCGCGGCGTCTCAAGCTGGTCAACAAGGTGTCCGGCGGTGCTTTCGTCGGCGCCGGCGTATTGTTGTCCAGCGTGTCCAGACACTGAATTGATGAATTCGCCTCGGGCCGCGGCGCGGTCCGGGCGCCAACCATGCTCCGCTCAGTCGGAGCAGTTTGCGGAGATTGAACACCATGGCTCTCGTTTCCATGCGTCAGCTGCTGGACCACGCAGCGGAATTCGGCTACGGCCTGCCGGCCTTCAACGTCAACAACCTGGAGCAGATGCGCGCCATCATGGAGGCCGCCGACAAGGTGAACGCTCCGGTGATCGTGCAGGCCTCCGCCGGCGCGCGCAAATACGCCGGCGCGCCCTTCCTGCGCCACATGATCCTGGCCGCGGTGGAAGAATTCCCGCATATCCCGGTGGTGATGCATCAGGATCACGGCACCAGCCCGGACGTGTGCCAACGCTCGATCCAGCTTGGTTTCTCCTCGGTGATGATGGACGGTTCGCTGAAGAGCGACGGCAAGACCCCGGCCGACTATGACTACAACGTCGACGTCACCCGCACCGTGGTCAACTTCGCCCACGCTTGCGGCGTATCGGTGGAGGGCGAGATCGGCTGCCTGGGCAGCCTGGAAACCGGCATGGCCGGCGAAGAGGACGGCGTGGGCGCCGAGGGCGTGCTGGATCACAGCCAGTTGCTGACCGATCCGGAAGAAGCGGCCCAGTTCGTCAAGGATACCGGCGTGGACGCATTGGCCATCGCCATCGGCACCAGCCACGGCGCTTACAAATTCAGCAAGAAGCCCACCGGCGACGTGCTGCGCATCGACCGCATCAAGGAAATCCACGCCCGCATCCCCAACACTCACCTGGTGATGCACGGTTCCTCCAGCGTGCCGCAGGAATGGCTGCAGATCATCAACGAGTTCGGCGGCGATCTGGGCGAAACCTACGGCGTGCCGGTGGAAGAGATCGTGGAAGGCATCAAGCACGGCGTGCGCAAGGTCAATATCGACACCGACCTGCGCCTGGCCTCCACCGGCGCCATCCGTCGCTTCCTGGCCCAGCACCCGGCCGAGTTCGATCCGCGCAAATACCTGAAAGTGTCCACCGATGCGATGCGCGACATCTGTATCGCCCGCTACGAGGCCTTCGGCTCCGCCGGCCAGGCCAGCAAGATCAAGGCGATCAACCTGGACGCCATGGCCAATAAATACCTGAAGGGCGAACTGGCGCAGATCGTCAAGTAAGGATCTGCCTTTTTGCCCGGACCAGCCCGCCGCGAGCGGGCTTTTTTGCGGGCGGGCGTCTAGCCACCTTGACGTATTGGAGGCCCGGCCCGGATTGCTTACACTGCGGTATCCGCTTAATGCGCACAGAGGCAGGCGATGAAACTGAATCTTTTGTATTTTGCCCGCTTGCGGGACGAGTTCGGTCTGGAGAGCGAACACTTGGACAGCGACGCGGCCACGGTGGAGGAGCTGCTGGTGGAGTTGCGGCTGCGCGGCGAGGTCTGGGCGCGGGAGCTGGCCGCCGACCGGGTGTTCCGCGTGGCGGTGAACCAGCAGATGGCGCGCTTGGACTCCGCTTTGAGCGACGGCGACGAGGTGGCGGTGTTTCCGCCGGTGACCGGGGGATGAGCATGGGGCCGTTCACGGTGCGGGTGCAGCCGCAGCGTTTCAGCGCCGGCGCGGAAATCGACGCGCTGTCCAGCAACCCGGCTTGCGGCGCGGTGGTGAGCTTCAGCGGGCTGGTGCGGGATTACGGCGACAGTCGCGATGTGACAGCGCTGGAACTGGAACACTATCCGGGCATGACCGAAAAAGCGTTGGAAGCCATTGTGGCGGAGGCGCGCCGGCGCTGGCCGTTGCAGGCGGCCACCGTCATCCACCGCGTTGGGCGGCTGAGTCTGGGCGAGCCCATCGTGCTGGTGGTGGTGGCCAGCAGCCACCGCCGCGACGCTTTCGCCGCCGCGGAATTCCTGATGGACTACCTGAAGCAGGACGCGCCGTTCTGGAAAAAGGAAATTCTGGCCGATGGCAGCGCGCGCTGGGTGGAAGCCAAACACAGCGACGCTCAAGCGGCGGAACGCTGGCAATGAGCCACCAGGCGCTGATTCTGGCCGGCGGCCGCGCCACACGCATGGGGGGCGTCGACAAAGGCTTGGCGATGTTGTCCGGGCGGCCGTTGTTGGCGCACGCCTTGGCGGCGCTGGCCGCGCAGACGCCGCTGGCGCAACGGGTGTGGGTCTCGGCCAATCGCAATCTGGACGCGTACGCAGGTTTCGGCTGTCCGCTGCTGCCGGATAGCCTACCGGACTACCCGGGACCGTTGGCCGGAGTGCTGGCGGCCTTGGAGCGCGACGACGGGACGGTCTGGTTGGTGATGCCTTGCGACGCGGTGCGGCTGCCGGCGGATTTCTCGCGTCGTTTGCTGGCGGAAGTGGCGGCTGGCCGCCAAGCGGCCAGCGCGAGGGACCGCGAAGGCTGGCATCCCAGCCTGCTGGCCCTGGGGCCTGGTCTGCGCGCCGGTCTAGCCGCCTATCTGGCCGGCGGAGGCCGTTCCATCCGCGGCTGGCTGGCCGGACTGGACCATGTCGAAGTCGCGTTCGACCATCTCTTCCCCAATCTCAACACCGCGGACGCGCTGGCGGCGCTTGAGGCCAAGCCGGGCGAAAACTGAGGCCGCATGGCGATTTGTTTCGCATCACGAAAGTTTTAACTCTTTGTCATTTTGTTTTGCTATAGTGCGCGCGATCGGAGCGTCTATCGCGGTCCATGGCAGTGGACGGGCGTCTCCTCATTTCGGTCGCGGCCGGCGGCGTCGGCGTGAGCGACAACAAACAAGACAAGGATGCGTTTCGTGAAACTGAAAACCATGAGCCTGTGTCTGGCGGCGAGCCTGGCGCTGTTCGGCTGTTCCGCCGGTTCCGGCGGCTGGGGGCCGGGCGATCAGACCTCCGGCGTTTCGCGCCAGCCGGTGGTGGTGAAGATGATCGCCTTCAACGATTTCCACGGCAATCTGGAGATGCCGGGCCAACTGACGGTGCCGGATCCGGCCGACCCAAGCAAGACTGTCAAGATCAACGCCGGCGGCGTCGACTATCTGGCGGCCTGGGTGCAGTCGCTGCGCGCCAAATCGCCCAATACCGTGGTGGTGTCGGCCGGCGATCTGATCGGCGCCAGCCCGCTGGTATCCGGCTTGTTCCACGACGAGCCCACCATCGAGGCGATGAATTTGCTGGGCCTGGACCTCAATGCCGTGGGCAACCACGAGTTCGACGACGGCCAGCAGGAACTGCTGCGCATGCAGAATGGCGGCTGCAAGACGGGCGCGCCCACCACTTCCTGCCAGAACGGCAAATTCGTCGGCGCCAAATTCAAATTCCTGGCGGCCAACGTCAAGAAAAGCGACGGCGGCACCTTGTTCCCCGCTTATGAAATCAAGAAGTTCGGCGGCATCCCGGTGGCTTTCATCGGCATGACTTTGAAAGGCACGCCGGAAATCGTGTCGCCGGACGGCATCAAGGGCCTGAGCTTTCAGGACGAGGCGGCCACGGTGAACCAACTGATTCCGCAACTGAAGCGGCAGGGCGTATCCGCCGTGGTGGTGGTGGTGCACGAGGGCGGCTACCAAAGCGGTAATTTCAACGAGTGCAACGGCGTGTCCGGCCCCATCGTCGACATCGTCAAAAAACTGGATCCGGCCGTGAAGCTAGTAGTCACCGGCCACACCCATCAGGCCTACAACTGCGTGATTGACGGCCGCCGAGTGACCAGCGCCAAGCATTACGGGCAGTTGTTCACCGAAATCGACTTTGTACTGGATCCGGTCACCCGCGACGTCAAGCCCGGCTCCATTCAAGCGCAGAACCGGGTAGTGGCGCGCGACATCGCGCCGCTGGCCTCAGTCAGCAATCTGGTCAAGCTGTACAAGGATCTGGTGGCCCCTGTGGCCAATCGAGTAGTGGGCCAGGCCGCGGGCACTTTGGATCGCACCCCGTCCGCGGCCGGCGAAACCGCGTTGGGCGACGTGGTGGCCGACGCGCAATTGGCGGCGGGCGCGGCTCAGGGCGCGGTAGTGGCTTTCATGAACCCGGGCGGAGTGCGCGCCGACATCATTCCCGGCGCCGGCGGCAATGTGACGTACAACCAATTGTTCACCACCCAGCCATTCGGCAATGTGATGACCACGCTGACCCTGACCGGCGCGCAGATCGACCAGCTGCTGGAACAGCAATGGAGCGATCCGTCCAAGGTCAAGATTCTGCAAGTATCCAAGGGCTTCAGTTATAGCTGGAGTCAGGCGGCGCCGGCGGGCAACAAAGTGGACATCGCCAGCATCAAGATCAACGGCATAGCTATTGATCCTTCGGCTAGCTACCGGGTGCAGGTCAACAACTTCATCGCCGGCGGCGGCGACGGCTTCACGGTGTTGACGCAGGGCGGCAACCGGGTGGGCGGCGGCGTGGACGTGGACGTGTTGGAGAGTTATTTCGCCGGGGCGTCGCCGGTGGCGGTGCCGGCGCTGAACCGGATCACGCGTCTGCCTTGAGTTTGGGCGTTGGGGGCAGCCGTCCGCGCGCTTCCAGCGCGCGGAACACCCGCAGCGCCACCCAGGCGTCGTTGCCGGCGTAAGCCTGTTGCGCAGGCGTCAGCGGCAGTTTGGACCAGTTGGTGGTGGACAGTTTTTTGGATTTGCGGAAGTACTGGCCGAACAGCCGCGCCACCGCCTGCACCGCGCCGACGGTGATGCGCGCATCGTCGCTGTCGAAGCAGGACACCAAGTCCAGCACTCGGCCGCAGCGGATGCCCAAGCGCTGTTTCAGCAGCGACTGATCCGAACTGAGCTCGAAGCCCACCAATAGCCGTTGCGGGTCTTCCAACAGGATTTTCAGCTCCGGCGCGCACTGGCCGTCCTGCACCGGGAACAGCCAGGCGCCGTCGTCGCAGGCCAGCTGGATCAGATGCGGCCCGGTCGGTTTTTCGCCTTTGTGGAAAGTGGGGCGGGATTCGGTGTCGAAGCCCAGCACCGCGCAACCGCCCAGTTCTCGCAACGCGGCGGCGGCCAACTCCGGCGTGGCGGCCAGCCGCGCCTGTTCCGGCGTCAGGCCGGCGAACAGCGGCAGCGCTTTGATCTCCTCGCGAGGAATTTGTCGTGTTGGCAACATGGAGGTCTCGCTGACTTGAGGGTAATTTGCAACCTTACCGCATTTAACGGCGATGGTCAGGCATAAGCTGTCATATTTTTTGACGGTCCCAGCAGGAGATGCCCAACAGCGGTGGAAATATCCTGTAGTATCGTCGGCATGCCTAATTCTTCACGTTATCTTGGCCGGCAGGCAATCGTCGATCGCCAGCAGCAACTGGTGGCCTATGAACTATTGTTCCGTTCCAGCCCGGCCAATTTCGCCTTGGTGCGAGACGACCTGCTCGCCAGCGCCGAGGTGTTGCGCAACGCCTTCGGAGAACTGGGCAGCGCGGATGTGTTGGGCCAGTTTCCCGGCTTCATCAACGCCAGCGCCGATTTATTGCAAGACGCCATCCTGGACCAATTGCCGGCGGAACGGCTGGTGCTGGAAATTCTGGAAACGGTGACCGTCACCGAGGCTTTGCTGCAACGGATGGCGCTGTTGCGCCAACGCGGCTTCCGCCTGGCCTTGGACGATGTGATCCACTTGGGGCCGGACCAGACGGCGATGTTGCCGCTGGTGGACATTGTCAAAGTGGACGTGGCTGCGGTGGAAACGGAGCGCCTGCCGGCGCTGATGGCGCAGTTGAGCGATTTCGACGGGACCTTGCTGGCGGAGAAGGTGGACAGCCGCGAGCAGTTCGAACGTTGTCGAGATTTGGGTTTCCACTGGTTCCAGGGCTATTTCCACGGCCGGCCGGTGGTGTTGAGCAGCACGGACGCGTCGTAGCGTCGCATCCTCTGTACCGGGCCTTTTCACTGGGTCTTGATCGGTTTGTGGTAGGCCAGGCTGGCGGCTCGGGTCTCCGCCACGATGCGATCGAACTCCCCGCTGTCCTGCAAGGCCTTCAAGCCGCGATTGAAACGCTCCACCAATTCCGGGCCCTGGCGGTGCTTGCGCCAGATCACCACGTGCAGCGGCGCCACCCAGAACGACTTGTTTTGCGGCTCCAGCTGCTGGGCCAGCCGAGGCTGGAAGTTGCGCGCGATCAGGTATTGGCCCACTTCCATGTCGATGGGGAACAGGTCGATGCGGCCGGCCAGCAACTTGCGCAAATTGGTGACGTCGTCCGGCGCCATGTCGGGGATCAGGTGGCCGGCCTTGACCTGCTGATTGAATTCGTCTGAATAGAAATTGCCGACTGTGACCCCCACCCGCGCGTGGCGCAGATTGGACAAGTCGTTCCAGGGGAAGTTGGCGTTGCGGCGCTGGAAAAACACCATGCGCGCATGCAGCACTGGTTGAGTAAACAGTAGATCCTGCTTGCGTTCCGACGTCGGCGCCCAGCCGAAGCTCCCGTCCACGGTGCCGTTGCGCGCCGATTGCAGCGTGCGGTTGTTGGGATAGTAACGGAAGGCGACGTCGACGTTGGCGCGGGCGAACGCCTCTTTGACCAGACGCGACAAAATGCCGTCGTACGGCAGTTCCTTGCCCATATAGGGCGGCCACTCCTGATTGGACAGGGTGATTTTCAGACGTGGCGCGGCCTGCGGCTGAGTTGCCGCCAGCAGGACTACAGCCAGGCTGCCCAGCAGCCAGCTGCGAAGTCTCATCATTTCCCCGAATCCTTGCTCGATCTGTGCGCGCGGCATGCGTGCTGCCCGTGCGGAGCGCGGCGTGCGCCGTCTCCGCTCGATATTGTTGTCGGCCCCAGGGCCTGTTGCTGAATCGTAGGCAGGTTTGGCGTCCGGCGTAAAGCGCTTCCATTGCCGCGGGGTCGGCAAAGAAGCGTTGAGGCGGCCGCACCGCAAGGGCGCGGCGCCGCTTGCGCGGGCTTAAAGCCTGTTCAAAGTCTCGCGAGCAAGGGCGAGACAAGGCGAAAACAAGCGAAAAATCGGAATGGTCAAGTGGTACATGAGCATTTTGAGGATGTTTTCAACGCTGTATCGCCGAAGCACAGCAGACTATGAACAGGTTCTTAGCGGCCCTTCGGCGGGCTGAACAAGGCCGAGCTCGAACGCGAGGCGGAGGGCTTGCCGCGCTGGCCCTGACCCTGGCCTTGCGACGAGCGCTGACCCGTCTGGCCGTTTGTGGCGTTTCTGGCCTGACTCTGTCCTTGGCTCTGACGCGGCTTGGACGCCGGCGAGCGATGGCCGTGGCCGGTGGGTTTGCTGTCCGGCTGGTGGCGCGGCTTGCCGCCGCCGCCCTGGCGCTGCGGCTGACCGCGGCGATTGCCGCCGCCCATCGGAATGGGTTCGGGTTTCACCGACAGATCGGCCTCGAAACCCGGTACCGAGAAGCGCTCGATCGATTGCTTGGTAAGCTTCTCGATATCCTTCAGGAAGTTGAACTCATCGACGCAGACCAGCGACACAGCCTCGCCCTTGCTGCCGGCGCGGCCGGTGCGGCCGATGCGGTGCACGTAGTCTTCCGGCACATTGGGCAATTCGAAGTTGACCACTTGCGGCAGTTGGTCGATGTCCAGGCCGCGCGCGGCGATGTCGGTGGCGACCAGCACTTGCAATTCGCCGCTCTTGAAGTCGGCCAGCGCGCGGGTGCGCGCGTTCTGGCTCTTGTTGCCGTGAATCGCGGCGGCGGGAATGCCGGTTTTCTCCAGCTTTTCCGCCAGGCGGTTGGCGCCGTGCTTGGTGCGGGTGAACACCAGCGCCTGGAACCAGTTGCGCTCCTTGATCAGGTGGATCAGCAGGTCGGTTTTGCGGTCGCGGTCCACCAGGTGGATCTTTTGGTCCACCAGTTCGTTGGTGGTATTGCGGCGCGCCACTTCCACCAGCTTGGGATTGTCCAACAGGCGGTCGGCCAGGCTCTTGATCTCGTCGGAGAAGGTGGCGGAGAACAGCAGGTTCTGACGTTTGGCCGGCAGCAGGGCCAGCACTTTGCGGATGTCGTGAATGAAGCCCATGTCCAGCATGCGGTCGGCTTCGTCCAACACCAGAATTTCAACGCCGGACAGGTCGATATTGCGTTGACCGGCATGGTCCAGCAGACGGCCCGGCGTGGCCACCAGAATGTCCAGCGGCTTGCGCAGCGCGCGGGTTTGCGGATTGATGTTGACGCCGCCGAACATCACCATGGAGGTGAGCGGCAGGTGTTTGCCGTAGGTCTGCACCGATTCTTCCACCTGGGCGGCCAGTTCGCGAGTGGGGGTCAGCACCAGCGCGCGCGGGCGGCCCGGCTGGGTGGCCGGCTTGCCCATCAGGATGTGCAGCAGCGGGAGGGTGAAGCCGGCGGTCTTGCCGGTGCCGGTCTGGGCCGCGGCCAACAGGTCGCCGCCTTGCAGCACTTGCGGGATGGCCTGGGCTTGAATCGGGGTGGGGGTGGTATAGCCGGTTTCGCTGACGGCGCGCAACAGGGGTTCGGCCAGACCGAGGTCGGCAAAGGTGAGTGTGGACATGTTTGCTCCTGCGACGGCCTATCGCAGTATGTGCGAACCAATCCAGGCTGACGGGAAAAAGTTAGGGATGCGATGGGCGCTTCGGGATGAAGCGCGCGCGGCGCGCAAAGATTGGAATTGCACGCGGGAGGCCGGAGTTTACCTTCAAATCGGCGGTTTGGGAACTTGTCGCCGCATTGTCATATCCATTTCAGCGGAATCCAAACCCGCGCAAAGCCGTTTTGACGGCTGATATTATTAATAAATGCGAATGGGCGAACTGGTATCATGTTGTCACGTCGCCAGTGCAGCGGAGCGCTGCGGCCGAGGCGGCAAGATGCCCTGTTTTGATGTGTCCGCCCGGGATGGGCGGCGAATAACGCAGTTCAGAGGAAATCGGTATGCCTGGATCCGCCCGTAGGCTGGTCGGCTTGATCATTTTGTGTCCGGTGTTGGCGCTGGCCGCCGGCAAGGGCGGCTCGGAGGGCGGCCATGGCCGGGCGGCGGAGAGCGGCAAGGCCGCCGAGGAAGCGGCGGAAGCCAACACGCCGGTGGCGACCGATTTTAACTGCGAAAAGCCGGGTAATCCGGTGGAGGCCATGGTGTGTCAGGACGAAAGCCTGACCCGACAGGACAATCGGCTGGAGAAGGTCTACGCCCAGGCGCTGGAGCAGGCGCAGCAAGGGCGGCCGGGAGCCGAGGCTAAACTGATCGCCGAGCAGCGCCGTTGGGTGAAAAGCCTGAAAGACTGCGTCAAGACCGAGGATATGCATATGTGTCTGGGCGATGTCTACATCATGCGCATCACCCAGTTGCAGGCGGCTTGGGGATTGGCGCCGTCGCTGACGCCCTTGCGCTATGTCTGCAAGGGGAACTCCACCCGCACTGTGCTGGCCACCTTTTACCGTACCCATCCCCCCACGGTGAAGCTGGAGTACAACGGTTCCACCGCCATCTTGCACCAGGGCCTGAGCGGCAGCGGTGCGCGCTACACGGCGCCGGGACTGGAACTGTGGATCAAGGGCCGCGAGGCCAGCATCACCTGGCGGGGGGAACCCTTGGATTGTTCCAGCCAGCCTTCGCCCTAATAAGCCGTTCAAATCGCGCCGCGGTGAACATCCTCCGCGTGCTGCGCACTGTGCGAGCAAAGCCGCTTCTTCTGCCGTTTCCGCCCGATCTTTCCTTTGCCCGCGCAACTTTGAGCGGGCGCAACCGGCGGCGGCCCCGTACAATAGCGTCTTTAATTCCGCAAAGCCGCACACTGCCCATGGCCCTGTCCGCCACCATTTACAAAGCCAATCTTGCCGTGTCCGACATGGATCGCGGTTATTACGCCAGTCATCAGCTGACGCTGGCCCAGCACCCGTCCGAAACCGTCGAGCGCATGATGTTGCGCCTGGTCGCCTTCGCGCTCAACGCCAGCGAAACCCTGCAATTCAGCAGGGGTCTGAGCGCAGACGACGAGCCGGAGTTGTGGCAGAAAAGCTATGCCGACGATATCGAGCTGTGGGTGGAACTGGGCGAACCGGATGAAAAACGGCTGAAGAAAGCGTGCAGTCGCGCCGAGCAAGTGGTGCTGTACAGCTATGGCGGCCGCGCCAGCGAGGTGTGGTGGCCGCAGATCGAGAACAAGCTGTCCCGGCTGGACAAGCTCAGCGTGTTCCGCGTTGAGCCGGCCACGCTGGCGGAGTTGGTCGCCATCTGTCAGCGCAGCATGCAGTTGAGCGCCACCATCCAGGATGGCCAGTTGTGGCTGGCCGACGAATCAAGCAATGTGCTGGTGGAGCCGCTGCGGCTCAAATAAGGCGCTCAGCCGCGCAGCCAGGCGCTTAGCCGCGCCAGCCAGCCTGAGTGTGCCGTGCGCGGCAGCCGCGCTTTGCGTTTGAGCCAGGGCATGCGTTGATGACGGGCCGCGTAGGCATTCAATAGCCGGCGGTGGCGCAGCGCCAGATCGCCGCGTTTCATCGCCGCGCGCTCACCAGCCGCCACCAGGCGAGCAAGGACGCGCGCCAGCCGAGTTTCGGTTCGGCTCGGCAGCGCGTTGCCGGAAAACGGGCTTCGAGTATGTAGCGGCGCAGCGCCAGCGGCGTCGGGTCCTCGTCCGGCAGGTAGTCCGGAATGCCGCGCGTCGGCAAGGCGCGACGGACAGGTTTGTTTGATGTCATGGCCAAAGGTTTCCAGGTGGAACACTTGGCTGAATGCTAGGCTCCGACGCGTAAAAAGAGGCTAAAGAAGCTGCGGTCTCCGATAAAAAGCAGCTAGTCGCGCCGCGCGTCGCGCACCGCGCGCGCCAAGGCGTCGTTTTCGCCTCCCATGCGCTCCAGCGCCGCGCTCACGCCGTTCCGGTCCACCGCACTGCGGTTCTGGCTCAGCTTTTCCTTGATATCCCAACGCTTCACCCGTAGCCGGAAGCCGACGACTGCGCGCTGCATGGCCTGGATGGCCGGGTTTTCGCTGGGTAGCCGCCAGCCGGATTCGCCTTCGAAACAGCGCACCTGCCGCTCTAGCTGGCTCAACAGGGCCGCGCCTTCCATTTCCTCCGCCACGCCGTGTGCATGCGCCACCCGATAGTTCCAGGTAGGCACCTGGGCGCCGCCGGCAGCGTACCAGGCCGGCGACACATAACCATGTTCCCCGTGAAACAATGCCACGCTGCCGCCGCGCAGCAACGCTTGACTGTGCGGGTTGGCGCGCGCCAGATGGCCGAGCAGGCAGTCCGGCTGTTCAGGATCGGCCAACAGCACCAGATGACTGATCCAGGACTCGCCGTCGGCCTGAGGCGTGATCAGGGTGGCGAAGGGGTGGGCGGCCAGCAGTTCCGTCAGCGCGGCCGGGCGGCCCGAGAAAGCATCTGGCGTATACATCATGGCGCCGGCTCCCATTCATAGCTGCGTTCGATGCGCGCCACTTCCACCCGATACTGGCGATACCAACGTTCGCGTCCCAGCTGCTGCGCCAGCACATGGTCGGCATGGGCCTTCCACGCGCGGATGCTGTCGGCGTCGGGCCAGTAGGATAGTGCGATCTCTTGGCCGTCCTCACAGGCGGAAACAAAGGCAAGACAGCCGAAGCGTTCCAGCGCCAGCTGGCGCATTTGCCGCGCCACGGCGAAGTACTCGTCATCCAGTTGCCGCGTAGCTGCGCGGAAAATCACGACATGCATGCAGGGCCTTCCTGGAGTAAGGTGGGGGAATCGGCATTGTCTCGATTGCCGGCGGTCTTGGCCAGAGCCAGTTTGGCCGCTGGCGTGGAACCACCGCGCCTAGGAGGAGCGAAGATGACCAAGAACCTATTGCTGCGCGCGGCCGATGCTGGGGATGTAGAGCGGATCACCGCGCTGCATGTCGCCAGTTGGCGGCAGCATTACCGCGGCATCCTGCCGGATGAGTATCTGGACTTGCGCGCTTGGGACGAGCGCCTGCTGGTGTGGAGACTGCGTTTCGCCGCCGAGCGGCCGCCCTGGGTACGGCTGGCGCTGTGGCAGGGAGAGCCGGTGGGCTTTGTTTGCCTATTGCCGGACGAGGCGCCGGAGCGGGGCGTTTATCTGGATAATCTGCATGTGCAGGCCGGGCAGCAGGGGCGCGGCATTGGCCGCGCCTTGATGGCGGCGGCGGCGACGGAAGCCTTGCGCGTTGCGCCGGGCCGGCCCTTGTTCTTGTGGGCTTACCAAGCAAATCGGGACGGCCGCGCCTTTTACCGGGCACTGGGCGGCGTGGAGTCCGCGCCCTGCGAGGTGGACACCGCCGGGGGCCGGCGCGCGCTGGCGCTCAGCTATCAGTGGGATGATCCGTCCTGTTTGTTGCTGTAACGGTTTGCGTCGCGACAACACCGGGCCGCGCAGTCGTTTTACAATGTGGCGATGTCTACTCTCAACTATTTGCAACACTATCCCTCCGCCTTGCTAGGCCAGGTTCAGGCGCTGCTGGACGCCGGGCAGCTTGGCGTCTGGTTGGCGCGCAAGTACCCGGACAGCCACGATGTGCAGACGGACAAGGCGTTGTACCAGTATGTGTCCGAGATCAAGCAGCGTTATCTGAAAAACGCCGCCTTGCCGGCCAAGGTGAGCTACGACAGTCAGCAGCACCCGGTCAAGGGCACGCTGGGCACCAATACCTTCGTGTCGCGGGTGCAGGGCGGCAAGCTGAAGACCAAGAACGAGATCCGCATCGCCGCGTTGTTTCGCGACGCGCCCTTGCCGTTCCTGCGCATGATTGTGGTGCACGAGCTGGCCCATCTGAAGGAGAAGGATCACAACAAGGCTTTCTATCAGCTGTGTTGTCATATGGAGCCGGACTATCACCAGTTGGAGTTCGACATGCGGGTGTGGTTGACCTGGCGCGAAAGTCAGCAGGCCTGAGTTCTTGTCGCGGCATGAACAACAGCCCGGCTAGCCGGGCTGTTCGCATGTCATAACCTGTTTACGATCTACTGCGCGTTGTGGGACGTTACACGGTGAGTACGGCTTCGAAATGCTCATGTACCGAATGCACATTTCGCTTCATCAGCCGTTTTCGCCTTGTCTCGATCTGACGCGCAAGACCTTGAGCGGGTTCTGCGGGGCGGTGTTTATTTCTTGGTCACTAGTTGATCGAACACGCCGCCGTCGGCGAAGTGCTTGCGCTGGGTGCTGCGCCAGTCGCCGAAAGTCTCTTGCAGCGTGAACAGCTTGACCTTGGGGAATTGGCCGGCGTATTGCGCCGCAATCTTGGCGTCACGCGGGCGGTAGTAGTTCTGCGCCGCGATGGTCTGGCCCTGAGGGGTATACAGGAACTTCAGATAAGCCTCGGCCAGCTTGCGGTTGCCTTTCTTGTCGGCCACCTTATCCACCACCGCCACCGGCGGTTCCGCCAGGATGGACAAGGAGGGGGTGACAATGTCGAACTTATCCGGTCCCAGCTCTTTCACCGCCAGCACCGCCTCGTTCTCCCAAGCCAGCAGCACATCGCCCTGTCCGCGTTGTGCGAAGGTCAGCGTCGCGCCGCGCGCTCCAGTGTCGAGCACCGGCACGTGCTTGTATAGTTCGCCGACGTAGGCGCGGGCCTTGGCCTCGTTGCCGCCGGGCTGTTTCAGCGCGTAACCCCAGGCCGCCAGATAGTTCCAGCGCGCGCCGCCGGAGGTTTTGGGGTTGGGCGTGATGACCTGGACGCCGGGCTTGATCAGGTCGCCCCAATCGCGGATGCCCTTGGGGTTGCCCTTGCGCACCAGGAACACGATGGTGGAGGTATAGGGCGAGCTATTGTCCGGCAAGCGGCTTTGCCAGTTCTTGGGCAGCAGGCCCTGATCCGCCAGCACGTCGATGTCGTAGGCCAGCGCCAGGGTGGCTACATCGGCCTCCAGGCCGTGCTGGATGGCCAGCGATTGTTTGCCCGAGCCGCCGTGCGACTGCTTGATGGCGACGTCGCCGCCCTGTTTCTTCCATTGCTCGGCAAAGGCCTTGTTGACGTCTTGGTATAGCTCGCGGGTGGGGTCGTACGAGACGTTGAGCAGCTCCGAGGCCAGCAGCGGCGCGGCGCCGCTGAACAAGGCTAGGGACAGCAGGGCATGGCGGAGGGCGAGTCGTGGCATGGCGATTTCCTGAGAGTGCAAGCGATGATTGCATCTAATCAGAAATGTTTTAGAGCTAGAAGTGATTGTTTTTTATCTTTAAATTCCAAATAAATCTATGCGGTGACAGCGCTGCTTTAGAGGTATGGGGAATAAGTTTTTCGTTCAATATCATTTCCAAGAATATAAAAGTCATTCTACAGTGCGAGATCAACCTTTGAGGAGCTGAGCGATGGAACCTTCGCTGGCGGATTTCGACTTGATCATTCAGCCTGGCTGGCACAACTCCGGCCCGCGGCATTGGCAAAGCCACTGGCAGCGGCGTTTGAAAGCCGAGCGGGTGGAGGTAAGCGATTGGGACGCGCCGCGGCTGGACGACTGGCTGCATGGCCTGGATCAGGCGCTTGAGAGGACGCGAAAGCCAGCCATCGTCGTTGCCCACAGCCTGGGCTGCGTAGCGGTGGCGCATTACGCGCAGCGCCATCCGCGACGAATCGCTGGCGCTTTATTGGTGGCGCCGGCGGATGTGGAGCGGCCCTTTGTGCCGCGCGAGCTCATGGGGTTCGCGCCGACGCCGCGGCAGCCCTTGCCGTTTCCGGCCAGGATGGTGGCGAGCAGCAACGATCCGTTCTGCAAGACGCCGCGCGCGGCTCGGCTGGCGGGCTACTGGCGCACGCCCATCGCCTGGCTGCGGCAGGCCGGCCACATCAATGTGGAGTCCGGCCACTGCCAATGGGAAGAGGGCTGGCTGCAACTGGAGCTGCTGGCGCAAAGGGTGCGGGCCAGCTTGAGCCAGGCGGCCTGAGTCTCCATCTGCCGCGCGTTGCGGCACGCGGCGCGCCGGGTCTTGAGCAGGCCCGCAGGCCGCTGGCGTCGCCGGGAGCATTGCGGCTCCCAAGCCATTGTTCGGCGTAGTTTCGCTTCAAGCCAGGTGGTCTAAACTGGGATGGCATGTATTTCAACCCTCTCTTGAGTGGCCATGATGCCGAGCCGATTCTTCGCCTGTTGTTGGCTGTCCCTGGCCGGCGCTGTTTACGCCGCCCCCTTGAGCCGCATCGGCGTATCCGTGGGAGCGCTGGACAACCCCTTCTATCAGATCGTGGCGCGCGGCGCGCTGAACGAGGCGCGCGCGGCCAATCCCAATGCGCAAGTCACCACCCTTTCCGCCAATTTCAGCCTGGAGCGACAGGAAGAACAGGTGCGACAACTGCTGCGTCAGCAGGTGGAGCTGATTCTGTTGGTGGCCGCTGACAGCAAGGCGGTGGCGCCGCTGGTACGCCTGGCGCACCAAGCCGGGGTACGAGTGGTGGCGGTAGATGTGGACGCGCCCGGCGTCGACGGCACGGTCAAATCGGACAATGTTCAGGCCGGCGCGCTAGCTTGCCGTTATCTGGCGGAGCAGATGCATGGCAGCGGTACGATGGTCATTCAGAGCGGTCCGCCGGTGTCTTCTGTCTGGGACCGGGTGGCCGGCTGTCGCCGCAGCTTGGCCGCATTCCCCAAAATTCGCCTGCTCAGCCATCAAGAGAGCGGCATGGCGTCCAGCTGGGGCGGCAAGCGGCTGATGGAACGGCATCTGCGGCGCTACCCTATGATCAACGGCGTGTTCTCCTGCAACGATCGCCAGGCGCTGGGGGCGGAACAGGCCGCGCGGGAAGCCGGCCGCAAGGAGGTGATGGTGGCCGGGGTGGATGGCTCGCCGGATATCGAAAAGGCGTTGCGAGGGCGGAATCAGATTGTGGCCTCCGTCAGCCAAGCGCCGTACGCCATCGGCGTGGCGGCGGTGAAGCTAGGGCGCCAATTGCTGGATAAGCCCAATGCCAAGCCAAGCTTGGTGTTAGTGCCGGTGCAGCTGATCACTCGCGCCAATATCGGCACCTACCAGGGCTGGCAAAGCCAGTTGCCGCCGGCGCCCGCCGCGGCGCGCTAGGCGAAGGCCCCCGTCTTTTTTGACCTGCGGCGGCGGCGGTGTCACACTGCCGGTGTTTTCGCGTCGGCCTGGCCGACGCCAGCTGTTTTCAACTCAAAGCCAAAGGATTCCACATGTTCGCATCACGCCCGCTCAAAGCCGGCCTGGCCGCCCTGGCGCTGACTTTGCCGCTGCTGGCGCACGCCGACGCCGCCCAGGACGCCGCCGTCAAAGAGTTGTCCGCCACGCTGAACCTGAACAATATGCTGCCGGAACTGGCGCAGCGCACCACCGCCAGCGCGATGCCGCTGCTGCAGGAATACTTCGTCAAGAACAAGATCAAGCTGAGCGAAGCTCAGCAGAAGAAGGCGCAGGAAGGCTTCAAGACCTACGGCGAGAACGTGCACAAGCTGGCCAGCGATTACTTTGGCTCCAGCACGGCCAAGCAGCAGTTCGAGCAGACTGTGGCCAAGGCTTACAGCGCCCAGTTCAGCGCCGACGAGCTCAAGCAGATCAATGCTTTCTACAAGACCGCAGCGGGTCAGAAACTGCTGAAACAGCAGCCGCAGATCATCAACACCATTGCCGGCGACACCTTGAAAGCCGCCGAGCCGGTGCTGCTGCCCAAGATGCGCGCCGCCGCGGAAAGCTTCGGTAAGAGCATCGCCAAAAAGTAAGCGCATCCGCGCTTCGCCGTCAAAGCCGCCCGCTGGGCGGCTTTTTGTTTGCCGCGCGCGGTTCCGGGTTCGTTTAGCGGCCAGTCCATCTCCTTGGCGCGCGTAGCGGCTATAACGTGTTTATCGACACGAATTATGTCATTCAAATGATCAGATCGGGCTTGTTGTGGCTGCTGTTGGCCGGGCTGGCGCAGGGCATCGCGGCAGCGCCGCCGCGCCAGGTGGTGGTTTTGGTCGACAATGGTTATCCGCCGTATTCCTATGAGAAGGACGGACGGGCAGAGGGCGTTTACAACGAAGTGTTGCGCGAGGCGTCGCAGCGCTTGTCCGGCTATCGCATCGAGCTGCGGCCTGTGCCGTGGAAGCGCGGCCTCTCCGAACTGGAGGCCGGCCGCGCGCCGGCGTTGTCTCCGCCGTACTACCGTCCGGAGCGCGACTACATGGGCTATTCGGCGCCGTTCTGGCAGGAGCAATTGGCGGTGTATTGCCGGGCGGACATCATGCGGGCGCCGCGGCCGCATTGGCCGGCGGATTTCCTGGGCTTGCGCTTTGGCAACAACGCGGGTTTCCGCCCCGGCGGCAAGGCATTCTGGCTGGCGGTGCAGCGCGGCGAGATTCAACTGGACGAAGCGCCGGACACTCAGGGTAATCTGCTGAAGCTGGTCAATGGCCGCATTGATTGTTATTTGAACGACAAGCTGTCCATTCTCTATGTGCTGGAGCGGCTGCAGCGGCGCGGCGCGATCAGCGCGGAGCAACGCGGCGGACTGGCGGCGGCGGCCAGCCTGAACGGCGAGTGGGCTTACGTCGGCTTCGCCAAGCGCGGCCAGCGGCGTTTTCCCTATCTGGACGATTTCATCCGGCAACTGAACGCCGTCCTGGAGCAGATGAAGCGCGAGGGGCGGATTGCCGCCATCGTGGAGCAGACATTGCGCGCCCCGCCGCCGTAGCGGCGTCCGGCCGCCGGTTTTGACAGCCGCGGCGGCCGGTTTTAGCATGACTCAATCGTTTTACGGAAACCAAGCATGGAAAATCGCAAACTGGCGGTATTGATCGATGCGGACAACGCGCAGTCGGCGCTGATCGCCGAGTTGCTGGCCGAGGTGGCCAAGTACGGCACCGCCGTGGTCAAGCGCGCTTACGGCGACTGGACCACCAGCCAATTGAAGGGCTGGAAGGAAGTGCTGCACCAGTACGCGATTTCGCCGATTCAGCAGTTCGCCTACACCAAGGGCAAGAATTCCACCGACTCCGCGCTGATCATCGACGCGATGGACCTGCTCTATACCGGCAATTTCGACGGTTTCTGCCTGGTGTCCTCGGACAGCGACTTCACCCGCCTAGCTACTCGACTGCGCGAGTCCGGGTTGATGGTGATCGGCCTGGGCGAGCAGTCAAAGACGCCGCGGCCCTTCATCGCCGCTTGCGACAAGTTCGTGTTCACCGAGATTTTGCGGCCGGAGCCGGTGGCCAAAAGCGTGGCCGACAAGCCCAAGGCGCGCAGCACGCGCAGCCGCGCCAAGCCGCAGCCGGAGAAGGAGCGCCATCCGTTGCAGGACGTGTTCACCAATGCGATCGAGGCGGTGGCGCGCGACAGCGGCTGGGCGGAGTTGTCGGTGGTGGGCACTTATCTGGCCAAGAACGATCCCTCGTTCGACCCGCGGGTCTACGGTCATTCCCGGCTGTCGCAGATGGTGAAAAAGCTGGACTTCCTGACGGTGCAGGAAAGCCGAAACGGCTCCAAACTGCATTGCGAAATCCGGCTCAAGCACGATGGCGAGCCGGTTCCGGCCGCCGCGTCCACGCCGCCAGAGGCCGATCCACCGCCGGAAGCCCCAGTGCGCAAGAAGCGCAGCCCGCGCAAAAAGCCGGCGGCTGCCGCTTGAAGCGGCTGTTGGTACACTGTTTGCATTCCAAGGATCCGGGCCGGCGCATGCGGCCGCGATCCACACAACAAGCCACATCATCAAGGGACAGAACATGATTATCCGCGACGCCACGCTGGAAGACCTGGCGGCGATACTCGACATCTACAACGAGGTTATCGCCACCACCACCGCCATCTATAACGACGATCCCCTGTCCGCCGGCGAGTTTGCCGTCTGGTTCCAGGACCGTGCCGCGGCCGGTTATCCGGTGCTGCTGGCGGAGGAGGACGGCAAGATCCTGGGTTTCTCCAGCTTTGGCGATTTCCGCGTCAAGCCGGGCTACCGCTTCACCGTGGAGCACAGCGTGCACCTGTCCGCCGACGCGCGCGGCAAGGGCATTGGCACCGCCTTGGTGCAAGCCTTGTTTCCGCGCGCCAAGGCGCTGGGCAAGCACACCATGATAGGCGCGGTGGACGCCGCCAACGCGGGTTCTATCCGCTTCCATGAGAAATTGGGTTTCCAGCAGGTGGGCATGCTGCCGCAGGTGGGATTCAAGTTTGGCCGCTGGCTGGACCTGGTGTTTCTGCAGCGCTTTATCGACGGCGCCAGCGAGGGGCCGTCTGCGTCGTGAGCCTGAAATGAGAAGCGCCGCAGATGACTGCGGCGCTTGCTCGTGCTTTTTACCACTGTCGAACGCAGTGTTTTCTTGATATTTCTCTATTCACCCTTGTACGACTTAGCGCACCTCTGCAACGATATCCCTACTGAACACCTTTTCGCAATACTTGCATTTCATTTTTGTGTCGCGCACCTGAGGTTTGACGTAGAAAAAGCTGGTCACCGGCTCGTTGTGCGAGATGCAGTTGGAGTTGGGGCAGGAGAAGATGCCTTCGATGGTGTCCGGCAGCGCCAGCTTGTGTTTTTTGACCACCTCGAAGTTGTCGATCACGTTAACGGTGGCCTGCGGCGCGAACAGCGCCAGCTCGTTGGCCTGTTCCTCCGACAGCGCGATGTTCTCCACCTTGATGATGTCCTTGGCGCCCATGTGACGGCTGGAAAGGTTCAGCCCCACGGTGACGCGCTCTCCGGTTTCGCTGAGTTTGAACAGACGCAGGATGACCAGGCCCTGGCCGGCCGGGATGTGGTCGATGACGGTGCCTTGCTTAAGCGCTTCTACGGTGCGGGTGTATTGCATGATGGTTTCCTTTTCCTGAATCAGACGGTCTCGTTCAGCACCAGAGACAGCAGCGCCTGGCGCGCGTAGACCCCGTTCTTGGCCTGTTCGAAGTAATAAGCGTGCGGCGTGGCGTCCACGCTGGTTTCGATCTCGTCGACGCGCGGCAGCGGGTGCAGAATCTTCATATTGGTGCGGGCGCTGTGCAGCATGTCGGCGCGCAGCACGAACTTGCCCTGAATCTTCTTGAACTCGGCCTCGTCGAAGCGCTCGCGTTGCACTCGGGTCATGTACAGCACGTCCACTTGCGGGATCACGTCGTCCAGGCTGCCCACCACGGTGTACTGAATGCCCTTTTCATCCAGTTCTTCGCAGATGTAGTCCGGCATTGCCAGTTGCTCCGGCGCCACAAAGTAGAAGCGCGCGCCGAACAGCGACAGCGCCTGGGTCAACGAATGCACGGTGCGGCCGTATTTGAGGTCGCCGACGAAGGCGACGGTCAGGTTTTCCAGCGTGCCCTGGGTTTCCCTAATGGTGAACAGGTCCAGCAGGGTCTGGGTTGGGTGCTGGTTGGAGCCGTCGCCGCCGTTGATGATGGGCACGGCGGAGAACTCGCTGGCCAGGCGCGCCGCGCCTTCCTTGGGATGACGCATCACCACCGCGTCGGTGTAGGAGCCGATGATCTTGATGGAGTCCGCCAGGGTTTCGCCTTTCTTGGCGCTGGTGTTGCCCCCGTCGGCGAAGCCGATGATGCTGCCGCCCAGCCGCTGCACCGCGGTCTCGAAGGACAGACGGGTGCGGGTGGAGGGCTCGAAGAAACAGCTCCCCACCAGCTTGTCTTTCAGCAGGTCGTTGCGAGGCTGTTGTTTCAGGCGGGCTGCCGTGGCCACCACCAGCTCCAGTTCCTCGCGGCTGAAGTCCGGTATGGAAATGATGTGTTTGCGGTAGAGGGGGTTGGCCATGGTCGCGTCCTTTCAATATTGGCTTTATGAGTCGCGGGTAAAAAAAAAGCCCCTGGAATCAGGAGCTTGTTTTATTACTGCGTCGGGGTTCGGGAACGGCAACGGCTCGCGCCAACGCCAAGTCGCCGCCGTGGCGGGCGGTGCGTCGTGCGGGAAGCGTTTTTGCGTGGGTCATTGCCTGTGGTCCGAACAAAATTGCGGGATTGTAATCCCAATTCCTGCACGACGGTAAGACCCGTGTCGCATTTATCAAAATTGATGGCAGAAAAAGGACACTTCCACCTGCGCAGCAGACTATGAACAGGTTCTTAGCGCAGCGCGTATTTGATCCCCAGGCTGAGAAAGCAGACGCCCAGCAGACGGTTGAGCAGCAGGCGGGTGCCGGGGGCGAACGCGCGGCGGCGCAGGTGGCCCGCAAGCCATACCAGCAGCGCCAGGTAGAGCATATTGATCAGGCAGAATACCGTGGCCAGCTGCGCGAAGCCGGCCGGGCCGGCGCGGCCGGCTTCCAGGAATTGCGGGAAGAAGGCCATGAAGAACAGGATGGCTTTGGGGTTGGCCAGGGTGATCAACAGCGAGCGGCGGAAGCAGGTGCCGGCGCTGTGTCGCGCCGGCGCGGTCATGGCCGCGGCTCCGCCGTCGCGGTGGAACAGCAATCTCGCGCCCAGCCAAGCCAGATAGAACGCGCCGGCGTAGCGCAGCAGTTCAAACCAGCCGGGGTGGGCGGCCAGCAGCGCCGCCACGCCGCCGCCGGCAAGCGTGATCAGAATTAGATCGCCGGCCAGCAGACCGGCCTGGGCCGCGTAGCCGGCGCGCAGCCCGCCGCCGCTGAGCGCGCTGAGGATAGACAGGGTGCCGGCGCCCGGCGTGACCACCAGCAGCAGCGAGGCGGCGACAAACGGCCACCAGTCAATTGCCGTCATCAGGGCTTTCCTTTCATCGTTTGGCGGTTCAGGTACGGAAGTCGCCTACCAGTGCTTCCAGTCGCGCCGACAGTTCGCGCAGATGGCTGACCGAGGCGGCCACTTGGCGCACCACGTCGCTATTGCTCTGCGCCATGCTGCTGATGCGCTCCACGTTCTGAGCGATCTCCAGGCTGGCCGCGGACTGCTCGCGAGTGGAGGAGGCGATGTCGACGATGCTGCCCACCAGGCCGTGGCTGCGATCCAGCACGGTTTGCATCGCCTGGTTGGCGTCTTCGGCGATGGCGACGCTGTTGCCCACCAATTGGCTGCTCTTTTGCACGTCGCTGACGGCGTCGCGGGTTTCCTGGCCGATGGCGTTGACGATGCGGCTGATCTCCACCGTGGCCTCGGCGGTCCGGCCGGCCAGATTGCGCACTTCGTCCGCCACCACGGCGAAACCGCGGCCCATCTCGCCGGCGCGCGCGGCTTCGATCGCCGCGTTCAGCGCCAGTAGATTGGTTTGGTCCGCGATGTCCTTGATCACGTTGACGATGGTGCTGACCTCGGTTGAGCGCGCGCCCAGGACATTCACCCGATCCGCCAGCGCGTGCATATTGTCGGTCATGCGGCGGATTTCGGCGGTGACCTGGTTGACGGTGGAGACGCTCTGCTCGGTCAGGCGGCCGGTTTCCCTCGCGGTGCTTTCCGCCAGCTGCGCGGTGTTGGCGATGTGCTGCACGCTGACGGTGACTTCCTCCACGCCGGCGGCTGTGGCGCTGGCGGCGTCCGATTGCGAAGCGGAGGCGCTTTCCACCTGGCGAGCGGACTCTTGCAAGGAGACCGCCGCCGCGGTGACCGCCTGGCTCTGTTCGCGCACCTCCACGAACATATCGCGAAGGCTGGCGATAAATCGGTTGAAGGCGTCCGCGGTGCGGCCGATTTCGTCGCGGTTGCTGATTGGGATGCGGATGGTCAGGTCGCCTTTGCCGGAGGCCAGTTGCTCCATGGTGGCGGCCAGATGGTTCAGCGGCCGGGTCAGCGCGCGCACCACGCCGGCCAGCACCAGCAGAATCAGCGCCAGCGCCACCGCGCCTATCAGCACCGCGGTCAGGCTTTGCCGCCGCGCGTCGGCGGTGATGGCCGCGGTGGGTATGCTGACGCCCAGCGTCCAGAACTGGCCGGTATTGGCCACTTTCACAGGGTGAAAGAAGTGGGTGAAGCCGCCGGCCTCGTAAACGAAGTCTTCGCCTTGCTTGATCTTGCCCAGATAGGGCGTCAGCGGGCTGTCCTTGGGCGCGGGTTTGCCCAGCAGGCCGGCCTCAGGATTGACCACGTAGAGGCCGCCTTCGGACAGCATGCTGACATAGCCGGTTTCATATAGCCGGATCTGGCCGAATTTCTTTTGCAGGTCGTCCAGCGCGATGTCGGTGGCGGAGACCCCCAGCATTTTGCCCGCGGCGTCTTTGATCACCACGGCCAGCGAGCTTTCCAGGATCTTGCGGTTCTGCACCTCGTAGGGGTAGGGCTCGGTGATGGTGTCGCGGCCGCGTTGCTTGGGCACGTAGTAGAAATCGCCCCAGCCCGGTTTTTCGTAGTCGGGCTGATAGCTTTCCGGGTGATCCTTGAACTTGGGGAATTCCTTGACGCGGTCCGCCGACATCATCACGTCCATTTGCGCTTTGCCCTTGTCGTTCTTGGTGATGTAGGGCTGATAGCGGCCGGTGGGGTCGTGGCGAGGCCAATCCATGCGGAAGCCGTTGTCGTTGCCGTCGAAGGCGTTTGGTTCCCATAGCATCCACAGGCCCACCGACTGAGGCGCGTTGTCCAGCATCTGCTGGATGGTGTTGTCGGTGTGTTTACGGTCCGGATGCGCGACGCGTTGTATGCCCAATACCGCGTCGGCTAGGTGGCGCGGCAGGGTGAAGTTGCGGGCAAAGTCGCTTTCCGCGTCCTTGGCGTAGCTGCTGGCCTGTTCAGAGGCCAGCTTGTAGCCTTGGTCCACCGCCGAGCTGTAGCTCTGCCAGGCGATCAGGCCGATCATGACGGCGAAGCCGATGGCGATGGCGGCGGCGGCCACCAGAATGATGCGGGTGCTCAGGCGGCCCCATTTCTGCTGTTTCATTCTTCTTTCCCCAGTACCTTG
This sequence comes from Chromobacterium sp. IRSSSOUMB001, assembly GCF_023507765.1. NCBI lineage: Bacteria > Pseudomonadati > Pseudomonadota > Betaproteobacteria > Neisseriales > Chromobacteriaceae > Chromobacterium > Chromobacterium sp. IRSSSOUMB001. The sequence continues at coordinate 44,676 of NZ_JALCYU010000003.1, forward strand.
CGAAGCTTGTTATAGGGCGGCTTGCCGCGGTAGCGCGCGAGCGGAGGCGAGGTCCGGCCTCTTGCCCTTATTTATAGACATTAAAGCCAGAGGCCCGTACCGGTCCATGCCGATGCGCTAAAAGCCGGCCGCGGCGCGGCGGAACGTGGGGAGCGCGCCACAATGGCCGCGGCGGCAATATTTACAGCCGCGTGACAAGTGGCGGCGCACTGCGTTATCTAGCAGGCTTTGCGCGAGCTTGACGGAGAATTCGCATGTCATGCGGCGCCGCTTATTTAGCCGTCGGGCTAATGGAATACCTTGCAAATGCCGATAGCGGAGTTGATGCTGAAAGAAGGCGCGCCTGGGGGGAACCGGGCGTGCAGGTCCATTTGCGTCGGTGATAGCGGCCGGTGGGGTCCTGGTGACAGGGTGGCGGAGACGCATGCGCGCGGCGGGCGGCACAGACGCGCGGCGGGATAAAGAGCACAGAATGATCAAGTGCATAGAAGTGGCCGATCTCAAGGTGGGCATGTACATCCATGATCTGAACTGCGATTGGATGTCGCACCCCTTTTTGCTTAAGCGTTTTTTGATCAAGCACGAGGAAGAGATCCGCAAGATTGCCGATTCCGGCATTCACGAGGTGTATATCGACACGCGCAAGGGAATGGACTTGCCCTCCGCGCCCAGCGCCACCGAAGTGAAAAAGCTGTTGGAGGAGCAGATCCGCGAGTTCGGCAGTAACGAGACCATTCTGGAGCGGCAGGTGGAGGCGGGCTCCGAGTTTGGCCGCGCTCAACTGATCCACAGCGAAGCCAATCAGATCATCCAGGGCATTCTCAAAGACGTGCGTCTGGGCAAACAGGTGGAACTGGAGATGGTGGAGCCGTCGGTGAGCAAGATGACTTCTTCCATCCTGCGCAACGGCGGCGCGTTGCTGTCGCTGTGCCGAATCAAGGACAAGGACAACTACACCTTCCAGCATTCAGTCAGCGTCGGCGCGTTGATGGTCAGCTTCTGCAACGCAATGGGGATGAGCAAGGAGGTGATTCATCACGCCGGCATCGGCGGCATGCTGCACGATATCGGCAAGATGAAGATTCCGGACCGCATTCTCAACAAGCCGGGCAAATTGACCGAGCAGGAGTTCACGGTAATGAAGTGCCATGTGGTGGAGAGCAAGCAGATCCTGCTGCAAACCACCGGTATTTCTGAAACCGCGGTGCTGGTGGCGGCGCAGCACCATGAGCGTCACGACGGTAGTGGTTATCCGGCGGGCCTCAAGGGCGAGGAGATTTCCCAGTTGGGGCAGATGGCAGCCATCGTCGACGTGTACGACGCGTTGACTTCGGACCGCTGTTACCACAAGGGCATGGCGCCCACCGACGCCTTGCGCAAGATCTACGAGTGGTCCAAATTCCACTTCAATCCGCAACTGGTGCAGGCGTTCATGCGCAGCATAGGCATTTATCCGATCGGCACCTTGGTGCGGCTGGAGAGCGGCCGTCTGGGCGTGGTGGTGGAACAGAACGAAAGCAATCTGATCTCGCCCAAGGTGAAGGTGTTTTTCAGCACCAAGAGCAATGTCTACATTCCGCCGGAGATGGTGGATCTGTCGCGCGGCATGGGGTTCGGCGGCGGCGACCGCATCGTCAAACACGAGTCGCCGGATAAGTGGAAGATTGATCCGCTGCGTTTCCTATAGTGGGACCGAGCCCTAGCGCCGCTCTGGCTAGCGGTAATCCCCCCACACCGTTTGCATCGCCGCCACCGCGGCCAGCGCCGCGGTTTCGGTGCGCAGAATGCGCGGCCCCAGCTTTAGCGGCGTCCAGCCGGCGCTCAGCGCCGCGGCCTCTTCGCGCGCTGAGTAGCCGCCCTCCGGGCCGGCCATCAGCCAGGCGCGCTTAGGCGCGGCGGCGATGTCGGCTAGGCGCTGAGTGCCCACCGGCGACAGGATCAGCCGCGCGTCGGCGTTTGGCGCCTGTTTCAGCCATTGCTCCAGCGACAGAATGGGCAATACTTCAGGAATGGCGTTGCGGCCGCTTTGCTCGCAGGCGGAAATCACGATTTCCTGCCAGCGCGCCACGCGCTTGTCGGCGCGCTCGCCGGACAGTTTGACGATGGAGCGCTCCGCGGCGATGGGTTGAAACGCGGACACGCCCATTTCCACGCCCTTTTGCAAGGTAAACTCCATTTTGTCGCCGCCGGAAATGGCTTGGGCCAGGCCCAGCCAGATAGGCGTTTCACGTGAAACCTCGTCGAAGCCTTCGATGCGGCAGTGGGCGTCGCGTTTCATCACCGCGTCCAGCACGGCGGAGTACTCGCCGCCGCGGCCGTTGAACAGGGTGACGGCGTCGCCGGCATTGAGCCTCAGCACCTGGACATGGCGCACCACGGTGTCCGGCAAGGCAAGCGTTTGGCCGACGCTGAGGTCGGCGTCAATGTAAAACCTGGGCATGACGTATTGAAAGTCGCTGTTGATACCGGTATTTTGCTTTGTTTGCTGCGATTGCAGCAAATGGGATTGCAGCGGCCTTGGGGGAAAACGAATGCAGGTGCTGGAAAAGGTGATGCAGGTGCTCAGGGAAGTGGCGCGCGACGAGGTGATGCCGCGCTTTTTGCGCGTGGGCAAAAGCCGCAAGGACGACGGCACGCTGTTCACCGAAGCCGATATGGCTTGCCAGCAGGCGCTGCAGGCCGCTTTGCCCCGCATTCTGCCCCACCCGGTGTTGGGCGAGGAGATGGAACTGGCCGAGCAAGACCGGTTGTGGGCGGAGAATCAGGACGGCTTGTGGGTGGTGGACCCGATAGACGGCACCACCAACTTCGTCAACGGACTGCCGTATTTCGCTATTTCCGTCGGCCTGATGGTGGGCGGCAAAAGCCGGCTGGGCGTGATCTACAACCCGGTGTCCCAGGAAATGTTTTACGCCAGCCGCGGCGAGGGCGCCTTTCTGAACGGCCAGCGGCTGCCCTTGAAAACCGTGGTCAACACCATGTGCGACGCCATTGCCAGCGTGGAGGTCAAATATCTGCGCTCCGGCAAGCTGGCCGCGCGCATCGGCAGCACCTGCCCATGCGGCAGCTTGCGCAATCTGGGCTCCAGCACGCTGGACTGGTGTTATCTGGCGGCCGGCCGCTACGATCTTTACCTGCACGGCGGCCAGCGCTTGTGGGATTACGCCGCCGGAGCGGTGATTCTGGAGGAGGCCGGCGGCCAGATCGCCAGCCTCAACAGCGACGACTACTGGAGCGATGTGATCTGGAAGCGCTCCGCCATCGCCGCGCTGAATCCGGAGCTGTTTTCTCAATGGCACCGCTGGGTGCGCGCCAACCAATAGCCCGGCTTCAGCCGCGGAACATGAAGTAGACCGCGCCCACCAGGCACAGCCCAGCCCATACGTAGTCCCAGCGGAAAGGCTGGTTCATGTAAAAGACCGCGAACGGTATGAATACCGACAGCGATATCACTTCCTGAATGATCTTCAGCTGCGACAGCGTCATCACGCCGTAGCCGGCGCGGTTGGCCGGCACCTGCAGCAAATACTCGAACAAGGCGATGCCCCAACTTGCCAGCGCCGCCAGCCACCAGGGTTTGGACGACATGTCCTTCAAGTGGGCGTACCAGGCGAAGGTCATGAACACATTGGACAACACCAGCAGCAGCGGCGTCAGAAGATAGGGCGAGAGATTCATGATGCGTGCTCAGCGGGAGGCGTTCCAGTTGGCGACGGCTTCTTTTTTGTTGTCGGCCTGAGCGCCGATGGCGCTGCAATTGCCGTTGTCCGGGTAGCGGCTGCATTGTACCCAGAAGCGACGGGAGCCCGCCTTGACCAGCAGTGCGGACGCGCCGCATTTGGGGCAGGGTTTGAGGACAGTTTGCGGAGCTTGGTTCATGGCGGGATGTCCGGCTAAAACCGGCATCTTACCCCAAGCCGCCGCGCGATGGCGGCAGCCTGGGGGCACATTCGCCTAGCGCCGCGTCTTCAGCGCCGCCGTGGCGGAGACCGCCGGATCCGCCGCCTTGACGAAGTTGGCGATGTAGGCGCCCAACAGCTTATGGGTGTGAGTGGTGGGGTGCAGCACGTCCCAAAACACGAAGGCGTCCGGATTGCCGCATTCCGCGCGCGGTTTCTGTTCCCAGATATAGGGCAGGCTGGCGTTGCCGGCGATGTCCAGGCAGGACTGAGTGGTATTGCTGACCTGATACTTGGCCGGGTTGTCGAGCAGGTCGTCGAACAGGGCGTTGCTGTCGAACAGGTTCAGCTTCAGCGTGCTGCCGTATTTCTGTTGCAATTGCGCCACCAGCAGCGCCAGTTTGGCGTTGTAGTCGCGCACCTGCGGCGCCAGCGCGGCGGCCTTGCCGCTGGCCTGGGCCGCCGGAGTGCGGGCCAGGTTGGGCAGGTTCAGCACCACGATGTGGCGCGCGCCGGCGCTGATGATGCGTTCCAGCGCCTTGCCTTGGTCTGCAATCACTTGGTCCACGGTGCGGCCGTAGTTGAGCAGGTCGTTGCCGCCGATCAACATGGTGAACAGGGTGTTCTCCGGCCGGTAATTGGCGGCTTTCTGCATGTATTGCGACCACGATTCCACCTGCTGCAGCAGGCCAGGCACCACCAGGTGCTGATCGCCGGCGGAGCCGCCGATCGCCCAGTTGTAGATCGGCAGCTTTAACTGCTCGGCCAGATATTCCACCCATACCCGATCATTGCTGAAGCGGCCGATGAACCAGCTTTTGGCGTTGGGCAGCCGCCATTGGGACGCGCCGTACATGTTCTGAGTGTCGGACAGGCTGTCGCCGAACACGATCAGCTTGTTGACGCGCGCCGGCTGGCTGGCGCTGTCCTGGCTCCAGATAGTGTGGTTGTAGGACATCTGGTTGTTGGCGGCGGCGTAGAGCGCCACCGGACGGTTGATTCCCTTGGCCGCCAGCGTTTTCTGGCAGACCCCGGCCAGGGTGTCCTGAGCCACATCGCTATAGAACATATTCTTCAGCGCGACGATGCTGCCGGACCACCAGTAACCGTTGACGCGGTAGTAGTCGCCGCTGCTGGGGTCCAGCGCCCAGTGGTAGCTGGTTTGCGGTTTGGCGGGGCCCATGTCCAGCCGGTAATAGCAGCGCAGATAGGTGTAGGTGGCGGCTCCCATCGCCACGGCCGGTTTGGCCGCAGCGGCCTTGACCTGGGCTTCGCTGAGCGGCCCGCCTGGAGACAAATAGTCCAATTGCGGGTCCAGCTGGGCGTGAGCCAGGCTGGCGGCGAACAGGCCGGCGGCGGCCAGCAGGCCCCATAGCAGTTGAGGTTTCATAGAGACTTTCCCGATACGTGATTTGAGTCAAGCTGTCTGTTGTATGCCGTCTAGCGCGGCTGTTTCGGCGTGGTGCCGTATCGGGATATTTAAGTATTTGCAGATGAAAATATACGGTAATTTTAAGCGATGCGTAAAAATGCCATATGGCTTAAATGCTGTGGCTTTTTATGCGAAAACGCCCGCGCAAGGCGGGCGTTTGGCGAGATTGGATCTGGCCGCGGCAATCCGGCCGGGGCCCGCTGCCGTCAAGAGCACAGATCAGACGCTGAGCGCGACAATCTTCAAGGGATGCTTGCCGTCCGGGCTGGGAAAGTCCGCGTCTGGGACGATCCATTCCGCCGCGCGCACTTCGCGGCCGGCCTTGGCCGCGCTGCGCTTGAGCGAATCCAGCCAGGCGTCGCCGTCCACCTGCGCAACGTTGTTGCAGCAAATCAGCGTGCCGCCCGGCGCGGTGGCCAGCAGCGCCGGCTTGAACAGCGCCTGGTAATCGTTGATCAGGTCCACCACGCCGAAGGGGCTCTTGGAATAGCGCGGCGGGTCCAGAAACACCAGATCGAACTGACGCGCTTCCAGTTTGGGGAAGGGCGGCATTTTCTTGCCGCGCACGCGCTCGGGCTGGCCGATGCCGGACAGCTGGCGGATGGCGGCGAACACATCGCTCTGCACGCAGCGCGGGCGGGTGGTCAGCAGATTGAGCTTAGCGTTGGCGCGGCCCACGCTGAGGCTGGATTCGGCGAAGTCCACGTTCATCACGAAGCTGGCGCCGGCCTTGGCCGCGGCTACGCCGACGCCGCAGGTGTAGGCGAACAGATTCAGCACGCTTTTGCCGGCCGCCAGCTCCATCACGCGCCGGCGCGCGGCGCGCAAATCCAGGAACAGCCACGGGTCCTGGCCTTTATGGCGAGCGCGGTAGTGGTAGTTGACGCTTAGTTCGCGAATGGTGTGGTCGGCTTCGGCCTCGGCTTGCTGTTCCAGCGTCAGCGCGTTGCCGATGCGGGAGTTGCCGGCGCTGCGGTCGTTGTAGACCAGCGGCAAGCCGGGGTGGCTGGCCTGGTAATGGGCGTGGATCGCCGCCAGCTCGTCGTCGCTCAGCGGCTGGTGGAAAGTCTGGGCCAGCAACTGTTCGCCGTAGCGGTCCACGGTCAGGCCGGGCATGCCTTCCACGCTGCCGTGGAATAGACGGTAACAATTGGTGTCTTCGGCTTGCAGCCGGGCGATCAGTTCTGCGCGCGCGGCTTCGGCGCTTTGCAGCAATGGGGTCAGGGAGGACATCGGGGGCCTTCGCTTGCGGTTCCGGGCCGGCTCGCTGCGCGGAGGCGGGCGCGCCGGAAAATCCTTCATTGTATGCGCTGCCGTCGTCGCGCTCAAATGCGTGTCCGGAAAAGCCCTTGCAAAACAACAGGCCGCCGGTGGGCGGCCTGCTGGGGAAGGGCTGGGTCGCTTGCTTGATTCAATCGATTTTAGAACCGGTCCTCAGCGTCGCGGCAGGGCGGCCAGGCCGGCGGAGCTGTTCAGGAAGCCGTACACCTCGTCCGCCAGCACTTTGTGGGTGCGGGTGGTGGGGTGCAAGGTGTCCCAGAACACGAAGCTGTCCGGATTCACGCAGTTGGCGCGAGGGCTCTGGGCGCTCAGGTAGTTGGTGCTGGAGTCCGCGTTGATGTTGAGGCAGGACTGGGTGACGTTGTTGAACTGGTAGGCGGCGGGGTTGCCCAGCACCTTGTTGAACAGCGCGTAGCTGTCGAACACGTTCAGCTTGAGGCCGCTGCCGTATTTGAGGCGCAGCTGGGCGGCCAGCGCGTTCAGGCGCTGGTTGTAGTCGCGCACCTGGACGGCCACCTGGGCCGCGCCGGACTTGAACTGGAACACCGGCGCCCGCGACACGTCGGGCAGATTGAGCACCAGGATGTTGCGCGCGCCGGCGTCTATCAGGCTGGTCAGCGCCTGGCTCTGGCCGCTGATCACCTTGTCCACCGAGTTGTTGTAGTTCACGAAATCGTTGCCGCCGATCAGCATGGTGAACAGCGTGGTGGCCGGATCGTAGTCGCGGGCCTGCTTCATGTAGTCCTTCCACGACTGCACCTGTTGCAGCACGCCGGGGATCACCAGCTTTTGCGTGTCCACGCCGGCGCCGCCTATCGCCCAGTTGTACACCGGCAGCTGCAGGCGGCCGGCCAGATATTCCACCCACACCTGGCCGTTGCTGAAGTGGCCGAGGAACCAACTGTTGCGGTTGGGCAGCGTCCACATGGAGGCGTTGTAGACGTTTTGGTTGTCCGACAGGCTATCGCCGAAGGCGACGATCTTGTTGATGCTGGAACCCTGGCCGGCCTTGTCGTTGGTCCATACCGTGTAGTTGAACGACAGCTGGTTGTCGGCGGCGAACACCATCGCCGGGTTCTGCTGAATGCCCTTTTTCTGCAAGGTGCCGCGGCAAACCGATTGCAGCGTGCTTTGCGCCACGTCGGTGTAGTACATGTTCTTCCAGTCCAGCGCGCTGCTGGACCACCAATAGCCGTTCAGGCGGTAGTAGTCGCCGCTGCTGGGGTCCAGGCCCCACACGTAGTCGGTGGTGGGTCTGGCGGCGTCGCCGGTGCGGTAATAGCAGCGCAGATAGGTATAGGTGGCGGGGCCGGGCACCGACATCAGCTCGATATTGGCGTCGCCGCGCGCGGCACGGCTCATGGGCGCCGGCGGGGCCGTCTTCAGCAGCTGTTCGCGGCTGAGCGGGCCGGACGAAGACAGCACGTGGCTGTAGCGAGGGTCGGGCTGAACCGGTTCGGCGGTGGCGGAGTGGCTCAGCGGGATCAGGGCAAGGCCCAGCAATAGCAGCGATTTCATTGTTGTCTCCTCGTGTGGGGCGCCGTCAGGCGACGGCGCGAACGCATGGACCGCGCCGTTGGCGGCGCGCGATCCGCGTGCCGTCTAGGCTAGCCAAGAAAAATGAAAATTTCATGCAAATGGAATGATTGCTCTATTTCTGGGCGCTCGACTGTCGTATTGCTGCCAGCGCAGCAAAGCCGCATTGATATGCCATATTGAAATCATTCGGCCTGAGTCGCCGCGGGAGCGCTTGCAGATATCGCTCTAGCGGCCGGGCCCCATCGGCATGCGGGGATGAAAGATGCGACAAGCGCGGGAGCTTCTGAAAACGCTGTACACGATGGCGATGATGGTGGAGGCGCGCGATGCTTATACCGGCGGGCATTTATGGCGGGTGTCGCGCTTGTGCTATGCGCTGGCCGATAAGCTGGGCCTGCCGCAGTCCGAGGTGGAGCGCATTGCGCTGGGCGGCTTTTTGCACGACCTGGGCAAGGTAGGCGTGCCTGACGCGGTGTTGAACAAGCCGGACAAGTTGAGCGACGCCGAGTACGAGGTCATCAAGACCCATCCGCGAGTGGGCGCCGACTTGCTGAGCGATCATCCTTTGGCTGAGTTGGCGCTGGACGCGGTGCTGAGCCACCATGAAATGCCGGACGGCCGCGGCTACCCGCAGGGATTGAGAGACAAGGAGATACCGCTGGCGGCGCGCATCGTCGGCATCGCCGACGCCTTCGACGCGATGACCAGCACCCGGCCGTATCGGCGGGGCATGCCCAAGGAGCGCGCGCTGGCCATCATACGGGAGAATCTGGGCACCCAATTCGACCGCGAACTGGGCGAACGTTTCATCCAGTTGGGCGAGGCTGGCCGGTTCGATCACGTCATCGGCCATAGCGAGCCGGGCATTCCCTTGCAATGCTGCGCGGGCTGCGGCCCTATCATCGCCGTGCCGCGAGGGACGGCCGACGGCGAGGAGATCTTCTGTCCCAGCTGCGCCGGCGGCTACAGGCTGACGCGGCGCGGCCCGCTGCTGGAACTGGCCCCGTCAGGCCATTCCAACCCGGTGTTGGCGCGCCAGCCGCGTAGCGACCCAGGGCTGATAGACGATTTGCTGTTGGGCGCCGAGCAGTTGTTGCAAACGCGCAAACCCAGCCTGCTGGAGCGTTTGTTCGGCTAAAGGGGCGTCGGCGCGATCCAGCCGGCGCAAGGGACATGACAAGCGTGCTCGCGCACTTGCGCGGCAATACCAATGGTATAAGCTGCTTAAGTCCCCAGACGGACCACCCGCCGACGCTGGGCGCGGCAGCGGTCTATGCCGGGCATCCCTCTTCCTCTCGCTTGCGCCCGCGCGCCGTCCGTCACGCCTGGGCCTATAGGAGCTTGCATGCATCAGCTCGATCCCGCTCTGGCCGTTTGGCTGGAGGAGTACAACCGCGAATTGGCCGAACTGGTGGCCAAAGGCTACAAGGCGACGTCGATCGGCGCGCGCGAAGCGTTAGCCAATCTGACGAGACAGATGGTGACGCCGGGACCGGACATCGCTTGGGTCAACGACGACCTGGTGCCTGGGCGCGATTTCACCGTGCCGGTGCGCATCTACCACCCGAACCCGCAGCGCGCGCTGCCGGTGCTGGCGTTTTTCCATGGCGGCGGACACATGGTGGGCAGCGTCAGCGTTTACGATCCGATTTGCCGGCGGCTCGCCGCCGCCAGCCAGCACGTCGTGGTGGCCGCAGACTACCGTTTGGCGCCGGAAAGCCCCTACCCGGCCGGTTTGCAGGACGCGGCCGTCGTGGCCAAGGGCTTGTGGCAGGCGCTTGACGCGCGCGGTCTGCCCTATGCGCGCCAGCTGTCGCTGGCCGGGGACTCCGCCGGCGGCGCGCTGACGTCCAGCCTCAGCGCTTTGGGCCAGTACGACGCATCGTTGCGGATCAAGCGCCAAGTGCTGATCTATCCCAGCGTCGACTACACCTTGAGCCAGCCGTCGGTGGATGAGAACGGCGAAGGCTATTTGCTGACCAAGGCGCGGGTGGCCTGGTATTTCGATAACTACTTCCAGCACGCGGAGAACCGCTTGCTGGCCTCGCCGCTGCATGGAGAGTTTAGCCGCAAGCTGCCGCCGACCTTGCTGGTGTCGGCCGGCTTCGACCCGCTGCGCGATGAGGCGTTTCTCTACGCGGATAAGCTGCGCGCGGCGGAGGTGGAGGCGGAGCACCTGCACTTGGAAGGCATGGTGCACGCCTTTCTCAATCTGGAGGCCATCGTGCCGGACGTTTGCCGAGAGGTGTATCAGCGCATCGGCGTCTTCCTCAACCGTTGACGCTATTCAATGCTTGCCGCGCTTTGCGGAACGCAGAACCGCCGCCGGAGAGCCCGAGCGGCGGTTTTTTTGCGGCCGAAACATGCCGTTGTACTGACAGGCGTCGCTTATGGCGGGGTGCGCGTCGTCAGCATAATGGCAAGCGTGACGGAGCGGGGAAATTCAATAGTTTTCCGGGCAGAAGTGGCGTTCCACCAGTTCGATCAGAATATGCAACACCTTGATGTGCAACTCCTGCACCCGGTCCGCAAACTGGCCGCCGGGCGTGTTGACGTAGACATCGGCCAGCGGCTCCAGCCGCGTGCCGGCGCGACCGGTGAGGATAATCACCTTGACGCCCATTTCGCGCGCCACCTGCGCGGCGTTGACGATGGTCTGGCTGTTGCCGCTGGTGCTGATGCCGATCAGCACGTCGCCGGCGCGAGCGTGGCTTTCCAGATAGCGCGAAAACACGAACTCGTAGCCGTAGTCGTTGGCCACGCAAGTCATGTGGCTGGGATCGGAAATAGCGACGGCGGCCATGCCGCGGCGGTTCTTGCGGTAGCGGCCGGTCAACTCCTCGGCGAAATGCATGGCGTCGCACATAGAACCGCCGTTGCCGCAGGAAAAAATGCGTCCGCCCGCGGCAAGGCTGGAGATGAGGGTTTGCGCCGCCGCGTCGATGCTGGCCAGCGCGTCCGGGTTGGCCAGAAGATCGGCCAAGGCGGTTTGCGCTTCGACCAGGCTGGCTTCGATGTGTTGAATCATGGTGGTGTCCGTTTCATGCGGTGCGGCAAAACCGCAGTTTACACCCGCAACGTCGGGCTCAGAACCTGTTTACGCTCTCGCGAGCAAGAGCGGGACTAGGCGAAAACGATTAAGAAAGCGGAACGCTCGCGCATTTCGGAGCGGCACTCACCGTGTGACGCTACGCGCTGCGCTGCGGATCGCAAACCGGTTCTTAGCCAATCTGCCGTCCAAACCAGACCACGCGGCCGATGACTTCGAACTCGCCGGTATTGCGCTGCAAGTCCACGGTAAAGGTCTCGTACAAGGGGTTGGCGCTGCGAACCTGCACCGCGCCGCCAGGCAAACGTTGTAGCTGCTTGACGAAGATGTCGTCGCCCATGCGGATCACGTAAAGCCCTTCGCCGGGAGAATGTTCGGCGGTGTTGACCAAGATGGTGTCGCGGTCCTCCAGCACGCCGCTCATGCTGTCGCCCTTGACGCTGATTACAGCCAGATCCCGTGCGGAGGCATTCAGGTGGTTCTTGATCCAGTATTTTCGGAACGCCATATAGAACATCGGCGCTTCTTCACTGGCATTGGAACCGAAACCGGCCGAGGCTTTCAGGTTATAGCGCGGGATAAAACAGAACTCCTCATGAACATTGTCCGGTACAAAACAATCCGGATCTCGTTCTAGTCGGATGGACGCGCCGGGCGGAGGGGCTGCGTCGTACTGCGGGCCGCTGCCGTGCAAAAGCCATTCCAGCCTGCAGCCGCTAGCCTCCGCGATCTTGCTGGCGGTTGCCGCGCGCGGCACGCCGCCGTGATACCACATATTGGTGAATGAACCTTTGTTGATTCCAATGCGGGTTGCCCAGGCGTAGGGCTTCTCCGCCCCAATCAGCAGTTCCAGCCGCTGCTTGAAGTCACTCTGTTCCAAGTTTTTTTCCATGTAGAACTCCATTTGGCGTGCGAGGCCGGCGCCACGGCCCGGTCAAATGCCCTGTACAAAAGGACAGGTAGTGACATCGTACTAATTGATCAGTTTTATGTTTTGAACTAAAATAGCACTTATGAACTCAAGGAAAGTTCAAAAAAAGTCAGCCCCAAGCAAGGCATCTGCCCAAGTACCTGCTGACGTGCTCGATTTCAATAGAATTCATGGGCTTGCCAGTGTTTAGAACGGCAGTTCTAAATGCGAATGGCTTGCCTAGTCTTGATTAATTATAACTCATTTAGAACTTATCGTCTTTGTCCCGTGATTTCAAGGAGATTTCCGCGATGACCGTAGCCAATATCGCCCCGGCCCTGCCCGAAACCATGCGCCTGGTGGCTGAGCTGATCGGCTTGCCGCGCACCTTGCAACTGGTGCAGGCCTTGGGCGGCACTACCTTGCCCATTTCCAAAAACCAAAGCAAGGCGGGCCAGTTGCGCTTCGCCGCGTTAGTGGAAGTGATAGGCGAAGACGCCGCCGCCAGCCTGACCCATCACTTTGGCGGCGACATCCTGTACGTGCCGCGCTGCAGCCAGGCCTTGCGCCTGGCGCGCAATCAGCAGTTGTTGAATGACTTCGACCAACTGCTGGAGCAAGGTCTGGGCGCCAACGAGGCGGTCAGCGTGCTGGCCATCCGCTTCCAACTGAGCGACCGCATGGTGTGGCGCGTGCTGAAAACGCCTAGTCAAGATCTGCATTAAGGCTATACGCCGCTTCCCCTCTCTTCCGATCTCTCCTGTTTGTTTCTAGCCGGTTCCGTCCACGCCTGGCAGGGCTGCGCGCGCGCCGCGCATGACGGCCGGCCAATGTGCCACGTTTCGTCAACAACAAGGAGTCTTCATGGCCAGCAGAGCTATTTCCGACCTGCATCCGCAGTTGCAACCCTTGGCCGAGGCGTTTGTACGGCGCTGTCGCGACGCCGGCGTGGAAGCCTTGATCACCTGCACCTGGCGTTCCGGCGCGGAACAGGACGCCTTGTTCGCTCAGGGCCGTTCCCGGCCTGGGCCGAAGGTGACCAACGCCCGTGCGGGCCAGTCCGCGCACAACGCCATGTTGCACGGCAGTCCGGCGGCGCGAGCTTTCGACGTAGTGCCGCTGATCGGCGGCAAGCCGGTCTGGGACGCCCACCATCCGCACTGGCAGGTGATGGGTGAGATCGGCGCTGCCTTGGGCCTGAACTGGTACGGCAGGGCCGACGCGCCGTTCCGCGAGTTTCCCCACTTTGAGTTGAATTCGACCAGCCTCGACAAGGAGAAGAAATGATGCGTCTGTCCGATTTGCTGACCCGGCCCGGTGGCCGCCGGCTGAGCCATTCCCGGCTGTGGGCGAACATCGCTTGCGCGGCCGCCACGCTCTTGTTCGTGGTGGAAGGGCTGCGCGGTACCTTGGGCGCGGATATCTGGTTGATTTATCTAGGTATCGTCGGCGGCTACTCCGCCGGCTTGCGTCTGATCGCCGCCTGGCGGGATCGAGGGGGCCGCTGATGGGGCCGGGCTTCGCATGGCTGAAATTGGGGGGCTGGCTGCTGCCGCCCTTGTTGGCGGCGGGCCTGGCCTATCCGCTGGGGCTGCGCCACGGCGCGGAGGGCTGGCGCGCGCGCTTGGCCGAACAGCGGGCGGCGGATCAAGGCCGTCAGGCCGCCGAGGCCGAGCGCGCCCAACGGCAATTGCAGGCCGCTTTGCAGCAGCAGCAACGTTTGAGCGAACTGCTGGGCCGGCAAGAAGCGCGCTTGCTGAGTCAACAACAGGATCTGCAGCAGCGGCTGCAAGACCAGAAACAAAGGATCGAATATGTCGTGCAACAGGATGGCGGCCGCTACGGCGGCCTTGGCCCTGACAGCCTGCGCCTCTACCGGCAAGTCCTCGGCTACACCGCCGCCGCAGTGCCCGCAACCGACCCCGTATCTATTGCAAATCCCCATCAAGCCGCCTCCGCCGGCGCCGGGCTACCGGCAGCAGACCTCCTGGCCCACGCCGCCGATTACGGCGCCTGGTGCCAGCAGCTGGAACAAAGGCTGACGGCGCTCGGCGGGCTGTTTACTTCCGAAGGACCACAACCATGAGCGATTTTTTCGATCGGGCCAGCGAGCTGGAAACCGAGTTCCGCGAGCAAGCGATTGCCCGCCATTACCAGCAGTTCGACCAGACAGGCTACAGCCACTGCGAGGATTGCGGCGACCCCATTCCGTCCGCGCGACGGGCGATCATGCCCAGCTGCACCCGCTGCGTGATTTGCCAACAACTGGCCGAAGGCTGAAAGGCGGGTTTCACGTGGAACATGACAATCTGATGGCCCTGGGCCGCATAGAAGGCAAGCTGGACATGATCGTGGCCCACCTCGCCAAACAAGACAAAAAACTGGAAGAGCTGGACAGCCGCCTGCGCGACGTCGAAGTCCAGGCCGCGCGCAGCGGCGCCTTGTCCGGCGCGGTGTCCGCGCTGGCGGTGACGCTGCTGGGCGAGTTCCTCAAGCGCTTGATCCACTGAGAGCGCAAACAGCTTTGGCGCAAAAGCCGCGCGTGCATTTCTACGCCGGTTCCAAGTTATTTTCCTCCCCCGCCCACGCGCTGCGGATCGGTAACAGCGTCCAAGGCGCGACGCTGATTCTTCCTCGTATTCAATCAACCCAGAGAAGGATAGCCAGATGTCGAACACGACTGTCTGCATCAAGCCGCAATTCCAGGTCAATGTCCTGGGGCAAGCGGAGACCAATCCCGTACGTATCGAAATGAATCAGTGCTGCTGCGACGACGGCGCAAACTCGGGCGCTTCGGTTCCGAGCGGCGCCATCCAGTATTTCGCCCGCAAGGAAGCGCCGGCGGGCTGGATCAAGGCGGATGGCTCGCTGGTGTCCAAGCAGCAATATGCCTCTTTGTATCAGGCTATTGGCGATATGTTCGCCAACAAGGAAATGGACACGGACATCCAGGCACTGCTCAAGTTTGACGATCGCAACAAATTGATTGATCTGATCAGCGGCAAAGAGGCGGTGCTGGTGGGCGCCGCGAACCTGAGTTCCGAGCAAAGCAAATTCGGCAAAACCAGTTTGCAGACCAAGGCCAAGGGCCATTACGCCCGCTTCACCGTGCAAAGCAAGTTCAATCCGGACGCGTTCACGATTGAAGGCTGGCATTACCCGATGTTCACCGGTCATCCCAACTGGATTTTCGGCATGAACGCCTCGGCGCCCTGGGGCGAGATCGGTCTCGGAATCCATTCGCAGACCAAGGCGCCGATGGTTTGGTTAGCCGGTCCCGGTTCCGGTTTTATCTGCGAAGGCGTACAGGGCCAGGCCAATGCGTTTTCTGAGGCCCGCTGGTATCACATCGCGCTGTGTTACGACGGCGCGACCTATCGCCTGTTTGTCGACGGCAAGCTGGCGTGGAGCCTGAAGACTGAGCTGAGAGTCAATATTCCGGACAATACCATCGTGTTCTCGGTGGATGGCCACGACCCGATTTACGCCGACTCCGCCGGCGGCTACTTCCAGGATTGGATGATTTCCAAGAAGTGCCGCTACCAGGCCGAGTTCACTCCGCCGGGTGAACAAACCGGCTCGTCCCGTCCGGAAAACACCGAGCTGTTTCAATTGCCCGATCTGCGGGGCGAATTCATCCGTGGTTGGGACGATGGACGTAAGGTTGATGCAGGTCGGGTATTAGGTTCGGCGCAAGCATCGACGCAAGCACTAGTGGACGACGATGTTGCTCTGGCGGTTGGAGTCATCGATCGCAAGAGCAATAACTTGCTTGAGTTGGGGTATGAGCCGGCGACTTCCTCATCCGTTCAAGTTCACAAGCTCACTCCTAGTGGCCAAGCGGTGGGCGACGCCCAATCGCTCCGATCCATCCGTCCTCGCAACCTCGCCCTGCTGGCCTGCATCAAGGCCTGATCCACCTCGGCCGCGCCCGCGGCCGCAAACTCCCACTGACATCGCTCAGCTAAGCCCAAAACCGCGGGCGCGAGACAATAGCCGTATCGATAAACCGCTGAATCATTGAGGAAATCATGTCCCAGCTGATCCAACTGCAAGACGCCATCGCCGACCGCCTGCGCCAAGGCCTGGGCCGCATGGTGCGCGAAGTGGCGTTCGATTTGGACGAAACCGGCCTCTGCGGGCTGGATCTGGCGCAAGGCCGTTACCAAAGCCGGCTGACGCCGGCGGCGGGCAGCCCGGGTCTGAATCCGCAGGCGTTGGCGCGCTTGCCGGCTTTGTGGACCGTGGCCGGCGGCGTTACCGCCTGCCAGCCTTCGGCCAGCCAACGCCAGCGCTACAAGGCGCAGGCTCGCTTCACCGTTATCGTCGGCGACCGCCTCCAGGCGGATCGCGGCTACGTCGGCGCCGGCGTCTGGCAGCTGGTTTACGCGGTGCGCCGTTTGCTGGCGGCCCAGGATTTCGGCCTGGCGGTGTCGCCGCTGATTCCCGAGCAAGTGCGCCCGCTGGGCCAGGCTCAGCGGGACGGCGAGCCGTGGAGCCTGGTGGCCTGCGATTTCTCCACCCACTGGCTGGACGAGGCTCTGGACAACGGCCACTGGCCGTCGCCGCAGGGCGAGGCCGATCCGGACCAGGTGTTCGCCCGCTTCGGCGGCCGACTGGAGGGCCCCGCCGCCGAATGGCGCAGCACCCGGCTGGACTACAGCCTGGACGGCCAGCCGGGCGTCAAGGCCCAGGATGTCGTGCTGCAGCCCAAGCCGCCCCGCATTTGATTTTTCGCAGTATCCCGCCGCGCCGTCCGGCGCGACGACTTTCCCCCAACCGCATCAATCAGGAGCCCATACTCTATGGCCAGCCCCAACATCAGCTTCGACCAGATTCCGGCGTCCATCCGCAAGCCGGGCAAATACTTCGAGTTCAACACCAAGCTGGCGGTGCGCACCCTGCCGGGCAATCCGCAGCGCGTGCTGGTGATCGGCCAGCGTTTCGCCGACGCCGCTCAGCCGGCTCTGGCCGCGCTGGACGTGTTCAGCGACGAGCAGGCCGCCCAGGCTTTCGGCCGCGGCTCCTACGCCCATCTGTTGGCCCGCGCCGCCATCAACGCCAACCCCTATCTGCAACTCAGCGTGATCGCGGTTGACGACGCGGACAGCGCCGCCGCCGCCGTCGGCACCTTCACCTTCACCGGCCCGGCCACCGGCGCCGGCGTGGCCAGCCTGTTCATCGGCGGCCGCCGCATCGACGTGGCCGTGGCCGCCGGCGACGACGCTACCAAAATCGCCACCGCCGCCAAGGCCGCCGTCGACAAGCTGGCGGATCTGCCGGTAACCGCCGCCGTCGCCAAGGAAGTGCTGACCCTGACCGCCCGCCACAAGGGCGCGGCCGGCAACGCCATCGCGCTGAAAGCGCAGGAACAGATCGCCGGCCTCGGCATCACTGTGGCCGCGATGAAGGGCGGCGCAGCCGATCCGGACATCGCTCCGGCGCTGGCTGCCGTGGTCAGCGGCGGCCACCACATCGTGGTGAACCCGTTCAACAACGACGCCGCCTTCACCGCGCTGCGCACCCACCTGGACTTCGTGTCCGGCCCGATGGAGCAACGCGGTGCCATCGGCGTGGTCGGCGCCGTCGGCGCGCTGGCGGAAGTCAGCGCCATCGCCTCCAAGCTGGCCAGCGGCCGCGTCAGCGCCGCCTGGTATCGCGGTTCCGCCAAACTGCCGGGCGAACTGGCCGCCGCCTACGCCGCGGTGATCGCCAGCGAGGAAGATCCGGCCCGTCCGCTGAACACCTTGGAACTCAAGGGCCTGGACGTGGTGGAACTGGCCGCCCGCACCAGCCGCACCGAGCAGGAAAACGCCCTCTACAACGGCGTGACCCCGCTGGAAGTGGGCCCGGGCGAGCGCGTGCAGATCGTGCGCTCCATCAGCACCTACACCAAGGACGCCCAGGGCGTGGACGACGTGTCGCTGCTGGATCTGACCACCATCCGCACCCTGGACTACGTGCGCCGCGCCTGCCGCGAACGCGTGGCGCTGCGCTTCCCGCGCGAGAAGCTGTCCGACCGCACTCCGTCCAAGGTCCGTTCCGAACTGCTGGACGTGCTCTACAAGCTGGAAGAGCTGGAAATCATCGAGGCGGTGGAAGCCAACA
The DNA here is from genome assembly GCF_023507765.1 of Chromobacterium sp. IRSSSOUMB001. Lineage (NCBI taxonomy): Bacteria > Pseudomonadati > Pseudomonadota > Betaproteobacteria > Neisseriales > Chromobacteriaceae > Chromobacterium > Chromobacterium sp. IRSSSOUMB001. The sequence goes on from NZ_JALCYU010000003.1 coordinate 62,894, forward strand.
AGGACGGCCTGATCGTTGAGCGCGACGCGCAAGACGTGAACCGTCTGGACGCCAAGATCCCGGTGGACGTGGTCAACGGCCTGCATGTGTTCGCCGGCCGCATCGATCTGCTGCTGTAAGCGGCGCTGGGTAAGAACGCTGGATGCCGCCTTACATCGCCTAGCCCCAGCGCTTTTACCCGAGTGGACCTAGTTTCCCCCTCGTTAACGCTTGATCCGGCGGCCCGCCGCCAAACCGGCCGGGCCGCCCACATGAAACCGAAAAGGACATTCACATGGCTTTGAAAGAATACGCAGGTTCGATCGTACTGGAAGTCAACGGCCAGGAAATCGACGTCATCGATCTGAACGTCAGCAGCAAGACCGGCCGCAAGCTGGTGAAAACCATGAACAGCAGCGGCCGTGCTCGCGGCTTCGCGCGCGGCATTTCGGAATACGAGCTGTCCGTCACCGTCTCCATCCCGCTGTCCGGCGAGCTGGACTGGGAAGCGATCGAAGGCGCCAAGTTGACTGAATTCCCGGTGGCGCCGGGCGGCAAGCGCACCAGCTACCTGGATTGCTTCACGCTGGAAGTGGGCGAGAAATACGGCGTGGAGAGCGAAGCGCGCCGCGATATCAAGCTGCTGTCGCTGCGGAAGGTAATTGAGTAACACGCTTAGTTTGACTGTATGCGGTGTGCCGATGGCACACCGCTTTTTCCCAGAGGGCACATTATGGCGAATATGAAACAGAAACGCCAACAGGCTTTTGCTTCCAATAAGGCTACGTTGATCGATGAAATGCTAGCAGCAAATATCCGTGACCCTAAAGAGCAGGCGATGTTTCTGGCACAAATGGCTCATGAAAGTGGAGGGTTTGAATCTTTGCGGGAAGGGAATTACCGGACGGCAAAAAATGTATTGGAAAAATTCAAGGATCGGCTCAATGCACAAGGGATTACGACAGAGTCTCAAGTGCAGTCCTTAATAAATTCTGGTCAAGAAAAAGTATATGAAGCAATTTATGGTGGTGAGTGGGGTAAAAAAAATCTAGGAAATAATAAAAAGGGAGATGGATTTAGATATCGGGGGCGCGGCTTCATACAAATCACTGGTCGATCTAATTATGAGGCTGCGGGAAAAGCATTAAACTTAGATTTGATTGCCAACCCAGAGTTGGCCGAAAATGCTGCGATCGCTGCGAAAATTGCCACGTGGTTTTGGCAAAAAAAACAACCTGAAATAGTTAAATATGCCAGAAGCGGTAATGTGAGAGCCGTTACTAAACTGATTAATGGTGGTAGCAACGGATTGTCTGATCGCCAAAAAAGATATCAGCGTTATTTGAGAGAATCTGGCTTATATAGGGTATCTCAAGCCCAACCTGCTGAAGGTGTAAATTCAAAGGGGGGTATCTCGGACTCAGTCGGAAGTGCACAACTTCAGTTGCAGTCAATGAAAAGTTATCCGGCTATTCTTGATCAGCGAGAACGTTTCAAGGGCTATCAATACGGGTATGGTGGTAACGGTAAGGCGAGTGCTGGTGGCGTTCGTAAAATTGATTGTTCAAATTTGGTTAACCAGGCAATAAAAGGCGCAGGTTACGAGATACCCTATGAAAATACGAGTGGGCTGGATAAGTCAAAGTACTACGAGGAGGTCGATCTAAAAGACGTACGGCCAGGTGATATTGCTTTGTGGCGTGGTAAAAACAATCACACAGGCTTAGTTGAGGCGTTTGACGCTAAAACGGGAAACGGAAAATTTTTTGGCTCACAATCTAGCACTGGGCCTGCTTCTGCGAAATTTGGACCAGATAGTGGTTATTGGGAAGCCCCTAAAAAGTTTTTGCGACCCAGAGCAGAGTATTTGAACAAAGCAGGTGCTCAAAAGGTAGGAACACAAGAACAAGTTCAGCCCACAACGACGGTCAAAAACAAACGGCCCCAAGCTGAACAACAGACTGCAGGCACAGGGGGCAAGCGTCAGGCCCAGCCACAAGAAACTGCCAAGCAAAAAGCTCAGCAGGCCAAGGCGCAAGAAGCGGCCAAGCAAAAAGCTGAGCAAGCCAAGGCGCAAGAAGCGGCCAAGCAAAAAGCTGAGCAAGCCAAGGCGCAAGAAGCGGCCAAGCAAAAAGCTGAGCAAGCCAAGGCGCAAGAAGCGGCCAAGCAAAAAGCTGAGCAGGCTAAGGCGCAAGAAGCGGCCAAGCAAAAAGCTGAGCAGGCTAAGGCGCAAGAAGCGGCCAAGCAAAAAGCTGAGCAGGCCAAGGCGCAAGAAGCAGCCAAGCAAAAAGCTGAGCAGGCCAAGGCACAAGAAGCAGCCAAGCAAAAAGCTGAGCAGGCCAAGGCACAAGAAGCGGCTAAGCCTAAAGCAGCTCCCGTACCGGCTGGTGGGATCCTGTTACCCGGGGGAGGAGAAGTTGCCAGCGCAAACACAGGGGGAGCGGATGCCGCACAACTGCAAGCTATCTTGTCTGCCTTGCAAGCCACCCTGTCCCAGCTCAGCAGCATGCTGTCCCAACCAATCCAAGTCACCGTAGACGTCCAAAACGGCAATATCGTCGCCGCCGTCAACGCAGCCAATAGCCAACAACAAAGGAGAAGCTGATGTTCAATCTCAGTCTGTTTGCCGGCTCCGCCGCCGGCGCGCTGGTGGACGCCAGTTTCCGCGGGGTGCGCTTTGAATGCCTGCGCAGCGTGGACAGCGCCCAGCGCGACCAGGCGATGCACGAATACCCCTATCTGGACGGCGCAGACGTCGAGGACCTGGGCCGCAAGGCGCGCAAGGTGTCGCTCAGCGTCTTCTTCTGGGGCCGCGATTATCAGCAGCGGCTGCGCGACTTCGTCGCCGCGCTGGACCAGGCCGGTCCGGGCGAACTGATTCACCCGGTATTCGGCAGCATGCCCAAGGCGCAGCTGCTGGATTACCAGATCAGCCACGAAGCCGACGCGCCGGACTCCTGCACCGTGGAAGTGAACTGGGTGGAGGCCACGCCGGGCAATCCCTTTTTCGCCAGTCAGCAGCCTTTGCAGCAGGTGGAGGCCATCAGCGCTTTGGTGGCCAAGGCGCGCAGCCTGGGCGGCGAGGCCTTCGCCAAGGCTCAGGGCCTGCTGCAAAACGCCAATACCGCGCTGACCCGGCTGGGCGCGCTGCGCGTGCGTTTGAGCGATACCGTGCGGCAGCTCGCCGGCATGGCGCAGCAAGGCATTGCCCAGGTGGTGGACTTGCTGGCCTATCCGCAGGCCTTCATCGGCCAGGTGACGTCCCTGGTGGACGAGGTCGCCAACTGGCGCTTCGGCGTCAAGCTGGAAATCTGGCCGGGCCTGAAGTGGGAGGCGGAGGCCAAGCTGCCGCAGGCCACTCTGGCCGACTGGAACGCGATGAAGGACAGGCTCAACGGCGTGTCCAAGAAAATCGGCCGCGCGTCGGACAGCTTGAGCCAGGCCGGCAAGGCGCTGGAGGTCTGGACCGAGGACGAGCTCCGCATCGACGCGCTGCTCAAGCTGACCGTGTCCACCTCGATGGCGAACGCCGCCGCCGATCTGTTCCGCTCGGAAGCCGCGCAGCCCACGTTGACGCCGCCGGCGCTGGAGCAAGTGGCCGGTGACGTGCGCGCCACCTTGCAGCAGACCATAGAGCAATGGCGCAAGGCGCTGCCGGGCGAGGACGCGCGCCAGGTGATTGAAAGTCTGCGCGATCTGGGCCTGCAGGTGCAACGCAGCGCCGCCGGCCTGGTGGCCGCCAAGCCGCCCTTGATCACCCGCAAGGTGGAATCCGCCGCCAATCTGCGTCAACTGGCCCACCTGTGGTACGGCGACAGCGGCCGCGCCGCCGAGCTGCTGCGGCTGAACCCGCAGCTGGCGCATCCCAACCATCTGCAAGCAGGAGAGCTGATCCATGGCTACGCCCGCTAAGACCGTCTCGGCCAATAACGAAGTCAGCCTGGAGATCGCCGGCAAGGCGCATCGCTACTGGACCCAGTACAGCATCGACTCCGATCTGACCGTGGCCGCCGACGCCTGGCAGGTGTCGTTGGGCCTGCCCGGCGGCGAGGTGCCGCCGGCGGTGGAGCCGGGCGCCGAGGTCAAAGTGCTGGTGGGCGCGGACGTGGTGCTGCAGGGTCGGGTGGACGACATCAGCCACAGCATAGGCGCCGGCAGTCACCAGCTGACGCTGTCGGGCCGGGATCTGGCCGGCATGTTGCTGGATTGCAGCGCGCCGCTGCTCACCGGCAAGGGCATGACGCTGAGCGATGTGTTGGAGAACGTGATCAAGCCCTTGGGCGTCAGCCGTTTGCGCGTGGACGCCAAGGGCAAGGGCCAGATCGAGAAAATCAGCGTGGACCCGGGCAACAGCGCCTGGGACGTGCTCACCCGCGCCGCGGCGGCCAACGGCCTCGCCGCCTGGTTCGATCCGGACGGCACCCTGGTGGTGGGCGGCCCGGATTACAGCGCCCCGGCCAAGGCCAAGCTGATCCTGCGCCGCGACGGCAAGGGCAACAATGTGCTCAGCCTGGCGGAAACCCGCTCCCACGCGCCGCGCTACTCGCAACTGACCCTGCTGGGCCAAGGCCACCGTCAGGCCTTGACCCCGGGCAGGCACGATCTCAAGCATCAGTCCGCGGACCCGGACGTCCGGTATCACAAACCGCGCATCGTGGTGGAGCCGGATGCCGCCAATCCGGCGGAACTGGCGGCGCGCGCGGACAAGATGCTGGCCGACGCCCGGCTGGCCGGCTACACCCTCAGCGCCACCGTGGCCGGCCATCGCAACAGCGCCGGCGAACTGTGGACTCCCGGCCAGCGCATCCAGGTGGAAAGCGAGCCGCACGGCATCAAGGGCGGCACTTATTTCCTGATGGCGCGCACCTTCAGCGGCGGACGCGGGCAGGGCTGCACCACCCGGCTGACGCTGAAAGAGGACGGCCGCTGGCTGCCGGCGATGCGCAAACGCTGAAACAAAGAAAGGTTGAAACGATGTGGAATGACGTAGACCAGAGAATCCGCCGCGCCTTCAGCAATGTGCGGCAGGGCTTCCGCGCGGTGCTGACCCGCGTGGACAGCGCCGGCGACGTGCAAACCGTTCAGGCCGACGCGCTGGCCGGCGAGCAGCTGCAGGACGCCGAACTGTTCCAGCACTACGGTTACAGCGCCAATCCGCCGCCGGGCAGCATGGCGGTGGTGCTTCCCCTGGGCGGGCGCAGTAGCCACGGTGTGGTGATCGCCACCGAACACGGCAGCTACCGGCTGAAACAGCTCAAACCCGGCGAAGTGGCGCTGTACAGCGACGAAGGCAGCAAGATCGTGCTCAAGCGCGGCCGCTTGATCGAGGTGGAGTGCGACACCTTCAGCCTGCGCTGCAAGAACTGGCAGGTCAACGCCAGCGAACAAGCCAGCTTCACCACGCCCACGCTCAGCACCAGCGCGCAACTCGTGGCCCAGGGCCAGATCAACGGCAACGGCGGCATGGCCATTCAGGGCGGCAGCGGCGCCAGCGTCAAGGGCAACGTCACCGTCAGCGGCGACGTGGTGGCCGGGGGCAAGAGCCTGGTGGGCCACCAGCATAACGGTGTGCACGGTACGACCAGCCCGCCGTTGTAACGCGACGTTTTTGCCGCCAGGAGTGCCGTTGATCTTGCCCTGGCGCACGCCTGCCGGCACTGACCCGCTTCCCTTATCCCCAACCCTTTCAAACCCGGAAAATAACGCCATGGACCCTCTATTGGACCCCATTACCGGCGATTACGCCGGCTCCACCACTGATACCCTGGCCAACGCCGTCTACCTGAGGCTGATGACCCCGCTGGGCGGCTGGTGGGCCGATCCCGAACTCGGCTCCCGCCTGCATCTGTTGTCGCGCAGCAAGGACAGCAGCCAGATCGATCTGCTGGCTTGCCAATACGCCGAACAAGCCCTGCAACCGCTATTGCGCGACGGCCGCGCCCGCCGTGTCGGCGTTGAGGCGCAGCGTCCCGGCAGCGGCCGTTTGCTGCTGCTGGTCGAAGTGGAAGAGGCCGGCGGCCAGACCCGACATTTCCAACACCACGTGAGGATAGCCTGATGCCCCTGTCCACCCCGGATTTTGAAACCATACGCGGCGCGCTGCTGCGCGATCTGCAAAACCTGCGCGCCGACGCCGACGTCGGCCCCGACAGCGACTTCTACGTGCGCGCCAGCTCGGTCGCCAGCGCGGTGGAAGGCTTGTACCAGCATCAAAGCTGGATTGCCCGCCAGATTTTTCCCGACAGCGCCGACCGCGACTATCTGGAACAGCACGCCCGGGTGCGCGGCCTCAGCCGCAAGCCGCCAGTGGCGGCCAAGGGCCTGCTGCAATTGGGCGGCAACTCCGGCGCCGGTTTCGCCGCCGGCCTGAAAGTACGGCTGGGCGAACAACTCTATACCACCCAGGCCGGCGGCCAGCTGGACGTGGACGGCCAGGCCCGCGTGGCGGTGGCCGCCGATCTGCCCGGCCTGGCCGGCAACGTGCCGGCCGGAACGGTGGCCGAACTGATGGCCGCGCCCAGCGGCCTGGCCAGCCGCGTCAGCTTCGTCAACATGGACGGCGGCGTGGACGAAGAGGACGACGCCGCCTTGCTGGCGCGGCTGCTGGAACTGATCCGCCGTCCGCCGGCCGGCGGCAACCGTCACGATTACCGGCGCTGGGCGCTGGAAGTGCCGGGCGTGTCCGCCGCCTACGTCTACCCGCTGCGCCGCGGCCTGGGCACCGTGGACGTGGTGATCACCGCTCAGGATAGCCTGCCTTCGGCCGACACCCTGGCCGCGGTGCAAGCCCATATCGAAGACCTGCGCCCGGTCACCGCCAAGAACTGCCTGGTGTTGGCGCCCACGCCGCGGCCGGTGGACATCGAAGTGGCGCTGATGGTGGACGGCACCACCGTGCAAGCCGTCACCGAACCGCTGCGCCAAGTGCTGGCCGCCCATTTCTCCAGCCTCGCCCCCGGCAGCAAACTGTACAAGAGCCGGCTGGAAGCGTTGATCTCCGACCTGCCCGGCGTGGTGGACCGCCAACTGCTGTCGCCCGCCGACAATATCGCGCCGGCGGTGAATGAGAAAACCGTGGAATGGTTGCGTCTGGGCAAACTCACGGTGAGGGGGATGCAATGAGCCCGCAAACCCCGCATAGCGAATTGCTGACGCGTTTGCTGCCGCCGGTCAGCTACAGTCCGGACGGGCCGCGACTGCAGGCCGAGCTGGGCAGCGAAGGCGCGGCGCTGGACCGGGTGCAGAACAGCGCCCGGCAGTTGGTGGGCGCCACCACGCCGCTGCTGGCCGAAGGCCTGCTGCCGGACTGGGAGCGCGTCTGCGGCCTGACCCCGCCGACGGACGCGCCCTACCAGCAGCGTCAACAGGCGGTGCTGGCCAAGCTGGCGGAAACCGGCGGCCTGTCCATTCCGTATTTCACCCGGCTGGCGGCCGGCATGGGCTACCGCATCGCCATCAGCGAGCCGCAGCCCTTCCGCGCCGGCATCAACCGCGCCGGCCAGCAGCTGTGGACCGCGGACATTCCCTGGGTGTGGCAAGTCACCGTGTTCGGCGCCAAGACCCGGCCATACTTTTTCCGTGCAGGTCAATCGTTGGCCGGGGAACGCCTCACCACCTTCGGCGACCCGCGGCTGGAAGATCTGTTCAAGGATCTGAAGCCGGCCCATACCTACGTCTACTTCGCCTACCAGCCTTAAACCGCGCCTCACGCGGACCTTCCCGTCCTTTCTCCCTTCCCCTCACAGCCCCGCCTCGGCGGGCGGGAGCCTGTGCTCTTTCTCTTCCTTCAGGAGCGCTCCATGCAAGACCCCCAATCCACGGCAAACCCCGATCAAAACAAAGACCTTGCGGCCGACCCCGCGCCGGTTCCGGCGTCTTCGACCTTCGATACGCAGCAGGAGGTTTGGGCGCGCCTAGGCAGCCAATCCCAGCAAACCCCGACCCTGTCCTGATTCATTCACTGTTTTTTGGAGAGACTGATGAAAGATGTCATCAAGCCGGTTCCCACGCCGGACACCCTGTTTCACGACGGCAACCCCAGCAGCGGCGAGCTGGGCACCATTGTCGGCGCCGACTGGCTGAACAATGTTCAGTCCGCGGTCATCGCCAGCCAGGAGGAGCTGTTGACCGTGGTCAAAAGCAGCGGCCAGAGCGCGGACCCGGCGCGCAAGGATCAGTTGTTGCAGGCGGTGAAGCAGATCGCCTGGGGCGGCGCCAGCAAGCCGACCACGCTGGCCGGTTACGGCATCACCGACGCGATGAAAATCGACGACTGGGGGATAAACGGCTACAAGGAGCTGCAGGTGGGCCCCGGCCGCGAGTTCGCCGACATCGCCAGCGCCTGGAACAGCCTCAACGGCAAAACCCTGAAGACCGACGTGCTGATCAAGGTGGACGACGGCCAATACACCTCGACAGGCATTGGCTTGGGCAACCAGCCCTTCGCCAGCCGCATTCGCATTCGCGGCAATGTCGCCAATCCCTCGGCCTGCCAGATCCGCTTTGTGGCGGGTGCGGATAAGAATAGCCATGGCGTGGTGTTTACCAATGCCCGTGGTGTCGAGTTCTCCGGCTTTCACCTGATCGGCGAGGCCACTGAAAACAACTGGACCCACCGTTGCCTGTATCTTGGCGAAGGTTCCCAGGTATGGAGCGCGGAGAACTCCTTGATACTAGAGGGCGCATTTGCCGGGCTGTATCTGGACCATGGCTCGCGTTTCAGTTGCAGCAAGCTCAGGATCAACAAGGTCAAGGAATGGGCGGCGGTGGTTAGCAGCGGCTCCCACTGCGAGCTGGGCTATTTGAGCGTGGCAGGCGAGGGCAAGAATGCCCAGATCAAGGTGCCCTTGCGTTTGGACGCCAACGAGCGCACAGCCAAATCGGCTGGTGTGCTGAGCCAGGATACCAGCCGCGTCTGGGTGACCGAAGGGCGTGTGAGCGGTGTTCAGTACGGCTTCCTCTGCACCCGCAATGCCTATATCTGGTGCGACGGCAGCGTGGTGGAACAATCCGTCATTGGCTACGAGGCCACCGCCGGCGGCGTGATTTGGAACCATGGTTCCAACCCGGTGGCAACCCTGCCGCAGGGGCGGCGCGGCAAGGCGCTCAATTGCGATGTTGGTTTCCAGGCCACTTGGGCCGGCTTGCTCTACGCGCCGATGGCCACCGCGGAAGGCTGCAATAACGGCTTCAGATCCTTGTATGGCTCCACCATGGTGGTCAACAGCGGCTGGGCCAAGAATTGTCAGGTTGGCTTTGACGCGCATAAATCCAGCTATCTGGAGGCCTATGATACCCAGGCCAATTCCACCGGTTGCCCACAGACCTATTTGCCGGCAGGCAATGGCGTGCCGGGCAATTACAACGGCGTGGTCTGTTTTAGCTAAGCCGTCGCATCCAAGCCAAGCCGCGCCCGCATTCGGATGCGGCTTTTTTACGGCCAGCACCGGCGCTGCCAAATGCCGGCTTTTGCGCTAATCTCCGCCCCCCGGTCCGCCGCCGCCTTGACGCTCCAGCCATCCCCCCTTACTCTCGCCCTTGCGCTGTGACAATCCACAGCCGCGGGACTGGGAGGTCCTACTTTCAACAGGGTAGTTCGGTCGCTGGGTAAGCGGCTGGCTACGTCCATGCGTCTGCCGCAAGCAGGGCAGGCCATGGCACTGAGTCCCCGCAAGGGGGCTGCCGTTCCTGTTGCGGTCCTCCCACTTTGTCATGAGCCTGCCCACGCCTTCCGCGCGTGCCGCGCAGGCATTCTTAAGCAGATGTTTGTGGAGGCCATAATGAATATATTGAGTTTCTGCCAGCCGCACCCTTGCCATACCCGGCCCGAGACACCGGAGGGCCAGCCATGAACGCCCCCGTCGCCAAGCCGGAGTTGTCACCGTTGCAGCGCCTGCATGAGCAGATCAAGCAGCTGCGCATCGTCACCGCCGGTCAGGATGAGACTTACGCTCTGGTCAAGCTCATGGAGCAGCGCTATCTGCAGGCCGATGAAAGCCTGACCCAGGGCATCGTCCACGTCCACGCCGCCAACCAGAGTCTGCATGCATTGATGGCGTTGCTGCAGGACAGCCAGGAGGACAAGCACGTCAACTGCCAGCAAATGGCGGCGCTGCTGGAGCCCATCCGCCAGGAGTTGCAAGCCGGCTTCGAGCAGATTTCCGATGTGATATAAGGCGCCGCGCCGCGGCGACAAGCGCGGCGCTTCGCCTCCGGCGCACTGACACCCGTCCGCTGCCGCCGCGCGCGCGTTTCCCGCAAAATCGTCCCCAGTCTTTTCAGCAGCGACAGCTGTCATCGGCCTCCGGCCGATTTTCTTTTCGCATTTTCTTATCCGCGGGAGGCGATTCCATGCAAGAAGCACTCAAGCCCATCAACACGCCGGACACCTTGTTTCACGACGGCAACCCCACCACCGGCGAACTGGGCACCATAGTCAGCGCCGACTGGTTGAACAATCTGCAACTGGCGACGCGCTCAGCCCAGGAGGAGTTGATCTCGCTGATCAAAGACAGCGGCCAGACGTTGGACGCCGGCCGCAAGGACCAATTGTTGCAGGCGGTGAAAAAAATGGCCTGGGGCGGCGACAGCAAACCGACCACGCTGGCGGGCTATGGTATTGGCGACGGCGCCACCAAGGCCGAAGTGGCGGTCAAGGCCAACAAGGCCAGCACCCTGGCGGGCTACGGCATTCAGGACGGCATCACCGTGGGCATGTTGCCGCGGCGGAATCTGTTGGCGGACGGCGGTCGCTTTTTCGATCCGTTCACGCCCGAGGGCATCGTGCAGGCGAGAACCAATCAGATCACCGCACCGTTTGCCACGCCTATGCATAATGTTTCATTTAGCCAAAGCGCCAGCTCGGTGGGGCGTTTCATTCACGATAATGGCTCGTATGAAGGCCTTGGTCCGAAACTGACGCAACCGGTGGTGGATTTGCTGAATGCAATGGAGCGTGGAAACAAACGTTATGGTTACGAGTTTCACATCGCGGAGTTGCGCTGCGGTACGTTGACCTATTCGCCGCAAGTGCTGGACGGCAAAAATATGGCGGTGGCGCTGGCATACGGGGTTGGAACAGAAGGGCCGGTGACTTTTATGAACTGGCTGCGTTGCATTAGCGGCTCTATCTACTATGACTATGGCCAGTATCGCAATGGCAAGCCAATGGAGAACAAACGCATCACGCCCAGCGATGGCTGGGTGCATATGGCTGGGGTGGGGGATTGGGGCGGCGGCTACAGCATCAGCCACGTTTACGCCGAGAATAACTCGGTCTTCCAGCTGGCTTTGCCCGCCACGCTGTCCGGTGTGCATGGCGGTTACGTACACAAAGCGCCGATCGCGCCGTAAACAATCTTGGTTTCCAAGCATGGCAATCCTGTGGGATTGCCATTTTTTTGTCTGTTCGCTACTGACATCCGTCCGCTGCTGACGCGCGTCGCTTCCCGGCACAATGAGGGCATTAATTCACCAGCGAAGCGGGTCAACTGGCGGTCTGATGACGGCTGATGTGGTCCGTGCCCCGCCTATGTCGCCTGCCCGGCTCATGGGCAGACTCAATTAAGGAGCGAGAGCGCGATGCAAAACACCTTGAAGCCGATCAACAGCCCGGACGGCCTGTTTCATGACGGCAATCCCACCACCGGCGAACTGGGCACTATTGTCAGCGCCGATTGGCTGAACAGCCTGCAGCTGGCGACAGCCGCCACGCAGGACGAGTTGATTGCCTTGATCAAGGACAGCGGCCAGGAATTGGACGCCAGCCGCAAGGATCAATTGCTGCAAGCAGTGAAGAAAATGGCCTGGGGCGGAAATAGCAAGCCGACCACCTTGGCGGGGTACGGAATTACCGATGGGGCTAGCATGAGCCAGGTTAAGGCTGCGGCTCCGGCGGGGGAAGTCGCGTACTTTGCCATGCCGATAGCGCCCGAAGGCTGGTTGCGGGCCAACGGCACCCAGGTTTGGCAAAGTACTTATCCAGAGCTCTTCAACTCCATTGGGCATCGTTTCGCCCCGATCAAGGGCGATGTGCAGGCGATGTTGCGTCTGGACGAGGCTGAGAAGTTGGCGGATTGCGCCTGGGGCTCTGTGGTATCGACATTTGGCGGGGCAGGGATGTCGACGGAGCAGGCCAAGTTTGGAACGCAAAGCCTAAAGACACAGGAAATCGGCGGCTACGCCAGCATGCCGCTGGCGGAGGCGTTCAATCCCAATGAGTTCACCATCGAGGGATGGCATTTCCCAAACTTCACCGGCACTGGCACTAGCAACGGTTATCAGGTGGCATGGATTGCCTCCATGAATCAATCCAAAACCTGGGGGGAGATAACGATTGGCTTGGATAAGGCGAGCAAGGCCCCGGTGATATGGTTGGCTGGCGTTGAACCTGGGTTTATTGTCGAGGCATCCGCTGGGACTCCTGGCATTTTTTCCACTGCGCGCTGGTATCACATCGCTTTTTGCTATGACGGACAAAATTATCGCCTGTTTGTCGATGGCGTTTTGACCTGGAGCTTATCCAGTACTCGGCGGGTTTTCATCGCGGATAACACCCTCTTGTTTGGCGTAGACGGCTGCGCTCCTGGGCTGTCTGGTTCTTCTTCCGGCTATTACCAGGACTGGAAAGTCAGCAAAAAAAATCTTTACGCATCGGCATTCTCGCCGCCTAGCGCACCTGCGGTATATAGAACGGATGCCAGTTCCGGCAAGTTTTATTTGCCGAACTTAAATGGTCAATTCTTGCGGGGGTGGGGCGAAGAGCGTGGTGTTGATGGCGGGCGTTCATTTGGGGGCGCGCAATTAGGGAGTGTAGAGTCCCATAGACACCCTAGTCTGGAATGGAGTGGGATGAGCTTTTTGGTGAATGACGTAGGCCAAGGAGACTTAATTCAAGGCACTCACTTCACCGGATATAGCCCGACCAAGTATGCCGGCAGGGTTAACGTAACCGGTGTGACGGGAGGCTCTGAAACCCGCCCTCGCAACCTAGCCCTGCTCGCCTGCATCAAATACTAAGGAGACCGTCATGCAAGAACGCAAACAGAAAACCGTCTACGCCTATCATCCGGAATCCGGCGAGTATTTGGGCACCACCATGGCGGATCTGTCGCCGCTGGATATTGAGGAAACCTGGCTGATTCCGGCAAACGCCACCGAGCAGCAACCGCCGCAGGCGGAGAACAGGCAAGCGGCGGTCTATCGCGACGGCGGCTGGCAGCTGGCGGAGGATTTTCGCGCACTCAAGCTGTGGAGCAAGGCCAGCGCGCAGCCGGTGACGGCGCAAATCGGCGACACGCCGGACAGCCTGCAGGCCACCGAGCTGGAGCCGCCGATCTTCGCGGTGTGGAACAAGAAGGCCTGGAAAGTGGACGCCGACGCGCAGCGCGCGGCGCTGACAGCGCAGGCGCAGCAGGAGCTGCAGCAGCGCTTGGCAGCGGCTTATGCTCAGCGCCGGCCTTTGGAGGATGCGCAGGAACTGGGGCTGGCTACGGCGCAGGAGCAGGGCTTGCTGACAGTGTGGAAGCGCTACTGCGTTGAGCTGTCGCGGCTGCCGCGGTTGGCGGCGTGGCCGCAACTGGCTGAAACGGATTGGCCTGCGGCGCCGGCTTAAAACAGAGTGTTATGTGTCTGCAAAACGGCGGCTTCGGCTGCCGTTTTGCATTGGGGCAGGCCTCCAGGCTACTGACATCCGTCCACTGCTGACGCGCGTCGCTTCCCGGCAAAATCACTGTATTGATTCACTAGCGAAGCAGGTCAGAGGGTGGTTTCCGGACCACCCGCCCGGCCCGGAGTCCGCCCCACGCCGCCAGCTCGGCCAGCGGGCCCACCCTTGAATGGAGCGAGAGCGCGATGCAAAACACCATGAAGCCGATCAACAGCCCGGACGGTCTGTTCCACGACGGCAACCCTTACACCGGCGAACTGGGCACGGTGGTGACCTCGGAGTGGCTGAACAATGTCCAGTCCGCCGCCCAGTCCTGCCAGGACGAGTTGCTGACGGTGATACGCGACAGCGGCCAGAGCGCCGACCCGGCGCGCAAGGACCAGTTGCTGCAGTCGTTGAAGAAGCTGGCCTGGGGCGGCAACAGCAAGCCGACCACGCTGGCCGGTTACGGCATCACCGACGCCTTGCCGCTGAGCGGCGGCAAGATGAACGGGCGGGTGGATTTTCAGCCCAATTCCCGTTTCCTGGCCGAGGGCGGCAAGGAGGGCGGCCAGTTGCAACTGCAAGCGCCGCAGAGCGACAGCAAGCTCAGCGATGTGAATATCGATGTCTGGGGCAACCAGTTTCGCATATTCAACAATGACGGTGCCAAGTCTCGTGGTTTTTACGTGGACCTGACCCAATGCGAGGATGGACCGACTACCAATCTGCTGACCATGTCCGGCGCGCCGGGCCTAGTGGGCCACTTCGCGATGCCGTCTGCGCCGCCTGGTTGGTTGAAGTGCGATGGTTCATTGGCCAGTCGTAGTACTTATCCGGCGCTGTTTGCCGCGATTGGGACAACTTATGGGGCGGGGGATGGTTCGACGACGTTCAATCTTCCGGATTTGCGCGGGGAGTTTGTGCGAGGGTGGGATTATGGGGGCCGTGTTGATCCGGGCCGTGCGTTGGGGAGTGCGCAGGCCGGGACTGTCGGGCCTCATGTCCACACAATCATACGCCCAAGCGATGGAGGTGCTTTGGCGCTTACTCCTGGCTCGGGCGGTGGCGCCTGGGCATACGGCAGAGAGATGTTGTCATCTGATCAAATGACTCTCGTAACGGGCGCAAACAGTGGCATCGGCGTTGAAACCCGCCCCCGCAACGTCGCTCTGCTTGCCTGCATCAAATACTAAGGAGACCGTCATGCAAGAACGCAAACAGAAAACCGTCTACGCCTATCATCCGGAAACCGGCGAGTATCTGGGTACCACCACGGCGGACCTGTCGCCGCTGGACATTGAGGAAACCTGGCTGATTCCGGCAAACGCCACCGAGCAGGAGCCGCCGCAGGCGGGGAACAGGCAAGCGGTGGTCTATCGCGACGGCGGCTGGCAGCTGGCGGAGGATTTCCGCGCGCTCAAGCTGTGGAGCAAGGCCAGTGCGCAGCCGGTGACGGCGCAAATCGGCGATACGCCGGACAGCTTGCAGGCCACCGAGCTGGAACCGCCGCCCTTCGCGGTATGGAACAAGAAAGCCTGGAAAGTGGATGCCGACGCAGAGCGCGCGGCGTTGACGACGCAGGCGCAGCAGGAGCTGCAGCAGCGTTTGGCGATTGCCTATGCTCAGCGCCGGCCCTTGGAGGACGCGCAGGAACTGGGCCTGGCGACGACGCAGGAACAAGGCTTGTTGACGGCGTGGAAGCGTTACTGCGTTGAGCTGTCGCGCTTGCCGCAGCAGGCCGCGTGGCCGCAGTTGGCAGAGGCGGACTGGCCGAAGCAGCCTGCCTGAGCGTTTGCAGACCGCCGTTTCACGTGAAACCACCCGCGCCGGGCTATCCCGCGCGGGTTTTTCTTAGAGCCTGTTCAAAGTCTCGCGAGCAAGGGCGAGACAAGGCGAAAACGAGCGAAAAAGCGGAATGTACGAGTGGTACATGAGCATTTTGAGCTTGTTTTCAACGCCGTATCGCCGAAGCGCAGCAGACTTTGAACAGGTTCTTATGGCCGCGCCAGCGTGATTTCCACTCTTTCCTTACCCTGGCCCACGTTCTTGCGCTTGAGCCGCAGTTCTCCCACTTCGCCGCTGCGGCGCAAATGGGTGCCGCCGCAGGGCACGCGGTAGAGGCCGGGCAGTTCCCAGTAGCGGCGCTGGTTTGCTTCGTCGGAATAGGCGCTGACGATGGCGAGATCGGCGTCTATCAGTGCCTGCACCTTGGCGGCGATGGCGGGTAGCAGCGGGGTGATGGGCCGGACCAACGCAAAATCGATGCGCGCCTTATCCTCGGCGATGTGGGCGCCTATCTTTTCCGCGTCGGGCAGTTCGCGGCAAATGGTTTCCAGCACCAGCTCTGCGGCGAAGTGCAAGCGCATCAGCCGGTAGCGGCGCGGCCAGTCTATCGCCACCGTCACCGCGTCACCGGCGCTCAGGCCATGGCCGTCCGGCAGGGTGTAGGCGATGTCCAGGCCCTGTTTCTCCGCGCGCAGCACCGGAAGGCCGCCTATGCTGCCGGCGTCGCTTTCCTGGCCGCCGGAGAAGGCGTAGAGGATGGTGGCGTCCAGCCAGACCTGAGGGCCGTCGCTACGGACTACGGTGGCGAACAGCTCGGTCTGGTAAGGGTCGGCCCAGAACTGTTTATGTACGCTCATGCCACGTTTCCAGCGTCGGCCGCCAGCCGCTGGTAGACCTCGGCGTCCAGCCGCTCCATCAGCCGTTCCGGCCGCGACAACGCGCCAAAGCCGAACTGCGCGTACAGGCCATGGGCGTCGACGGTGGCGAGCAGCATGCGGCGCAGGCTCTGCAGGCCGGGATGGGCGTTGATCGCCGCCATCAATTGTTTGGACACGCCCTGGCCGCGCCAGGCCTCAACCACGAACACGTCGGCCAGGTAGCCGAAGGTGGCGTAGTCGGTGATCACGCGGGCGAAGCCGATCTGTTCGCCATCTGCGGCGTAGGCGCCGAAGCACAGCGAATGGGCGAGCGAGCGCTCGAAGATGTCGCGCGGCAGTTGGCGCGCCCAGTAGGATTGTTCAGATAGGTAGCGGTAGATGCGTTCACGGTCCAGCCGCGCGGGATCGGTGTCGATGTGGAGGGTCATGGCGCAGCCGGCCGGGCGAGGGGAATGTCATAAAGATAACACGCCAGGGCTGGCAGGAGCGGCCGGGCTTGCCGGCGCCGCTCCTGGCTGTTAGACGCGTAGAACGTGTTTACGATCTTGCGAGCAAGAGCGAGACAAGGCGAAAACGACTGAGAAAGCGGAATGTACAAGTGGTACATGAGCATTTCGAAGGGGTTTTCAACGCCGTATCGTCGCAGCGCAGCAGATCGTAAACAGGTTCTTATAGGTTTTTGATTTTTTCCAGCTCCTCCGGGCTGTACTTCTTCTCGCTGGCCTTGGTCAGGTCGGTGAGCAGGCCGGTGTGGACATCGCGCGCCGATTGCACCGCGCTCAGCATATTGCCGCCGCTCCACTGGCCGGCGAAGCCGATGGCGGTTTGCGGCTGGCTGGCGTAGAGGCTGGCCAGCATCGCGTCCACCGCCGGCTGCTGGCTCTGGAACTGCCGCTCCAGCCGCGTCTGCCATTGCGCCAGCACCGGCAGGTATTTGTCCGGCTTGGCCTGAGCCAGCGTGGCGTTGGCGCGGAAAGCCCAGTAGGCGGAGCCGCTCTCGTAAGTGGCCGCGCCGGCGCGCAGCGGCGTGGGGATGTCCTTCATCGCGTTCTCGTACATCGGCACCAGCACCGCGCCGGCCGGGCTGCCGAAGGATTGCCAGGTCAGCGCCGCCAATTCCTTGGGCATGCCGGCGCGCAGCTGGATGACGTGGGTTTCTATGGTGCGGTCCACGCCCATCGGGCGGTCCGCGTCCTTCCGCTTGGCCAGCGCGGTGCCGTGGAAGGTGGCGCGCAGCACCTTGGCGACGTCGGCCACCGCGATCTTGCGCTCAGGCTTCAGCGTCAGCGGGTATTGCGTCTGCCGCGTGGCCTGGCGCAGCGCCGGGTTCAGCAGCTGCTGGCCCAGCCATTCGCGGTCCACATTGTATTTGTCGCCGACGACGCCGAAGGCCTGGGCGAAGTTGAAGCGCTTGGCGTCCACCTTGGGCAGCAGCTGGTGTTTGGCCGCGAACTCGGCCAGGCCGGGGCTGGCGACGACGTTGGCACGGTCGGCGAGGTCGATGTCGTGCAGGCGCAGGCCGTTGGCCACCATCAAGTAACTATCCTGCGGCACGCGGTAGGCCAGCCAGTGGTGGCCGGAGCCGATCTCCATATACCAGGCTTCGTTCGGATCGGCGATCAGCACGCCGTTGCCTTCCCCTGCGCCGTATTGGTTGAGATAGCGGCCCAGAAGCTCCACGCCTTCGCGCGCGGTCTTGGCCTGCGGCAGGATCAGCGAGGGAATCACCGCTTCCACCACGCCGTTGTCCAGCAAGGGGTCCGCTTTTTTGGCGCGGGCGTTGATTTCCGCGCTATTGGTGGCGGATACCGCCACATTGAATTCATTGACGCCGCGTTCCTCGTACAGCCCGTCGCCGCTGGCGGTGTCGCCGTTCCAGTCCATTAGTCCGCTGTAGCGGTAGAACTGTGCCGGAGCCGGCACTTTCAGGCCGTTTTTGAAGCTCAGCGTTTCCTCCTTGGCCGCCGCGCGCGCCGGGTGAAGCACCAGGCGCTTGTTCCAGTTATTGATGTAATAATCCTCGTTGCGGGCGATGATGATGGAGCCATCGGCGGAGGCCTGTTTGCCGACGATCAGCGATGAGCAGGCGTCGGCGAGCGGAGTGGCCAGCGCAAGGGCGGTGGCCAGGGCAAGCAGGGTAGGGCGGGGCGTCATGATGCATTCCTCTTATGGAGCGGTCAGTCGCGGGGGGTGACGGCTCGTGGTGGCCGCGCGCTTTGCGTGCGGCGGTTTGGCGGTGAGGGCAAGCAGATTGTAGGCAGATGGTTCGCGTTAGTTGAAATGAGAATCCCATGCTTGCCTGATGCATATCAATCTTGCGCCGTTTCATTAAAATGTGGCGCAAAGTGTCTGATTTATGCAATTGATTTTGCCATCCGGACGGAAGTCTTATTAAGCTTGGCATTTCGTTGTGGCGGCGTGTTCCGCCGCGGCGGGAACGGAAGGAATATGAAAATACTGACGATGGCGCGCAAGCTGTTCTTCACGGTGCTGGCCGCGGCCTTGGCGCTGTGGGCTTACGGCGCGTACAGCGGCGAGCCGCAATGGCAGCAATGGGCGATGTATCTGGGCAATGCGCTGGCCCTGGGCGGCGCCTACCTGGTGCCTACCCTGACCGCGGCGCTGGTGGGCAGCCCAAGGCTGAAGCTGGTGGCGGCGCTTAACGTGCTGGGCGGTTGGCTGATCCTGCCGTGGATCGCGGCGATGATGCTGGCGCTCAAGCGTGACGATCTGGCGGCCGGATCCTGAATCCGTCTGGCACAATAGCGTGTTATTACCGCCCCGTTCAGAGGGCGGCGTAAGAACCTGTTCACGAAGCGCAGCAGACTATGAACCGGTTCTGAATGATTGCACGAGGCGATACCACACTACTCAAGGAGAAACGCATGTTCCAGCACGTCGACGCCTACGCCGGCGATCCCATCCTGTCGCTGGTCGACGCTTTCGGCAAGGACCCGCGCGGCGACAAGGTCAACCTCAGCATCGGCCTGTATTACGATGAGCAGGGCCGCATTCCGCGTCTGAACGCGGTGCAGCAGGCCGAGGCTAAGCTGGCGGCCCTGCCGACGCCGCCCTGCACTTATCTGCCGATGGACGGCCTGCCGGCCTACCGCAAGGTGGTGCAGGAACTGCTGTTCGGCGCAGCGCATCCGGCGCTGGCCGCCGGCCGCATCGCCACCATCCAGACCCTGGGCGGCTCCGGCGCGCTGAAAGTGGGCGCGGACTTCCTCAAACGGTATTTTCCCGACGCCCAAGTGTGGGTTAGCGATCCCACCTGGGATAACCACGTGGCCATCTTCGAAGGCGCCGGCATCGCGGTGAACCGCTATCCCTATTTCGACGCGCAAACCCGCGGCGTGAACTTCGCCGCGATGCTGGGCACGCTGGAAACCCTGCCGGCCGGGAGCATCCTGCTGCTGCATCCGTGTTGCCACAACCCCACCGGCTCGGACCTGGACAATGCGCAGTGGGACCAGGTGGTGGCGCTGGCCAAGCGCAAGCAGCTGATTCCCTTCATGGACATCGCCTACCAGGGCTTCGGCGCCGGTTTGGAAGAGGACGCCTACGCCATCCGCGCGATGGCCGACGCCGGCGTGTCCTTCCTGGTCAGCAATTCCTTCTCCAAGATCTTCTCCTTGTACGGCGAGCGCTGCGGCGGCTTGTCTGTGGTGTGTCCGAACCAGGCCGAGGCGGAGCTGGTGTTGGGCCAGCTCAAGGCCACGGTGCGCCGCAACTACTCCAACCCGCCCACCACCGGCGCGCGCTTGATCGCCACGGTATTGGGCGATGCCGAGCTGAAAGCGCTGTGGCTTTCCGAGGTGAACGAGATGCGCGGCCGCATCCTGGAAATGCGCGGCATCCTGGTGGAGGTGCTGAAACAGGCGCTGCCGGAGCAGGACTTCGCCTATCTGGTCCATCAGCGCGGCATGTTCAGCTACACCGGCTTCAGCCAGGCGCAAGTGGACGCCCTGCGCGAGCGTTTCGGCGTCTACCTGGTGGGTACCGGCCGCATGTGCGTGGCCGGCTTGACCCGCGCCAATGCGCCTTATGTGGCCAAGGCTTTCGCCGCGGTGCAGTAAGACCCGCTCACAAAACCCCTGATCCTGCGTTGCGCCGGCTTGCCGTACTCAAGGTACTGGCTACGTCGGCGCGTCTTGCCTCAGCCGTAAAACCGAGTTTTGTCAGCCGCTCTTGAAACAGCTCCTCAGCCGGCGGCTAGGCCTTGTTTCAAACGGGCCAGCGCCGGCTTGGCCAAGGCGTCCGGCGCGTAGCACAGGCCGACGCGGCGGCTGAGCGCCGCCTGATCCAGCCGGCAGCTCCACAGGCCAGGCTGGTCCTGGGCCAGCCCCTGCGGGACAAAGGCGATGCCGGCGCCGGCCGCGGCCAGCGTTGCCGCCTGTTGCAGGGTGGCGCAGCGCGCCGCCACCGCCAGCTCCCGCGCCGCCTCGCCCAGCAGGCTGGCGAAGCGCTGGTGCGAAGGGTGGTCCGGACAGGCGATCAGATCCTGGCCCAGCAATTGTCCCGGCCGCAGCAGCGGCTGTCCCGCCAGCGGCGCGTCCGCGCGCATCGCCAGCACATACTCCTCTTCCCACAGCGGCAGGAACAGCTCGTCCTCGCAACGGTTGGCTTCCTCGTCCAGCCGCGCGTCGCCGGCGCAGCCCGCCGCCAGTTCCAGCAGCAAGCCGTCCACCGCACGGTAGGCCGCCGCCAGCACGCGCGCCACGTCGGCCTGGCCCAGGTCCGCCGCCACGCCCAGCGTCAGCGGCAGGCAGTCCTGCCGGCCGCGAAACAACTGCGCCAGGCCGTCGGCTTCCTCCACCAGCCGCCGCGCCGCCGGATACAGCAGCCGGGCGGCGTCGGTCACTTCCACGCCGCGCGGCTGGCGCTGAAACAGCGCTGCCCCCAGCTGTTCTTCCAGTTGCCGGATGGTGGCGGACAGCGCAGGCTGGCTCAGGTAGAGGCGTGCCGAGGCCTGGGTGATGTTGCGCTCTTCGAATACGGCGATGAAGGCTTTGAGCGAGCGTATATCCATAAGTTAAACCGATGACAGCAAGTGGAATAAACGATTTTTCGTCAAATCGTCAGCGGATTATAGTGCTGCTCAAGGGTTTGTTATCAGTTATTTCTATTGCTAAAGGAGTGTTGTCATGAGTAAAGCCTTGATCGTCATCACCGGCGCCAGTTCCGGCATCGGCGCCGCCACCGCCCGCCTGTTGTCGCGGCAAGGCCATCCGCTGCTGCTGCTGGCCCGCCGGGTCGAACGCCTGGAGGCGCTGGCGCTGCCGAACACGCTGTGCCGCGCGGTGGACGTGACTGACCGCGCCCAGCTGGCCGCCGCGGTGGCGGAGGCGGAAGGCCGCTTCGGGCCGGTGGACGCCATCATCAACAACGCCGGCGTGATGTTGCTGGGGCTGATGGCCGAGCAAGCGCCGGAAGAGTGGAAAACCATGTTCGACGTTAATGTGCATGGCCTGCTCAACGGCATCCACACGGTGCTGGGCGGCATGGTGGAACGCAAGCGCGGCACGGTGATCAATATCAGCTCGGTGGCCGGGCGCAAGACCTTCCCCAACCATGTGGCCTATTGCGGCACCAAGTTCGCGGTGCACGCGATGTCGGAGAATCTGCGCGAGGAAGTGGCGGACCACGGCGTGCGCGTGGTGACGATCGCGCCGGGCGCGGTGGACACCGAGTTGCTGTCGCATACCAGCAGCGAGGCGATCAAGGCCGGTTACGAGGCCTGGAAACAGGAAATGGGCGGCGTGCTGGCGGCCGAGGACGTGGCCAGCGCCATCGTCTACGCTTATCAGCAGCCGCAGAACGTGTGCATCCGCGAGATCGTGCTGGCGGCGACGCGGCAGCAGCCTTAAGAACGTGTTTACGATCTCGCGAGCTAAGGCGAGACAAGGCGAAAACGAGCGAAAAAGCGGAATGTACTCGTGGTACATGAGCATTTTGAGCTCGGTTTCAACGCTGTATCGCCGACGCGCAGCAGATCGTAAACAGGTTCTAAGGGATTGTCAGTCCGCCACGTATAACTGAGTCTCCGCCTCCCGCATCAATTCAACGACGGCGGGCGGCGGCGGCTGGTCGGTGAACAGCGCGTCTATCTGCGACAGATGGCCCAGCTCCACCAGCGCCGGACGGGCGAACTTGCTGTGGTCGGCGGCCAAGAACACGTGGCGTGATTGCTGAATGATGGCTTCGGCGCTGCGTACTTCGCGGTAGTCGTAATCGCGCAGCGTGCCGTCAAGCTCGATGCTGGAAATGCCGATGATGCCGTAATCGACTCGGAACTGGCGGATCAGCTGCACCGTGGCTTCGCCGGTGATGCCGCGGTCGCGCTTGCGCAGCATGCCGCCCAGCACGATGACTTCACAGTCCGGGTAATCGCACATGGTGTCCGCCACGTGCAGATTATTGGTGATCACCCGCAGGCCGCGGTGCTGGTGCAGCGCCTTGGCCACTTCCTCGGTGGTGGTGCCCAGATTGATGAACAGGGAGGCGTTGTCCGGGATGTGCCGGGCCAGGCATTCGGCAATGCGGCGCTTTTCGTCTATGCACAGCACCTGCCGCGCCTGGTAGGCCACGTTTTCCACGCTGGACAGCACGCTGGCGCCGCCGTGGTAGCGTTGCAGCAACTGGTGCTCGGCCAGCAGCGCGATGTCGCGGCGTATGGTTTGCCGGGTGACGGAGAAATGTTCGGCCAGCTTTTCCACGCTGACATAGCTGTCGCGTTTGACCATGGCCAGCAGTTCCTGCTGGCGTTGATTCAGAATGAGCATAAGCGGCAAGGCGACGGGTTGAGACCGTCCGATTGTAAGCGGACAACTCGTCCCGGCGCTATGCCGTCAGCGTTGCCGCCGCGTATTCGGCCAGCGCCAGGCTGGCGGTAAGGCCCGGGGATTCGATGCCATAGAGCTGGAGCAGGCCGGGCACGCCGTGCTGTGCCGGGCCCTGGATCAGGAAATCCGCGTCCGCCGCGCCGGGGCCGGCAATCTTGGGACGGATGCCGGCATAGGCCGGCGCCAGCGCCTGCTCGGGCAGCGCCGGCCACCAGCGGCGGATGCCGGCGTAAAAGCGCTCGGCGCGCGCAGGGTCCACCCGGTAGTCGATGTCGTCCATCCATTCCAGATCCGGGCCGAAGCGCGCCTGGCCGGCCAGGTCCAGCGTCAGGTGCGTGCCTAGGCCGCCGGCCTCGGGCAGCGGGTAGATCAGGCGCTGAAACGGCGAGCGGCCCTGCAGCGCGAAATAGGCGCCGCGCGCGTAATAGGGCGCGGGGATGGTTTCACGTGGAACCCCGACCAGACTGGCCGCTACCCGCGGCGCCCACGGGCCGGCGGCGTTGACCACCAGGCGCGAGCGCAGCCGCATGCCGGCGATGTCCAGTTCCAGCCCGTCGCCGGTGACGCGGCCGCCGTGCAGCGGTGAGTTCAGCGCCAGCGTCGCGCCGTGGGTTTCGGCGTCGGCCAGCAGGGCCAGCATCAGGCCATGGCTGTCTATTATGCCGGTGGACGGCGACAACAGCGCGGCGTGGGCCCGCAAGGCCGGTTCCAGCGCCTGCAGTTGCTCCGCGTCCAGCCAGCGCAGGTCATCGACGCCGTTGGTGGCGGCGCGCGCTTGCAAGGCTTGCAGCCGCGGCAATTCGGTGTCGTCGACGGCGACGATCAGCTTGCCGCAGCGTTGGTGGGCAATCGAGCGTTGGGCGCAGTAGTCGTACAGCCGTTGGCGGCCGGCCACGCACAGCCGCGCTTTCAGGCTACCGGGCGGATAGTAGAGCCCGGCGTGGATCACCTCGCTGTTGCGGCTGGACGCATGTTGGCCGATGGCGCTTTCCGCTTCGACGACGACGACTTCGCGGCCGGCCATCGCCAGCTGCCGCGCCACGGCCAGGCCGATCACGCCGGCGCCTATCACCACGCATTCCACTTGCTCCATCATTGCTCCCAGCTTGTTGTTCTTCAGATGGTGCGCCTTGGCATGCGCGGCGTCCATATGGAAAAAGCCGCCCGTGGGCGGCTTTGGACTGACGTGACGGCCCGACTCAGCCTGCCATCGCGGCTTCGACTTCTTCCACCGTCTTGGGAATCGGCGCGCCCAGCACGCGGCTGCCGTTGGCGGTGACCAGCACATTGTCTTCGATGCGGATGCCGCCGAAGTCGCGGTACTCGCGGAATTTGTCGTAGTTGATGTACTGGCTGTGGCGGCCTTCGGCGGCCCAGGCTTCGATCAGTGCGGGGATGAAGTACATGCCGGGCTCCACCGTCACCACCATGCCTTGTTGCAGCGGCTTGCCCAGGCGCAGGTAGCCGAGGCCGAACAGCGGGCTGCGCTCGGTGTCCTCGCCATAGCCCACCAGATCTTCGCCCAGGCCTTCCATATCGTGCACGTCCATGCCGATCTGATGGCCCAGGCCGTGCGGGAAGGCGATGGCGTAGGCGCCGGATTCGACGATATCGTTGGCGTCGCCGCGGAAGAAGCCCAGCGCGCTCATTCTTTCCACCATCAGCCGCGCCGACAGCTTGTGCACGTCCAGATAGCGCACGCCCGGCTTCATCGCCTCGATGGCGGCCAGCTGCATGTCCAACACGATGTTGTACAACTCGCGCTGGCGCGGGCTGAACTTGCCGCCCACCGGGAAGGTGCGGGTGATGTCGCTGGCGTAGCCGCCGCCGGAGGTACAGCCGGTGTCGTTCAGCGCCAGGTCGCCGCTTTCCAGGCGGTTGTCGTGGTAGTGGTTGTGCAGCACTTCGCCGCGGCGCGAGAAGATGGACGGGTAGGCCAGCTGCCAGTCGCGGCGGCGCATGATGCCTTCCATTTCGCCCACCACCTCGTATTCCATCACCCCCGGCTTGGCGTGGCGCATTGCGGCCACATGCATGTCGCGGGTGACCGCCAGCGCGGCTTCCATTTCGGCGATTTCCTCATCGCCCTTGATCTCGCGCAGCGCCACCACGGCATGGGTCAGCGGCGTGGAGAAGCCGTCCTTGACCTGGGCCGGGTGCACGTCCAGCAGGCGGCCCATTTCGATCAGGGTCTCGCCGCGGTACGGCGCCAGGTAATGCACGGCACGGCCGGCTGCGCGCGCGGCGGCCACCACGGCGGCCAGGTCGGCGTAGGCGCGGCTCTGCTTTAGGCCGGCCAGCGCGGCGCGTTCGGCCAGACTGGGCAGCGGGCCGGTCCAGACGATGTCGGCCACGTCCGGATCGTTGCCGAACAGCGTCGCTTCGCCGCTGTCGGCGTCGATGACGCCGGCCAGGCCCGGTTCGTTCAGGCCGAAGAAATAACGGAAGCTGGAGTCCTGCACGAAGGGCAGGATGTTGTCGTGGTAGTTCATCGGCGAATCGACATTGCCGACAAACAGCAGCAGGCCGGACAGGCCGGCCGCTTGCAGACGGGCGCGGCGTTGCGCGTATACGGTGGCAGCGAACATGGTTTCCTCGGGAGTGGGAAGGGTCCGCCCGGTGCTTGCCGTGCGGAATATTGTATCCAGTCCCTTAACTTATCATGCTGGCCGCCGCGCTGCCAGTGCCGGCTCAGCCGCGCTGGCCGGCGGCGTCGGCGGTAGCCGTCCGGGGTTTGGCCGGGCGCAGGATCAAGGCCACCGCGCCGCCGGCCAGCAAGGCCCACAGCGGCGCGCCCAGGCCGGCAATGCTGACGCCGGAGGCGGCCACCACGAAGGTGATCAGCGCCGCCTCGCGGTGGCTTTCGCTGGCCAGCGCCGCGCTCAGGGAGGAGGCCAGGGTGCCGAACAGCGCCAGGCCGGCGGCGGTGGCCACCAGCGCCTTGGGCAGGGTCAGAATCAGGCTGGCCAGCGCGCCGCCGGCCACGCCCAGCACCAGATAGAGCGCGCCGCAGATCACGCCGGCTACATAGCGGCGTTTGGGGTCGGGGTGGGTTTCCGGCCCGGTGCAGATGGCGGCGGTGATCGCGGCCAGCACCACGCCGTGGCCGCCAAAGGGCGCGGTCAGCATCGACACCGCGCCCAGCAGCGATACCGGCGAGCGCGCCGGAATGGAGTAGCCGGAAGAGGACAGCACCGCCATGCCGGGCAGGAACTGGCCGGTCAGCGCCACCAGCGCCAGCGGCAGGGCCAGGTTGAAGAAGGCGCTCCACGACCACTGCGGCGCGGTGAACAGCGGGCCGCCGCCGCCGCCATGAGCCGGCAGCGCCTGGAACAGGCCTTGCCCCGCCGCCAGCAGAAGCCCCAGCAGGATGGCGGCCGGCAAGGCGTAGCGCGGGAAGAAGCGGCGGCCGACGAAGAACAGCGAGGCCATGCTGACCACCAGCAGCGGGTCGTGGCCAGCGGCGCTGGCCAGTTCGGCGACGAAGCGGAACAGGATGCCGGCCAGCATCGCCGCCGCCAGCGCGGCGGGGAACACCTTCATCAGCCGGTCGAACAGGCCGCTGACGCCCAGCAGGGTGACGATGGCGGCGGCGGCCAGGAAGGCGCCCACCGCTTCGCCGTAGGGCACTCCGGGCAGGGCGGCCAGCAATAGCGCCGCGCCGGGGGTGCTCCAGGCGGTGATCACCGGCGCCTTCCAGCGCCAGGACAGCCACAGGCCGGCCACGCCGGAACCGATGGAGACCGCCCAGATCCAGGAGCCTAGCTGGGCCGGGGACAGGCCGGCGGACTGGGCGGCGTGGACGATGATGAGGAAGGGGCCGGAGTAGCCTACCAAGAGGGCCAGCACCGCGGCCAGCGCGGCGGAGGGCGACAGGTCGCGCCAGAATGATGACGGCATGATGCGCTTTCTTGCAATGAAAAGTAGCGCCCAGCCTAGCGCAAGCGCCGGTCCGCGCCTTCCCACAGTCGGCGTAAACAGTTTATGCTGCGCCCAATCTGTTCTATATAACAGCCATGAGTGATTCCCTGTATTTGCGCATCGCCGCCGAAGTCGAGCAAGGATTGGACAGCGGTGAATATCCCCCCGGCAGTCGTTTGCCCTCGGTGCGCCGCCTGGCCGCCGAACACGGGGTCAACGTCTTGACCGCGCTGGCGGCCTACCGTCATCTGGAGCATCGGCAACGCGTCAGCGCTCGCCCGCGCGCCGGCTTCTTCGCCGCCTTGCCCAGCCGCGCGCAGCAGGCGAGCGCCGAGGTGGACGGCCTGCCGTCGGCCGCGACCCTGGTGCGGGTGGACAGCCGCATGTCGCAATTGATCGAGTGGTCCGGCCTGGACATCGGCACCCAGCTGCACATGGCGGAAGCGCATGGCAGCATGTATCCGTCGGCGGCGTTGGCGCGTCGGCTGCAGCAGACGCTGAACCAGCGCCCGGAACTGATAAGCGCCTACTTGCCGCGCGGCGAGCAGGCCCGGCTGCATCGGCTGGTGTGCGAACTGGCGGCGCAGTGGCAGTTGGAGCTGGAGCCGGACGCCATCCTGTTCACCCACGGCATCACGGAGGCGATCAGTCTGTCTCTGCGATTGCTGACCCGGCCCGGCGATACGGTGGCGGTGGAGACGCCGGTGTACTTCGGTCTATTGCAAACCTTGGAAGCACTGGGGTTGAAGGCGTTGGAAATCCCGTGTACGCCGGATGCCGGCCTGTCGCTGGAGGCGCTGGAGTTCGCTTTGCGCCACGGACCTGCGCCGCGTTGTCTGGTAACGGTGACCAATTTTCAGAACCCCACCGGCGCGTTGATGCCGGACGAAGCCAAGAAGCGATTGCTGCGGCTGGCTTACCGTCATGGCCTGACCATCATCGAGGACGATGTGTTCGGCGAGCTTTACTTCGGCGAGCAGCATCCAACGCCGCTGAAAGCCTGGGACAGCCGCGGCGAAGTGATTTACTGCTCGTCCTTCACCAAAAGCTTCGCGCCTTCCTTCCGTCTGGGCTGGCTGTCCGGCGGCCGCCATCATGCGGCATTGGCGCGGCTAAGCAATAGCAGCAGCCTGGTGAGCTCGGCCTTGTATCAGGGCATGTTGGCGGATGTGTTGGCCAACGGCGATTACACGCGTTTCGCCGAGCGTTTACGGCGGCGGTTGGCGCGGCAGATGCGTCAGCTGGCCGACGCGGTGCTGGCGGCTTTTCCCAAGGGCACGCGGCTGCGGCGGCCGCAGGGCGGCCTGCTGTTGTGGGTGGAGTGCCCGGAAGGGCTGGACACGGGCCGCCTGTTGGAGCGGGCGTTGGCCGAATCCATCAGCTTCGCGCCGGGCCTGGTGTTTTCCGCCGAACCGCGCTTTGGCCATTGTCTGCGGCTGAACTTCGGCCAGCCGTGGTCGCCGTCGTTGGAGAGAGCCATCGCCACCTTGGGCCGCTTGGCCGGCGAGCAGCTAAGCCAATGAAAACGGCGGAGCGCATGCTCCGCCGCGAGGCAGTCGGCTTGGCGCCGGCTCAGTCTTGACGCGCGCGGCGCGCCTTCACCGCGTCGGCCAGCGTGGTCAGCAGTTTTTCCGTGTCGTCCCAGCCTATGCAGGCGTCGGTGACGCTTTGGCCATAGGTCAATTCGCAGCCCGGCTTCAGGTCCTGGCGGCCTTCCACCAAGTGGCTTTCCACCATCACGCCGAAGATATTGGCGTTGCCGGCGGCCAGCTGGCCGGCGATGTCGTCGGCTACTTCCATCTGACGACGGTAGTCCTTGCGGCTGTTGGCGTGGCTGAAATCCACCATCAGTTTTTGCGGCAGGCCCACGGAGACCAGTTCCGCCGCCGCGGCGCTGACATGCTCGGCCGAGTAGTTGGGCTCCTTGCCGCCGCGCAGGATCACGTGGCAATCCGGGTTGCCGCCGGTGGAGACGATGGCGGAGTGGCCGGTCTTGGTCACGGACAGGAAATGGTGGGGCACGCTGGAGGAGCGGATGGCGTCCACGGCGATCTTCAGATTGCCGTCGGTGCCGTTCTTGAAACCCACCGGGCAGGACAGGCCGGAGGCCAGTTCGCGGTGCACCTGGCTTTCAGTGGTGCGCGCGCCGATGGCGCCCCAACTGATCAGGTCGGCGAAGTACTGCGGGGTGATCATGTCCAGGAATTCAGTGGCGGCCGGCATCCCCATGTCGTTCAGGGTCAGCAGCAGGCGGCGCGCGATGCGCAGGCCGCTGTTGATGTCGAAGGATTCGTTCAACAGCGGGTCGTTGATCAGGCCTTTCCAGCCGACGGTGGTGCGAGGTTTTTCAAAGTAGACGCGCATCACCACCACCAGCTCTTCCGCCAGCTTGTCGCGCAGCGGCGCCAGTTTCTTGGCGTACTCGATGGCGGCTTCGGTGTCGTGAATGGAGCAGGGGCCGATCACCACCAGCAGGCGGTCGTCTTCGCCGCGCAGCAGCGCGGAGATATCGCGGCGGGTGGCGTAGATCACTTCCGAGGCGGCTTCGGTGATTGGCAGTTCGTACAGGTGGGCGATGGGCGGCAGCAGTTCCTTGATTTCGCGGATTCTGACGTCGTCGGTCTGGCGTTGCATAAAGCGTGTCCCTTGCTATTTCAGTTTTTGCATAGCAGCAAGATAACCGGATTCGACGACGCTAGACAAGCGGCCGGCCTGCTTTAATGCTCTAAATTCATACTAGACGATCATTAGAGGCAAGCTATCGTCTGTTGATTTATCTGCTTGTTTTTGTTGAACAGAGGAACCGCGGGCATGAAAAACGCCCTGGTTGCGGCCAGGGCGTTTTGCGGGCGAGAGCCGGAACAATCAGTCGGCGTACTGACGCTTCATGCGCTCGCGGCGCTCCTGGGCTTCCACCGACAATGTGGCGGTGGGGCGGGCCATCAGGCGGCGCAGGCCGATCGGCTCGCCGGTATCTTCGCAGAAGCCGTAAGAGCCGTCTTCGATCTGGCGCAGCGAGGCCTGGATCTTCTGCAGCAGCTTGCGCTCGCGGTCGCGGGTGCGCAGTTCCAGCGCGTATTCCTCTTCCAGCGTGGCGCGGTCGGCCGGATCCGGTGTGGCTTCCTGCTCTTGCAGGTGGTTGGCGGTCGCATTTGCGTTAGAGAGCAACTCCTGCTGCATCTGCAACAACCGGTCTTTGAAAAACTCAAGATGGTCGGCGTTCATGTAATCGTCGCCGGTCCAGT
The DNA here is from genome assembly GCF_023507765.1 of Chromobacterium sp. IRSSSOUMB001. Taxonomy (NCBI): domain Bacteria; kingdom Pseudomonadati; phylum Pseudomonadota; class Betaproteobacteria; order Neisseriales; family Chromobacteriaceae; genus Chromobacterium; species Chromobacterium sp. IRSSSOUMB001. Next base: position 93,195 of record NZ_JALCYU010000003.1, read on the forward strand.
TGAGGATATCCTGTTCGGTTAGTTTGGCCATATTTGGTGCTTCCAGCATAGAGTTGGCAACAGGCGGAGAAGATTACCGGCGCCCCGCTATTTCTGCAACTGTCTTAGGCGCTTAGGTGATATTAACTCCCTGCTGCTGACAATCGGTATAGCGTTGTTTCACTCCGGTAACAAGCCTGAGGCATCGTTAAAAGGGTATTGGCGCAACAGGCTAGGACATAAAATGTCCCGGACAGTTCAAAGGCGGCAATCCGCCGCCTTTTTCCGTGGGCCGGCGCGCCGCGTGGCGTGCCGGATCTGCAATGTCTGGATGACTTATTTCAGAGACAACACCCACTTGGCCAGCGCGCGCAGGTCCGCGTCCGGGATGTTCGGATGCGGGGTCATCGGCACCGGGCCCCATACGCCGGAGCCGCCGTTCTTGACCTTGGCCATCAGCATGGCTTCCGCGCCTTTCTGGCCGGCGTATTTCTTGGCCACGTCCTTATAAGCCGGGCCGACGATCTTCTTGTCCACCGCGTGACAGGCGGTGCAGCTGTATTTTTGCGCCAGCTGCATATTGGCGAAGGCGGGTGCGGCGACAGCGCTCATCAGGGCGGCGGCGAGCAAGGCTTTTTTCATTGGAAGTCTCCTGTGTGGTGATGCAAATCGGTTGTCAGATGAACGGCCGTAAAGCACGGCCGCGAAAAAATATGACAAATAACCTGAATTGCTACAGTACTACCTTGAGTTGGGTCAAGAAGCTTGTTTCAAGCATGCGAACCGGCAGCATCAAAATCACCTGGATGATCAGGAACAGCACGAGCGGCGACAGGTCCACGCCGCCGATATTGGCCTTGCGGAACGGGCGCAGGAAGGGCCGGGTCAGCGCATCCAGCACCGGCATCAGCGGGTTGTAGGGGCTGACCCAGCTGAGCACGGCCTGCACGATGACGCTGCCCATCAATAGGGTCAGCGACTGTTTGAACACTTCCAGCAGCGACAGCAAAGACAAGGCCACCCATACCTGCGGAAAGGTGAAGACTTCCGGCACCGAACTCAGCAGGGTGACCAGCACATTGGCCAGCAGTGAAATCAGCCAGGCCAACAGCATGGTGGCGCTGTCGTAGCCGCGCATTGCCGGCACCAGCTTGCGCATGGGCAGCACCGCGAAGTTGGTGGCGGCCATCACGAACTGGCACAGCGGGTGTTTGAACGGCGCGCGCGCCACTTGCAGGTAGAAGCGCAGCAGCAGCACCAGCACGAACAGGCCGGAAAGGGTGTGGATCAGAAAGCGCAAAGTGTCGAAGAACATGATGTGGCTTAGTCCTGGCTGAGTTGTTGGCCCATTTCGATGGAGCGGTCGCGGCAGTCCAGCATGCCGGCGATGATGGCTTGTTTGACGCCTTCCGCCTCAAAGCGGGCGATGGCGCGCTCGGTGGTGCCGCCCTTGGACATCACATTGGTGCGCAGTGCGCTGACCGGCAGCGGGCTTTGTTTGGCCAGCTCCACCGCGCCTTCAAAGGTGGCTAGCACCAGTCGGCGCGCCTCGGCTTCGGAGAAGCCGGTCTGTTGGGCCGCCTCTATCATGCTTTCGATGAAGTAAAACACATAGGCCGGGCCGCTGCCCGAAACAGCGGTAATGTCGTCGATGCGTTGCTCGTTTTGCAGCCAGAGCGTGATGCCCGCCGCCTGCATGACGGTGTTGGCGTCCTGGCGGTCGTCTTCGCTGACGCCCACCGATGCGAACAGGCCGGACACGCCCTTGCCTATCATCGCCGGGGTGTTGGGCATTACCCGCACCACGCGCTTGCTGCCCAGCCAGCGGCACAGCGCGTCCAGGCGGATGCCGGCGGCGATGGAGATGACCAGCGCGCCGTTGAGTCTGGGTTCCAGCTCCAGGCACAGGTCGCGAAGGTGCTGCGGTTTGACCGCCAGCACCACGATGTCGCCAATGTCGAAGGCGTCCGGCAGCGTCGCGCCGCCGCTGACGTCGTATTCCTGACGCAGCCGCTCCACCTTGCCCGCGTCCGGGTCCACCACATGGATGCGATGCGCCGCCTGCTTGATCAGGCCGGCGATGATGGCGTTGGCCATATTGCCGCCGCCGATGAAGGTAATCCGCATGATCTTTCCTTAATAAACCGGCCTGAACGTCTGCTGTTTCAAGCCGATGTCATTCAATGATAATGGCGCGCGCCGAAAATGGCGGTGCCCACCCGCACCATGGTGGCGCCCTCAGCGATGGCGACGGCCATGTCGGCGGACATGCCCATGGACAAGGTGTCCAGCGCCAGCCCTTCGGCGTTCAAGCGCTCGCGTAGTTGGCGCAACAGGGCAAACTGAGACGCAAGCCGCGCAGTGTCCTCCGTGGGCTCAGGGATGCACATCAGACCGCGCAGGGCCAGGCGCGGCAAGGCGGCCACCGCGCGCGCCAGTTCCAGCGCCTGTTCCGGCGCGCAGCCGCTTTTGCTGGCCTCGCCGGACACGTTGACCTGAATGCACACATTTAGCGGTGGCAGTGTGTCTGGTCGCTGAGCCGACAGCCGTTCTGCGATTTTCAGCCGCTCAACCGAGTGGGCCCAGTGGGCCAACTCCGCCACCGCGCGGGTTTTATTGGATTGCAACGGGCCGATGAAGTGCCATTCGATCTCCAGGCCGGCCAGCGCCTCGGCCTTCTGCTGCAATTCTTGTACGTAGTTTTCACCAAAGGCGCGCTGGCCGGCAAGATAGGCTTGCTCGATGTCCGCTGCGGGGAAGGTCTTGCTGACGGCCAGCAGGCGCACCGTTCCCGCCGGCCGGCCGGCGGCGTGTTCCGCGTCCGCCAGGCGCTGGCGGACTTGCTGCAAGGGTTGGGAAATGGAGTCTGTCATGGCGTCGTGAAATTGTGTGCTGCGGGCGATGCGGCTTGTTGCCCGGGGTTGGGGTTTCTACAAAGCAGCATGGCCGCGCATCGTTAATAATATGGGGTGACGGCGATATCCCAAATGGCTGAGTTGAGCTTACAATCAGCGCCAGAGCCGGAAATGCCGGAAGTGGGCCGGCGTCTTGTTTTGACGCGTTGCCGGCGCGCGGCGGTACTTCATTTTAAGTAGTCGCCTGGCGGCTGAAACCATGGCGGCGTCGCAGTCATCGTGGAGATTATATTATGGAAATTTCGGAGCTCTTGGCCTTTACGGTCAAGAACAAGGCGTCCGACCTGCACTTGTCCGCCGGGCTGCCGCCGATGATCCGGGTGAACGGCGACATCCGCCGCATCAACCTGCCGCCGATGGACCACCATGACGTGCACGACATGGTGTACGACATCATGAACGATTACCAGCGCAAAATCTTCGAAGACACCTTCGAGTGCGACTTTTCTTTCGATCTGCCCGGCATCGCCCGTTTCCGCGTCAACTCCTTCGTGCAGAACCGCGGCATGGGCGCGGTGTTTCGGGTGATTCCGTCCAAGGTGTTGTCGCTGGAACAGTTGGGCGCGCCCAAGATATTCCAGGAAATCGCCGCTTTTCCGCGCGGGCTGGTGCTGGTGACCGGCCCCACCGGCTCCGGCAAGTCCACTACGCTGGCGGCGATGATAGATTTCATCAACGACAACCACTTCTCCCACATCCTGACTGTCGAGGATCCGATCGAGTTCGTCCACGACAGCAAGAAGTGCCTGATCAACCAGCGTGAACTGGGTTTGCAGACACACAGCTTCGCCAATGCCTTGAAGTCCGCCTTGCGGGAAGACCCGGATGTGATCCTGGTGGGCGAACTGCGCGATCTGGAAACCATACGCTTGGCGCTGACCGCGGCGGAAACCGGTCACTTGGTGTTCGGCACGCTGCACACCAGTTCCGCGGCCAAGACCATAGACCGCATCGTCGATGTGTTCCCGGCAGGGGAAAAGGAGATGGTCCGTTCCATGCTGTCCGAGTCGGTGCGCGCGGTGATCGCCCAGACCCTGCTCAAAACCAAGGACGGCAGCGGACGGGTGGCGGCGCATGAAATCATGCTGGGCACCCCGGCGATCCGCAACCTGATCCGCGAGAACAAGATTGCTCAAATCAACTCCATGATCCAGACCGGCCAGCAGCATGGGATGCAGACGCTGGACCAGTGCCTGCAGGAGCTGGTGCGGCGCAATATGGTGTCGCCGGCGGACGCCAGGCAAAAGGCCGCCAACAAGGATCAATTCTGAGCGGGCGCTGCTCTACACTTAAATGGCGACCCGCGGGACCTCATCATGGAAAAAGACCAGGCTTCCAAGTTCATACTGGATCTGCTGAAGCACGCCACCGGCAAGAACGCCTCCGACGTTTTCATCGCCGCCGATTTTCCGCCGGCGATGAAGATAGACGGCAAGATCACCCCGGTGGCGCCGCAGCCCCTGTCCGCCCAGCACACCAAGGAACTGGTGCGCGCGGTGATGAACGACCGGCAGACCGAGGAGTTCGAAACCAAGAAGGAGGCGAACTTCGCGATCAACCCGCCGGGTCTGGGACGTTTCCGCGTCAGCGCCTATGTGCAGCAGGGCCATGCCGGCATGGTGTTGCGCAAGATCAACACTGAAATCCCCACCTTCGACCAGCTCAACCTGCCGGTGGTGCTGCGCGACATCGCGCTGATCAAGCGCGGCCTGGTGATCTTCGTCGGAGGCACCGGTTCAGGCAAATCCACCTCGCTGGCCGCGCTGGTGGACTGGCGCAATAGCCACAACCACGACCACATCATCACCATCGAAGATCCGATCGAATACGTGCATCAGCACAAGAAGTCCATCATCACCCAGCGCGAGGTGGGCGTGGACACCGATGATTGGGACATCGCCTTGAAGAACACCTTGCGTCAAGCGCCGGACGTGATTCTGATGGGCGAGATTCGCGATCGCGAAACCATGGGTTATGGGCTGCAGTTCGCCGAAACCGGCCATTTGTGCCTGGCCACGCTGCATGCCAACAACGCCAACCAGGCGCTGGACCGCATTCTCAACTTCTTCCCCGAAGAACGCCATCAGCAGGTGTTGATGGATCTGTCGCTGAATATGCGCTCCATCATCTCTCAGCGGCTGGTGCCGATCAAAAGCGGCCGCGGCCGGGTGGCGGCGGTGGAAATTCTGCTCAACAGCCCGTTGGTGTCCGACATGATCTTCAAAGGCGAAATCGCCAGTCTGAAGGAGGTGATGGGCCGCTCGCGCGAGACCGGCATGCAGACCTTCGACCAGTCCTTGTTCGAGTTGTACGAAGCGGACCTGATCAGCTACGAGGACGCCCTGCGCAACGCCGACTCCATTAACGACCTGAGGCTGAAGATCAAGCTTTACAGCGAGGGTTCCAAGTCGCGCGACCCGCTGGAAGGCATAGACCACCTAGATATCGTCTAAAAGCTTGTTCAAAGTCTGCTGCGCTTCGTGGAGCGTTGCACGGAGAGTACAAGCTCAAAATGCTCATGTACCACCCGTGCATTCCGCTTTTTCGCTCGTTTTCGCCTTGTCTCGTCCCTGCCCGCGAGACGCTAGCCCCGTGTTTGCAAGGCCAACGCCGCCGCCGCGCTTTTCAGCAGCCGGTCGGACAGTGTTTCGTCCGAGATGGCGCGAGACAGCAGCAAGGCGCCCACCATCAGAGCCAGGCAGGCTTCTGGCGCCAGAGCCGGTCGCGCGCCGGCCACCGTGTCACATTGTTGCGCTTGGCGCAAGGTGTGCAGCAAGGCCTGCAATCCCTCGGAAAACGCCTGGCGAGTGGCTTTGTCGTGACGAGCCAACTCCCCGGCCAGCGCAGCCGCGGCGCAGCCGGAGTCCGGGAAATCCCTGTGCGCCGCGCTCAAATAATCCTTGGCCAGCCGTTTCAGCCCGGCGCCGCTGGGCGCCTGTTCCAGTTGGGCCTGCCAAATCTCGTTCATGTCCAGCAACGCCTGGCGACAGGATTGCGCCACTAGGTCGTCCTTGCTGTGGAAGTGGGCGTAAAAGCCGCCATGGGTCATTCCTAAATCCGCCATCAGATTGGCGATGCCGACATTGGCCACGCCTTCGGCGCGGAAGCGCAGCGAGGCCATGGTCAGGATCCGTTGACGGGTTTCGGTCTTGTGAGTTGAGCTGTAGCGCATCGTTGACCTTCCTGTTTGACTACGGGGTGGCGCAACGCAATGACGAAGCGGTGATTCCGTTTTAGATGATAAGTATCATTTCTTCAATCGCGATGTGAATCAGCAAGATAGCGAGCCGGTTGTCGCGCGCACGAAATTAGTAAGCCATAAATGACGGCGGAATCGCGCCGCAATATCTATATTGACTAAAAAGCGGCGTTTCCCGCCCCGCGCCCCATTTCGGGGACGGCCTGGAACACCGGCCGCGCTCACATCCGGCTTGTGGACGGGAGAAAGCCTCCCGCGTCCGTCAGCCGCCGCGGCTGCGCGCAGAGAAGGTGGAGACAGGCATGCAGCGATGGAGGGGTTTCGCCGCGGGTTTCCTGGCGGCCGCGTGGCGTCAGTTTGGCGTCGCCGCGGCCTATTGGGGTTTGGCGCGGCTATTGATGGCAGGCTTCATGGACGCGGAAACCTGGTTGACGCCAGCCTGGTTTCCGGCCGGCCTGGCCATGGCGGTCGCCTTGCGCGGCGGCCAGCGCTACGGCGCGGGACTGGCTGCGGGCTCCTTGCTGTTCAGCCTGTCGTCGCGCCAGCTACCGCTGGAGGACGCCTTGTTGATCGCCGGCGCCAACACGGTGGGCAGCTTGCTGGGCGCCTTGCTGGTGCGCTACCGCTGCGGCCGGCGTTTGCCCTTGCACAGCCTGTCCTATGTGTTGGCCTTCATCGCCGGCGCGGCGCTGGCCGCCGCCATCGCCGCCATGGGCGGCACGGCGGCCCTGCTGCATGGCCAACCACAGCCCTTATTGCCGCTGGGTCGTCACTTTATCGCTTGGTGGTTGGCGGACCTGGCCGGTATCTTCAGCCTGGCGCCTTGTCTGTTGCTGTTGAGGCGCGCTGGGGCTGGAGAAGGCCAGGGCGGGCTCAACTCGCTGGATGGCCTGATCGCTTGGCTGACCTTGCTGGCCGCCGGATTGGCCATGTTGGGCATAGACGACAGCACCGGGCGCTACGCCGCGCTGCCTTATTGCTTCAGCCTGCCCTTGCTATGGTTCGCGTTTCGTCAGCGCTTGCGGCTGGCGCATGGTTTGTCGCTGGGCATTTTGTTGCTGGCCTTGGTTGGCGGAGTGTTCGGCCGCGGCGCTTTCGGTCACGGAGAGCAGGCTTTGCTGACCCTCAGCATGCTGATGCTGATCCAGACATCCACCCTGCTGGTGTTTGGAGCGTTGGCGGTGGATTTGCGCCGTACCGAGGCCCGACTACGAGTTGTTAACCGCCAGTTGGAGGGCAAGGTCCGCGCCCGAACCCGGGATTTGGAGGACAGCGAGGCGCGCTTGCGGCTGATGGCGGACGCCGCGCCGTTTCCGTTGGCGATGAACCGTTTGCAAGGAGGTGAACTGATTTACGCCAATGTCCGCGCCGAGGAGTTGTTCCGCGAACGCCTTGCGCCCGGGAAGCCGCTGAAGGTGCAGGACTTCTACGTGGACCCTGCCGAGCGCGAGCGCGTGTCCTCGTTGCTGCGCGTAGGCGGCTGCGTGCGCGATCGGGAAGTGCGGTTGCGCGCTGCGGACGGCAGAGAGTTCTGGGCGCTGATTTCCTGTTCCGTGGTTCGCGCCGACGATGGCTGGTTCGTGATCAACGGCATCAACGACATTAGCGAGCGCAAACGGCTGGAGCAGGATTTGCTGCAAGCCAATCAGGCGCTGCGCCAGAATCTGAGCGAAATCGAACTGCTACAACAAGGTTTGCGCGAACAGACGCTGCGCGATCCGCTGACCGGCCTGTTCAACCGCCGACACCTAGACGACATTTTGCCGCGCATCCTCAGTCATATGCTGGCGGTGCATCGGGATGTTGCGGTGTTGATGGTCGATGCGGATCATTTCAAGCATATCAACGACCAGTACGGCCATCAGTGCGGGGACACGGTGTTGACGGCGCTGGCGGCGCATCTGAGCGATGCTTTTCGCAGCGGCGACATTGTCTGTCGCTACGGCGGCGAAGAGTTTTTCATCTTGCTGCCCGGCGCATCGCTGGACGACGCACACGTCAAGGCGCAGCAGCTGTGCCGCGATGTGCGCGCCTTGCCCATCGTCGCCGGCGGCCACGACATCCGCGTCACCTTGTCGGTGGGGTTGGCCCTGTGTCCCTTGCACGGCACGGATGCCGGCAGTGTGGTGTCAGCTGCCGACGCCGCCTTGTATCGCGCCAAGAAAGAGGGGCGCGACCGGGTGTGCGTGGCGGATCCGGCGCAACCGCTGGTGTCCTGACGGCGGAGGGCGCGCCAGGGGCGGTGTGCTACCATCCAGTGATGGAACTTTACCGACTACTGCAACAACAAGGCTTTGGCGGCCGCAAGGAATGCAAGCAGCTGATTGAGTATGGCCTGGTCGAACTCAACGGCGAGATCGTCGACAACTACCGCCAGCAGGTGGAATTGGCCGACATCCGGCAACTGGTGGTGGACGACAAACCCTGGGACGTGGTCAGCGGCCCGCTCTACCTGCTGTTTCACAAACCGCCCAATTACGAAACCTCGCACAAGCCGCAGCACAATCCCGGCATCTACCGCCTGCTGCCGTATCAGTTCGGCAATCTGGGCATCACCGCGGTGGGCCGGCTGGACGTGGACACCACCGGCCTGATCTTGCTGACCAACGACGGCCAGTTCGTGCACGCGCTCAGCTCTCCGAAGAAGCAGGTGCCCAAGTGCTACCAGGTCACGTTGAAGCACGCGGCCAGCGAGGAATTCATCGCCAAGCTGCAAACCGGGGTCTACCTGAATGATGAAGGAGAGGAGTTTGCCGCCGACAGCATCGAACAGCTGGACAGCCACGTGATCCTGCTGACCATCACTCAGGGCAAGTACCACCAGGTCAAACGCATGGTGGCGGCGGCCAGCAACCGCGTGGAACAGCTGCATCGCATCAGCTTGGGCAGCGTTGAGCTGGGTGAACTGCCGCAGGGCGAATGGCGGCATCTGAGCGCGGAGGAATTGGCCGGGCTGGGGTGGTCTTGACGTTATACCCATGCCGCATGAGAACAGGCCGCCTTCGGGCGGCCTTTGCTTTGGCCGTGGGTGGGGCTTGGAGTCGTATGGAGAGGGATGACAATCCATATGACGCGCGGTATGGCCGATCTGGGTAGCTTGCCTCGCCATTGATATGAACCTCATCGATTGGAAAAAAACAGGCTCCACCACATCTCTTTCGGTGTTCACGATTTGGGTCGCTCCGGCGCTTTTTACGATGCGGCACTAGCCCCTCTGGACTACGGCCGGGTGTTTGAGCACGACACGGCGGTGGGGTACTGCAAAGCAGGCGGGGGTGACCAGTTGTCTCTTAAATGGGTGCCGGAGCTCGTGCTCCCCGGAGATGGATTTCATCTGGCTTTTGCCGCCGGCACACCCGAGCAGGTCCGTACGTTTCATGCGGCGGCCCTTCTGCACGGCGGACGCTGCAACGGCGTGCCGGGCTTACGGCCCCATTATGGGAGTCATTATTTCGCGGCCTTCGTTGTGGACCCGGATGGCTACCGCATTGAAGCCGTCATTAATCAGGCTGGTTGAAACGCGAATTGTCGGAATAAACATGGCAAACACTGTTGAGTGAGGTCAGCCAATACTTGCTTTTGTCATGGTTGAGGGAGTGGGAGGCGGGGGTGTGGATTGAGGCGCGGTGTCTCGAAAATTGGGTACTGGCCTGAGTCTTAATTGAGCCGTTCGCTCTGCGACTTGGAACCTGTTTACGATTTGCTGCGCGTCGGCGTGCCTTGGCGCAGTTTTTCTGCGAGGTTTTGTTAGCGGTTCTTAATTCAACCCCAGGATGGCGTGGTGGCGCCCCTGGGGTTTTTTGCGTTCCGGACCGGGGGGGCTTGAGGTGGATTTGCCTGGTTTTTGGCGGGTATGGAAATATATAAAACTATCAAAACAAAGGCATCGATTGCCATGATTGTAAATTTTAAAATGAATAACATTTATTATTTACTGCAATAAATTACGTGTCGTGCGAGTGCGTGCTGACACCGGGGGCCATAGTGAGAGTCAAGAGAATGCAGGGACACGGGCGCCGGGGAGGCTGCGATGATAGGGGAGGGGATTGCGGGTTGGCGCCCAGCGCCCCGCGCGCGGCTTAGCGTTGTGCTGGATGCTGCTGTGCCAGACGAGCCGGCAGATGGAGTGAGCTGAAGTAGCCCAGGCGGAAGGTGTCGAAACCGGCGGCGTAGGCCTGTTTGTCGCGTACAGCGGCGTTGTTGGCCAGGAGGGGATTAGCCAACACTTTGATCATCATGGGCGCGTCGGCCTTGAACAGCATGTTGCAGCCTCCGCTGGCCACAAGTGTTAACGACCCCTTGGGGGCGCGCAAAGTGGGCAGATTGCTAGTCTGTGGGTTCGACGGAGGCGTCGGTATTTTGCTTAGGCGCGGCGCAGGCGCTCAAGGGCAGAGCAAGGGTAGGGCTCAGCCATAAGCAAAGGACGCCGCGCCGCGGGAGGGAAAAATCGGAGGCCATGAAAATCCTTAGGATACGCGTGTGTGATGGCTCCGATTTTATTTCAGTAAGAATTATCGATATGTATATCGAACGGTCAGCGGCATGAAAGCCTGTCTTGAACTCATTCATGTTGTTGTTTGAGCCAGCTTTCTTCCTGTTGGCGCATGAGTGCGAACCACTGTTGGCGCATGTGACGGGCAAAGACCGGCGGCGCTGCGGTGAAGTCGTTCTCGTCGGTGTAGCAGCCGGGCAAGTAGGGCGGTTCGAAGTCTTTTTCCCAACCTTTGGCTTGCAGCGCCCGTTGGCCCTGCGGGCTGCAGTCGTCGGGTAGCGGAAGGCCGGTCAAGTGGCCGCTGTCCGGGTCCAGCCAGCGCACGCCTTGGCGGTCCAGACCGCGTAGTCCGTACTTGGTTTTGCCCACGTGAAGGATCAGCTTGTAGTCATTGGGGCTGACGTCGCTGGCGCAGGCGCTGCGATAGCCGACAATGGTTTCCAAGGCGCCGTCGCGGTTGAGGTCCGGAAAGCCGATGGCGTCTAGATCGAAGGCCGCGCTGGCGTCGAACTCGCAACGCGTTACCCCGTCGCTGAGCATCCACAGCCTTCGCGGCCTGTCTTGGCCCAGCACATATTGCGCGGCGTAGAGCGTCGCGTTTTGGGTGCCGTCGGCGCCGCGGGCTTCCTGTTGCTCCGCCAGCACCAACAGGTTTTCGCCGGCGTTGTCCGTCCAGCCGTAGGCGGCGCTTAACTTGCCACGCAGTTCGACGCCGGCCGGCAAGGCGCTCAAGCGGCGCACCTGGCCGGCGGCGGTCGGTGAACTGGCCGTGTCAAGTCTCGTGGCGGGCGGCGGCGGCTCGGCTTTGCAGGCGACGAGCGCCAGCGTCAGGCCGATCAGCAGCGAGGTGCGCAGACCGGCGATGGGGGGCGCGGGAAGCGGTAGCATGCCGTTCTTCTTGTCATTGATGGAACTGGGATAGTACGGAATAGCGGCGGCGCGGGACAGCGCCGGTGGCTGTAAGAACCTGTTCAAAGTCTGCTGCGCTTCGGCGATACGGCGTTAAAAACAAGTTCAAAATGCTCATGTACCACTTGTACATTCCGCTTTTTCGCTCGTTTTCGCCTTGTCTCGCCCCAGCTCGCGAGATTTTGAACAGGCTCTTATGAGGGCTTGGGGGCTGGAAAAAGGCTGACCGATTTGCCGACCAAGCATGACATTGGGGTGATTTTTGCCGGCGGGCAGCGCCATAATCCAGGCGGAGCGTGGGCTTCGCGCGAAAGGAGAGCTTATGTTGAAACTGGGCTGGTGGTGGGGAGGGGCGCTGGCGTTGACGTTGGCGCAGATGGTTGCGGCGGCGGAACCGCTGCCGGCGTATCGCGGCGACGCTCGGCAGTCGTCGGTATCCGGCCTGTCATCCGGGGCCTTCATGGCGGTGCAGTATCAGGTGGCGTTTTCCGCCTCGGTGCGCGGCGTCGGCGTGGTGGCGGGCGGGCCCTATTATTGTTCCAAGGGCACGCTGGCGGGCGCGCCGGCCTGCATGAGCGGACCGCCGCCGGCGGTGGGCGGCCTGGTATTGGCGACCCAGCAGTTCGCACTGAGCGGGCAGATCGATCCCTTGTCCAATTTGGCCAAGCGTCGCGTCTATCTGTTCAGCGGCAGTCAGGACAACACCGTGAAGACGGCGGTGGTGGACAGCGCTGAGAGCTATTTCCGCAAGCTGGGGGTGCCGGCGGCGCGCATTGAATATCTGCGCGGCCTGCCGGCCGGCCATGCCCAGATTACGCCCACTTACGGCAATGACTGCGGCGAGACCAAGTCGCCTTACGTCAACCATTGCGACTGGAAGGGCGAAGGCTACGATCAGGCCGGCGCCATCCTGAAGCAGATTTACGGCCCCTTGCAGCCGCGCGCTGCCCAATTGAGCAGCCAAGTGACGGTTTTCGACCAGAAGCCGTACGCGCCGCCAGGCAGCAGCTTGGCGGACGAGGGCTATGTCTATGTGCCGCGCGTCTGCGCCGAGGGCGAATCCTGCAAGGTGCATGTGGCGCTGCACGGTTGCCGCCAGTACGCGGGCGCGGTCGGTGACGCTTTCTACGGCCATGCCGGCTACAACGAATGGGCGGATAGCAATCGCATCATCGTGTTGTATCCGCAGACCACGGCGATGCCGCCGGGCAACCCGAACGGCTGCTGGGACTGGTTCGGCTATACCGGCGTGAATTTCGCCTGGAAGAACGGGGTGCAGATGCGGGCGATCAAGGCTATGGCGGACCGGCTGGTGTCGGCGCCCTGAGCCAGAGTCCGGCGGGGTTCAGCCGCCGGGGAAGCCGCGTTTGGCGAAGAAGTCGATGAAGGCGCGCAGCCGTGGCGGCGGATAGGGCGAACCGGGCCATAGCAGATAAAGGACGCCGCTGCGCCCAGCCCAGGCTTCCGGCAGCGCCCGCAGCTGTCCGTCCGCCAGTTGGCGGCGCACGGTGAAGTCCGGCAGGCAGGCGATGCCGGCGCCTTGCTCTGCCAGCTGGATCAGCGCGTCGCCGGTATTGGCGCAGGCATGGACCGGCAGCGCCGGCGCGTCTTCATCCTGGCCGGCCAGCGGCCACGGCGCCAGTTTGCCGCTGCGCGGATAGCGGTAATGCAGGCAGCGGTGCTTCGTCAGATCCATCGGCGACGCCGGCTCGCCGCAGCGGGCGAAGTAGGCCGGCGCGGCCACCAGCCGCATGCGGTAAGCGCCCAGCCGCCGCGCGCTCAAGCGCGAGTCTCCCGGTTCGCCGCCGCGAATCACCACATCGAAGCCTTCGCCTATCACGTCCACCAGACGGTCGCTGTAGTCCAGATCCAGTTCGATCTCCGGATAGTCTTGCATGAAGACGGCCAGCAGCGGGGCCAGCACGCCGCATTCGTGCGGCAGGCCTACCTTCAGCCGGCCGCGCGGCGCGGCCTGCTCTTGTTGCAACTCGCGCTCCGCCGTTTCCACTTCGTCCAGAATGCGCAGGCAACGTTGCAGGTATTGCTCGCCGGCCGAGGTCAAGGTCAGCCGCCGGGTGCTGCGTTGAACCAGACGCGCGCCCAAGCGCGCCTCCAGCCGCGCCAGGCCTTTGCCGGCGGCGGAGGCGGAAATGCCCAATTGCCGCCCGGCGGCCACCAGGCTGCCTTGCTGGGCGATGTGGGCAAACAACTCGATGCCGCTCATTTTCTCCATGGTTTGCCTCGAAATTACGGAATCAAGTTCCGTTATGTATGGAATTGAAGACTATTTTTCCGTGTCGCCAAGGAATCTAGCATAAGCCCTCGTTCATGTGCGATACGGGAGAAGCGGGATGACAGGCAAGAGCGGCGAGGCGGCGATGCCGGCAACGGTGTATCTGCTGGGTTTATGCATTTTCGCGATGGCGACGTCGGAGTTCATGGTGGCGGGGATGATGCCGTCGCTGGCGGCGGCCTTGGGCGTCGGCTTGCCGGCGGTGGGCAATCTGGTGTCGGCCTTCGCCGCCAGTGTCGTGCTGGGCGGGCCGGCGCTGACCTGGCTGCTGCGCGCGGCGCGGCGCAAGCACAGCCTCATTGGTCTGTTGCTCTTGTTCCTGGCTGGCCAGGTTTTGGGGGCGCAGGCCGGAGATTACCAACAGATGCTGTGGTCGCGGCTGATCTGCGGCGTGGCGCAATCGGCCTTTTTCGGCGTGGCGCTGGCCTTGGCGGCGGAGTTGGTGGGCGAACATCGGGTGGCGCGCGCCGCCGCGCTGGTGCTAAACGGCTTGATGCTGGCTTCGGTGGCCGGCTTGCCGCTGGCTGCCTGGGTAGATCAGCACTGGGGCTGGCGCTTGAGCTTTTGGCTCGTGGCGATGATGGTGGCGCTGGCCGCGGCGGGCATTGCCGCGCTGACGCCGTCCGGCTCCGCGCCGCGCGCCTTGAGCCTGGGCGAAGAAGGCCGACGGCTGGCGCGTGGCAGCTTGTGGGCGGCTTATCTGAGCAGCGGCTTGATTATAGGCGCGGTATTCGCCGCCTTCACCTACCTGGCGCCCTTGTTTACCCAGATCAGCGGCTTCGACGCCACGACGTTGCCGTGGCTGTTCGCCGGTTATGGGCTGGCGACAGTGGCGGGCAATTTATGCAGCGGCAGGTGGGCGGATCGTCATACCCGCAGGGTGCTGCGCGTTGGTTTGCTGACGCTGTTGGCTGCTTTGGTGGCGCTGGCGTTGTTGGCGCAATGGCGGGCTGCCGCGGCGGCTTGCGTACTGCTGTTGGGCCTGGCTGGTTTGCCGATGAATCCGGCGATGGTAGCGCGGGTAGTGCGCACCGGCGGCAGCGGACCTATGGTGAACAGCCTGCACATGTCGGTGGTCAACCTGGGCTTGATGTTGGGATCCTGGGGCGGCGGCGCGCTGCTGGACGCCGGCTGGAGCCTGCGCGCGCCGGTTTGGCTGGGCGCGGCTCTGGCCGCTTTGGCGTTGGCCAGCCTAGGGCTGGACCGCGCCGGTCACAGCTGGCAGGTCACCGGCAACTCGGCCGGTTTGCCCAGATAGAAGCCCTGATAGAGCTCTACGCCCAGCTCCTGCATGGCCAGATGTTGTTCCCGGCTCTCAATGCCTTCCACCGCCATGCGGCAGCCTATCTGCCAGCCCAGTTCCAGCAGCACCGGCAGCCGGTGGCGTTCGCCGGACATATAGTCCAGCAGCAGGCTGCGGTCGATCTTGATCAGGTCCGGGCACAACGATTTGACCTTGCCGTGACGCGCGGCCACCGCGCCAAAGTCGTCCACCGACAGGCCGAAGCCCGCCTCGGCGGTCAGGCGCAGGCTGTTGATCAACGGTTGGCCGTGGTGTTCCACCTCGTATTCCGGCAACTCGAAAATTACGCCGGCGCTGTCCAGCTCCAAGGAGTCCAGCAGGCCTTGCAGCAGGGGAAGGTGACTGCGGCCGTGGTTGTCCACCACCGCTGTCTGGGCCAACAGGTTTAGGCTCAGACAGCCGGACTGGCCGCTTTGCGCGAAGTTGCGGATGTGGATCAGCCGGGCCAGTTGGTCGGCTTCCAGCGCCAGTTCCGGCGTCAGACCGGACAAAAAGGCGTCGGGGGGCGGCGTCTGGCCGTCTTGCGTGCGCACGCGCAGCAGCGCTTCATAGCCGAACACGCCGCCGCTGCGGTAGAACAGAGGCTGGAAGACGCTGCTGAATTGATAGCCGCCCAGCCGCGCGCAATAGCGGCCGTCCGCGTCGCGGTACAGCTGGCGCTCGGGATGAGGGTCTTGGGGTGGAACCATGGTTTTTTAGCCGCGCGGGGTGGACTTTCAGCATAGCAAGCATTGCACGGCGATTCTCGGCGTCGGTTCAGGCGCGCGCGCCGGTGCGCGGACGTCTGGCCAGCCACAACCCGGCCAGAAGCAGCGCAGCGCCCAGCAACTGGGTCAGCGCCGGGCGCTCAAGGCCGGTCAGGCGGTCCAGTTAGGATGATTGAATACATCACAGCAAGGTAGCAACACGACAACCAGCACCGAGGAGAGACAGCATGACATCCAATACCAGCGACACCCCGCCGCCCGCCGTCCGCCGCCCTCCCCAGCGGTCTGCGCAAAGTCGTCGCGGCGGCGATGATAGGCACCATTGCCGAGTGGTATGAATTCTTTTTGTACGGCACCGCCTCCGCACTGGTGTTCGGCCCGCTGTTCTTCGCCCGAGGCAATAGTCAGATCGACGGCCTGATCGCCGCCTTTGCGCTGTATGCCGTGGGCTTTCTCGCCCGGCCGCTGGGCGGCCTGGTGTTTGGCCATCTGGGCGACAAATATGGTCGCAAGCATTTACTGCAGCTCAGCCTGATCATGGTGGGTGTCACCACCTTTTTAATGGGCTGTCTGCCCGGCTTCGACAACATAGGCTATGCCGCGCCGATTCTGCTGGTGATACTGCGGCTGATACAGGGCTTTGCCTTTGGCGGCGAATGGGGCGGCGCCATCTTGCTGGTGTCCGAACACAGCCCGGCCGACCGTCGCGGCTATTGGGCCAGTTGGCCGCAAGCCGGTGTCCCCGCCGGTAACCTGATTGCTACCATCGTGTTGCTCTTGCTGTCGAGCAACTTATCCGAGGCTGACTTCCTAGCCTGGGGCTGGCGCATTGCCTTCTGGTTTTCCGCCGTGGTGGTGCTGATCGGTTATTGGGTGCGCAGCAGCGTTGACGACGCGCCGATCTTCAAACAAGCGCAAGCCAAGTTTGAGCAGCAGGCCAAACGCCAGCCCGGCCTGGTCGAAGTACTGAAATATCACTGGCGCGCCGTGCTGGTGGGCCTGGGCGCGCGGTTGGTGGAAAACATTCTGTACTACATCATCACTACCTTCTCCATCACCTATCTGAAGCTGGCGCTGAATAAGGACACCAGCCAGATACTGTTGCTGATGTTCGGCGCCCACGCGCTGCATTTCTTCTTCATCCCGCTGATGGGCTATCTCTCCGACCGGCTTGGCCGCAAACCGATCTATCTGGCCGGCTCGGTGCTGGCAGGCCTGTGGGGCTTTATCGCCTTCCCGCTGATGAACACCGGCCAGGACAGCCTGATCATACTGGCCATCATCCTGGGGCTGCTGGTGCACTCAATGACCTATGCACCCTACGCGGCGCTGGTGTCCGAAATCTTCCCCACCCATGTGCGCTATACCGCGCTATCGCTGTGCTATCAAAGTGCGCCCATCGTCGCCGGCTCGCTAGCCCTGCTAATCGCTATCAGCCTGCTCAAGGAATATCAAAGCTCAACGCCAATCGCCATCTATGTGCTGATCGCTGCTGTGCTATCAACGCTGGCGATGGCTGTCGCGCGCGAAACCCGTGGGCGATCCCTGTATGAAGTCGACCAGGAAACCGCCGCAAGCCATCAAAACCACTAAACTGTCGCTGGCCACCACTGGCCAAGGCCAGGCCTGCGTCAGCGGGCTGTTGACTGCCGCCGCGGCCAGCGCCTCGGCGCAGAGCGTCGGGCAGTTCGTCCAGGTAGGTCTAGCGCGGAGGTCGGCCGGTGGCGGCGGGATGGCCGCGTCCGGCGCTCGCGCACCTCCGCTTTAGCGTTGTCAGTGCGCCTAGGCTGTGTGTCAGCTAACGCTTGCTACCGCTGGAGCGCTATCCCTTGCCCTTGCACGCGGTCTATGCGGTATTCCCCGAGCGCAAGCACGTGCCGGCCAAGGGGAGCGCCTTTCTGGAGTTCATCGATAGACGGCTGGGAGGCGAACCGCCGTCGTGGGAGCGGGCAAGTTCCTGAGGTGACTTGGCTGAGACACTGTCCCATGGGTCAGTTATCGCCGTCGCCGGCTGGGCTCCCTGATTGGGGCGTCAAGACGGCCATCCGGTGTTTTCCACCGCCGCTCCATCGTTTCCGTGCCGTAAAACCGGCGTTAAAGGCCCGCTACGCGGGCCTTTCGTCTTTCCACCATCACCGCCGGCGCTAAGCGCCACCGCGCCGTTCGTCCTTGGCCAACCTAACAGTTCTGCTAGCTTACGCCCGCCCCTGCCGCATCCCTACGATGCAAGCTAGGTCGGACAGCCCGGTTTGCTGTTCGATTCGACCCGCAAGCTAATGAAAGAAAAAATGAATATTTTATGAATCCGGGTCCGCGCCCGCGGTTTGGAGTCCGGCGCGGCCTGTC
Source organism: Chromobacterium sp. IRSSSOUMB001 (assembly GCF_023507765.1). Classification (NCBI taxonomy): domain Bacteria; kingdom Pseudomonadati; phylum Pseudomonadota; class Betaproteobacteria; order Neisseriales; family Chromobacteriaceae; genus Chromobacterium; species Chromobacterium sp. IRSSSOUMB001. Next base: position 111,338 of record NZ_JALCYU010000003.1, read on the forward strand.
CCGCGATGTGGAAAGCGATGTGTCGAATGAATGGTTCCGCTTTGAATGTGCAGATTGTCCGGCGTGAGCTGCTGCCGGTGGCTGACCTTGAAAACATGCTGCGGCTGCGCGCCCGGTTTTTTTACGACCGCATGGGTTGGGATGTGCGGGTGGAAAACGGCATGGAGCGGGATGGCTACGATGAGCTCGATCCGCATTATCTGCTGATGAAAAGCCGCGGCGGCGGCGTGCAGGGCTGTATGCGGCTGCTGCCGACGCTGGGGCCGAATATGTTGCGCGACGTGTTTTCGTCGCTGCTGGCCGGCCGGTCGATTCCAGCCGACGCGCAGGCTTGGGAAATCTCCCGTTTCGCGCTGAACCCGGACGGCTCCTGTTGTGACCACGCGCAGCGGCTGGAGCATATCCGCGCCGCGCTGCATCAACTGGCCGGTTTCGCTCGGGAACGTGAGATCCATCGCTATGTGATGGTTACCACCCCGACGGTGCGGCGCTTGTTCGCCCTGCTCGACATTCGGGCGCAGGCCCTGTCGGCGCCAACTCGCTTCGGCGTGGACGAGGCGCTGGTGTTGTCGGTGCCTCTGACCGCGGCCAACCGCCGCGCGGTGGCCCCGTCCGTATTTTCGATGCCGCCGGCTCCGCCCGGCGTCATCCGGGCTTGGCAGTGAACCGGACTTTGTTTGTCTCTTTTTCTCGCAACCGCTGTTGCTAAACCACCGGGAACCACCATGGAACAAACCCTGAGCAAACGACCGTCCGCGAGCGCGGAAAAAACCGCAGTGGCCGACAAGGCTGCGGCCAACGACAAGCAGGCGGATCAATGCCATCCCACGACGCCGCGAGAGCCGGTGCCGCCGAGTAACGCCGCGCTGTCCCCGTTCACCACCGAGATGCGTAGCAACGACGGCAATGTGCTGTGGTACGACTCCAAGGTGTTGGCGGGGCTGGGTGAAGAGGGCTGCCGTGCCATCATCCAGCGTCTGGGCCAAGGCCGCTACAACGGCATCGTGCTCTACGCCGTCAATTTGAAAACGCTGAGCCAGGCGGTGTCGCCGCGCTTGCAGCGCGTGCTGCATGTCGAATCGGCCGAGCAGTGGGCCGAGTTGTCTGCGCAGATCGCGCCGACCGCCGGCAAGGAGCTGATCCAGGTATCGGTGATTTCCAGCAGCCAGCCCTCTTTGCTGGCCGCCGCCCGCGCCGCCGGTTTCCGCACCAGCTGGCGCGCCCATGTCGACAACGCGGTCTCCTTGCACGCCTCCTTCCACGATGGCATGCACTACGACTTCCTGATGGTGTCGTTCAAGGACCCCACCAATATTCCGCTGGAACTGGTGATCGCAGAGCTGCACAAGACCAATACCGTGCTGCTCAAGGAAGTGAACCAGGACGTGGATGACGCGATGATCGCGCAGGGCGTGCTGGAGCTGGGCAGCGACGGCGTGCTGGTGGCCTTTACCGATATGGAGCAGTTCGACCGCTTCGCCCACAAGATGGATGCGCAGGCCACGCCGCGCATCGATATTCAGGTGGGCGTCATCGAGCGCATCACCCACTTGGGTCTGGGCTACCGCGCCTGCATCGACACCACCCATATGTTCAACCCGGACGAAGGCATCCTGGTGGGCTCCACTTCCACCGGTGGGATTCTGTGCTGTCCCGAAGTCTTCCATCTGCCTTATATGGAACTGCGTCCGTTCCGCATCAACGCCGCCTCGGTACACAGCTATGTGTTCCAGGTCAATGACCGCACCAGTTATATCAGCGAGCTGCGCGCTGGCAGCGCGCTGACCACGGTGAACGCCCGCGGCGAAACCCGCCAGATCTTCGTCGGCCGCACCAAGACCGAAATCCGCCCGCTCTTGCTGATCGAGGCCACCTTCCCGCAAAACCGCAAGGTCAACATCATCATGCAGGATGATTGGCACGTGCGCGTGTTCTCCGACGACGCCAAGCCGCGCAATGTCACTGAGCTGAAGCCGGGTGACCGCGTGCTGGGCTTCGGCACTGAGCCGGGGCGCCACGTGGGTGTGAAGGTGGACGAACACATCATCGAACTCTGACCCGCAGCGGAAGCGTCCCGCACGGGGCGCTTCGACGGCTCATCGCGCAATGAGGAGCATCAAATGCATCAGATTCTGATTACCGGCGTCACCGGCTTTGTCGGCAGCGCCCTGGCGGCAAACTTCCTAGCGCGCGGCGCCCGCGTACTGGCCGTATCGCGCAACGACCCCGACGGTATGCGCACCATCAACGCGGTGGTGGCTGCGGCGCAAGGCTCCGGACTCGATATCCACGGCGTACTGGCGAACCATCTGGACGTCGTCAACGTCGACTTTTCCTACCTAGAAGACGTATTGGACGACGCAAAGCTTGCCGGCGTCACCGAGGTGTGGCACGTGGCAGCGGAAATGAGCTACTCCCCCCGCAAGCTGTCGCAATCCTTTGCCACCAACGTTGGCAACACCAGCCGGCTGTACGAATTGCTAAGCCGCAACGCTCCCGACTGCCGCCGTTTCTATTACGTCTCCACCGCTTACGTGGTGGGTATGGAAGGCGGCCTCGTCAAGGAGGAGCTGCACGCCTGCAGCCACATGATCAACACCTACCAGACGACCAAATGGAGCGCCGAGCACTCGTTGCATCTGCTGTTTCACCGTCACGGCCTGCCGGTCACCCTGTTCCGCCCCAGCATCGTGGTCGGCCACAGTCGCAGCGGTTGGGCGCTGCGCAACGGCTTTGGTTTTTACATGTTCCCCTGCGCCATGGTGGCTGCAGCCCAAGCCGGCCTCAAGGAGTTGGCGGTCGATTTGGTGGCCGACAGTCATCTGGACTGCATCGCCATCGACCAGCTGGCGGCAGACGCCTGCGCACTGACGCTGCGTGAGCAGCAGGGACGCGACTTCGAGGTGTTCCATTGCGCTGGCGGCAACGGTGCGCGCCTGGAGGAACTGGTGCACATGTGGGGCGAGGTGGCCGGTCTGCGCGCAGTGCTGGGCACGCCGACTTCGGCGTTGGAGCTGAAGTTCAATCGCGCGGTGGAGCCGAATCGTCCGTTCGCAAACCAGATATGGCAATTCGACCGAAGCCTGCTCGACGCCGCCACCGAACGCAGTACGCCGCTGTCACCGCTGTCGCTTGAGGCGTTGCGCACGATGTGCCTTTGGTATGCCGACGACGTCGCGGCTGAACAGGCCGCGATGGCGGAAGTGAACTGAGGAGAAACGCCGTGATCTCTCAGACCGCCACGCAACCTGTCCGCGCGACTGTTGCGGAGGCACGGCGACTTGATGCCTTGTCGGAGCTATTCGTCCACTTGGGCGAACTGACCAACGTCAACACCAACCAGATTCTCGTCGTTGAAGGCTGCCTGGACGCATCGCTGTTGGAACAAAGCGTGCGTCTAGCCATGTCCAGCATCCCACTGTTGCGCGCACAACCACGCCCTGGCCACGCCGAGCTGCGCACCGACGTCTTCATTCAGTTGCACCGCCTGGTAGCGCATCGCGAGTACGAGGGCCGCTGCGACCTCGGCGACGCCGCCTTGCGCCGGCTGCTGATGGATTTCAGTTTTCACAACAGGCTAAACTGGCGCGAGCGTCCGCCCATTCAACTGCTGCTGGTCACCTCGATGGATCGCGGCAGCAGCTGCGTCTATTTGAGTACGCACCACGGCGTGGCCGACGCGCGCAGCGACAGCCTGCTGTTTCGGCGCATCATCGATCATTACGCCCATTTGAGCGGCGCGACGGCCATGCCGCCCGTCATCAAACCGCTGCCTTTCAATACCCTGCCCGAGATCCGGCCGGATTGGTATCGTCCACTGGCGCGAACCATGCGCTGGCTACGCGGCTTTTGCAGTGTGGCCGCCGATTTGGTGCACCGAGATATCGGCTTGCGCGTGCCTTTGACCGGCTCGCGCTGGGAGGGGCGCGCCGCACAAGCGGATATCGGCGAGTTGGATTTTTTTCACAGCGTCATCCCCGAGGCACTGTCCGCTCGGCTGGCGCGCGTGGCGCGCGCGAGCGGCGTCACCCTCAATACCTTGCTGTGCGCCGCGCTGGCACGGCATCTCGAACAAAGCAATGGGCATGGCCGGGGTATGTTGAGAATCACCTGCGCCGTCAGTCTGCGCCGGCTGATCGACGAACATTACGACCAAAGCTTCCGCAATTATCTGGTGCCCAGCAAGATCCGCATCCGCCAGGGGCTCGCGGCGAGCGCGCTGGTCCATGCCGTGCATCGGGCCATCGGCGCGGCGCGGGCGGATCGGCAAGTAAGCGACGAACTCGGCCGGCTGGAATCTCTGCTGCTGGCGCTGCGCATCCCATCGCTGCACGGCCTCGCACGCAAACTGCTCGACTATTGCCAAGGCACCAACGTCTGCTACTCCAACCCCGGGCGCATCGAGGAGGATTTCTCGAGCTTCGGTTCACCGCGGCACCCCACCCGGCAGTTCATCGGCTTTGGCTGCGTGGTGCCACCGTACGACTTCATTCTCTATACCCCAACGGTCAATGGACAGATGCAGCTGGACGTGGTCTACCGTCGCGCCGCATTCAGCGATATCGGCCAGCAATTCGCCGCGCCTCTGCTGAATCGACTGCAGCGATTGCTCGACGAACTCGAGCTGACTCTCTATCCCGGACGGATGCCGCCATGAGCTACTTCTTTGCCACCCTCGCTTTCGCCGTGCTGGGCTACCTTATCTTCGCTTTCGTCCATTTGGGGTTTCCTGTCCGGCTAACGCTCTTGGTCCGCTGGGACAACCGTATCGACACCGTGCTCGAAACCGCCGCGCGGCGCCATGGCTTACGCGAGTTGATCGAGTTGGCCCGGCCGCTGCGCTGGACCGACCGCCGGGTCTGGACCGCCGGGCAATTGCTCGACACCGTCAATGCGTTGTCCGCTTGCTGGCACAGCCTGGGCGTGGCGCCCGGCGATCGGGTGGCTATCTATAAAGCCAACGACTTCGACTATTTCCTGTTCTCTGTCGCCGCTATCCGACTTGGCGCCATTGCCGTGCCGATGAACGCCAACGTACCGCCCGAGACCGCCGGCCTGTACCTGTCCCGGGTCGGTGCCAGCCTGTTGATCGCCGACTGCGTCAACTGGGAACGCGTGCGTCCGTACATACCGGCCTGCGTTCATCAAGCCGTGCTGGCCGATGGACTCGCACCGGCGGCAGAAGGTTGCGTCCACGCGCTGTCCGAACTGCTGCGGCAGTGCCCCCGAACCGTGCCGCGCGCGGCGCGAGGCCCCGACGATCCGCTATACATTGTCCATACTTCCGGCACGACCGGCACTCCCAAAGGCGTCATACTCAAGAGCGAGGGCATCGCCCAATCGTTACGCTCGACCATGCTGTTCAACCTGATATCGCCGCGCGACCTGGCATGCTTCGCCTTGCCGATGAACCATCAGGTATCGCAGCTTTATCTGCACAACACCCTGCTGATAGGTATGCGTTGCATCATCAATGGCGACCTGGACGCGCAGGGCCTGTTGCGGCAGTTGGAACAGCGGCTTCCAACCGTATTCTTCAGCTTCCCTATCACCTACACCCAGCTGATGATCGCCGGCGCCGCCAAGCGACCACTGAGCAGCGTGCGCATCTGGGGTTCCACGGCCGACGCCAGCCATGAAGTCCAGCAACGGACGTTCTTGCCCAAAGGTTCGTTTTTCCGGCGATTGGGCCTGCCGGTCAGCGGCTCGCTGTTCATCGACGGCCTGGGCTCCAGCGAGGTGGGCATCGCCGCCTTGCTGCGCATCGCCACGCCGTGGACCCGTTGTTTCGATCGCCGCGTCGGCCGCAAGACGCCGCTGGGGCCGCAGATCAAGGTAGCGGACAGCGAGGGGTTGCCGGTGGTCAAGGGTCGTCCCGGCCTGCTGATGATCAAGGGCAAGAGCATGTTCGGCGGCTACTGGAACGCGCACGACGTACTGTACGCCTCCTCTCGCGACGGTTGGTGGTTCACCGGCGATGTGGTGCGCGAGGCCGCCGACGGAGAAATGATCCACCTGGACCGCGAAGTGGACGTGATCCACGCCTCGGACGGGGCGGTATATACCCTGCCGCTGGAAGAGGTGCTGCTCAAGCGCGATGGCGTGCTGGACGTCTCGGTGTTCGGCGTGCGGCCGGAGCCGGGCGCGCCGGAGCGTACGGCGGCGGCGGTGGCCTGGCGCGAGGACGCCGCGCCGGTGGCGGCGGATGTCCTGCTGCGGGAACTGAACCGCCAACTGGGGCCGGAGCAGCAACTGGCCCATCTGTGGGTCCTGCCCTGGGAGGACTTCCCCATCGGCGCCACCGGCAAAACCCTGAAACGCCGCCTGCGCGAGCGCTACAACGCGCAATTACAGGCTTCCGCCACCGCCACCGAGAGTCTGGCATGCGCAGCCGTTTCCGTTACCGAATTGCGGCCGTCCTGAGCTGCGCGCTGTTGGCGCTGGGCGCCGACGCGAGCCGGGCCGACGGTGTCGTCGAGGCGGCCGGCGGTCTGCGGCTTGAGCATGACGCGCTGCTGCAGCTGATCCATGAGAGCGGCCGGCTGTATCCGGCGCTGGGCGGCGGCGTCAGTCGGCTCAGCGGCGTCGAGTTGAGGCTGGATCTGCGCCTGAAATGCGAGGGCGGCGCCTGCGACGGCAGCCGCGCGGTGTTGAAGCCGCGCTTCTGGCTGGATGAGGAGTCCAAGCCGGACGCGCTGCAGTCGCAGCGGCCGGAGCCGTTGATGGAAGGCTACGCCATCGTGCCGGTGGGCCGCGGCGAGATCGGCGCCGGCAAGCGTCTGCTAGGTTGGGGGCCATCGATGTTGTACAGCCCCACCAACCGGCTGTTTCCGGACAACGGAGCGGTGACGCCGCGGCGTGAAATCGCCGGCAAGCCGATGGCTTTCGCCAGCCTGCCGCTATCCGAGCGCGGCCGGCTCAATCTGCTGGCGGCCAATCCCAATCTGGACCCGGAGCCGGGCGTCCGCGACAGCAACGGCCTGTTCATGCTGGCGCGTGGCGAATGGAGCTGGATAGACCAGCCGGCGGCCACTGTGGGCGCGGTGCTCGCCGGCGGCGGCGGTTTCCAGCCGTATTTCGGCGGCTATGCGCAGTACGGCCTGAACGACGCCTGGACCCTCAGCGGCGAGTTCGCAGCCTCGCGTGGCTACGCGCGCCGCGACACGGCCGGACCGTGGTTGGCCCAGGACGACGAGAGCTGGCGCTGGGACGGCACGCTGGGCCTGCGCTACGGCCTGGCTTCCGGCGCCGAGATCGGCCTGGAGCTGATTTACAACGGCTACGCGATGACGCCAGAGGAGTGGGCCAATCCGCTACGGGCCGCGGCGCCGTCCAGCGGCAGCAAGCCCTCGCACAACCGGCCGCTGCATCCGTTCGCGCAGCAGCGTTACGCGCTGCTGCAGACCACCTGGCCCAAGCTGTTCGGCGATCGGCGCTGGGGACTGACCGCGCGCTGGCAACAGGGGCTGGACCGGCCCAGCTCCGACGCCTTCGTCGAGCTGTCCTTCAGCCCCGGCGACGCCGCCACCGTTTACCTGGGCGTGTCGCGCAGCCGGGTGACGGACGATTTGAAGCAGACCAGAGCGTTGCCGCGCAACGCCTACCTGGCGCTGGAAATTCATTTCTAAACCTGATCAAGACCTTATCGGAGGATTGCCGTGTACCTAGTTGAATTTGCATCGGTCACCAAGCGCTACCAGCTTGGCGATGTCGAGGTGGTGGCGCTCGATGGCGTCGACTTCCACGTCCAGCCCGGCGATTTCGTCGCCATCACCGGCCCCAGCGGCAGCGGCAAGACCACCATGCTCAATCTGATCGGCTGCCTGGACTCGCCCTCGGACGGGGAGATGAGGGTGATGGGCAAGGCGGTCAACGCCCTGAGCGAGCCGGCGTTGGACCAGCTGCGCAGCCGCACCTACGGCATGATTTTCCAGAACTTCAACCTGATCCCGGTACTGACCGCGGAGGAAAACGTGGCCCTGCCGCTGCATCTGCACGCGTTGTCGCGGCAGGAAACGCGCCAGCGCGTCGCCGAGGCGCTGCGCGCCGTGGGCCTGGAGCGCTTCGCCGGCTTCCGTCCGGACCAGCTCTCCGGCGGCCAGCGCCAGCGGGTGGCGGTGGCGCGCGCGCTGGTGACGCGCCCGCAGCTGATCCTGGCGGACGAACCCACCGCCAGCCTGGACACCGCCAACGCCATCGCGCTGGTGGAACTGATGAAGCAATTGAACGCTGAGCAGGGCGTGACCTTCGTGTTCTCCACCCATGACGACCGGCTGCTGCAGCATGTCCGTCGCATCGTGGAGCTGCGCGACGGCAAGCTGTCGGTGACCCGCGAGCCGCAAGCGGCCGCGCCGCGCGACGGCCTTGTTCCGCAAACCGACCGTCAAGAGGTGATGTGATGTGGGGAATGGCATTTCGCAATCTGTACCGCGACCGGCGCCGCACGCTGGCCACGGTGGTGGCGGTGGGCGTCGGCTTGCTGGCCGTGTTGCTGTTTCTCGGCTACATCCGCTTCGTCGAAGGCTCGCTGGCCTCGGTGGTGATCTATCGCGACGCCAACGCGCATGTGCAGATCTACCGCAAGGACGGACCGGAGCAACTGGCCGCGACGCCGGCGCAGTATTCGCTGGACCGCGCCGAGCAGCGGATGCTGCATAAGCAGGCGCAGGAACTGGCGCACTTCCGCCGCGTGTCGGACCAATTGGTCGGCGTCGGCATGGTCAATGCCGGCGGCGAGAACGCGGTCTTCCTCGGTCGCGGCATCGACCCGGCCTTCGAGGCCGCGCTGCAGGCGGAAAGCCCGCTGGCCGCGCCGCCGTCGGCGCTGGGCCGCGACGGCCTGTTGCTGACCCGCCAGTTGCAGGACTTGCTGGGCGCGCCGGCCAAGGGTGGGGACTTGCAGCTATTCGGCGCCTCCTATTCCAACCGCCTCAATGCGGTGGAGGCACCGTTGAGCGGCGAGTTCTCCACCGGCATCGAGGCGATCGAAGACAAGGGCCTGAAAGCGCCTCTCAATCTGCTGCAATCGTTGTACGACACCGACGCGGTATCCCGCGTGGTGATCCAGCTGGACGACCGCGGCAACGCCGTCGCCTACCGCGACGCGCTGGCGGCGCGGCTGGAGCGTCAGGCTCCGGGCCGCTATGAGGTGACCACCTGGAATCACCCGCAGATCGGCCAGCTTTACGTCAGTTTCATGGGCTTCTTCAACATGGTGTTCGCCTTCACCGGCACCGTGGTGTTCGTGATCGCCCTTACCACCATCCAGCACACGGTGGCCATGAACGTGGCCGACCGCACACGCGAAATCGGCATGCTGCGCGCCATGGGCTTCAGCCGCGGCAAGATCGCCGGCCTGTTCGTGCGGGAAAGCGTGCTGACCACACTGATAGCGGCCTGCGTGGCCCTGGGACTCGCCTATATGACTATTTACGGAATCCTCTCCGCCAATCTGCAAACCCAATTGCCGCGTATCGCCGAACCGGTGAAGCTGGCGCTGGACCTGCCGCTGGGCTGGGCGCTCGCCGCCAGCGTCGTGACGGCGCTGGGCATCGCGCTGGGCGCGGCCGTCACCGCGCGCAAACGCATCGGCGGCGAAGTGCGGGCCAAGGGCAAATCAGTGCCGCTGACCCGGCTGCTGGCTACCACCTCCTGCCTGATGCTGGCCACCTTGCTCACCGCCAGCCTGGCCCACGCCGAAGACGCGCCCAGCGAAGCGACCATGCGCGACTGGCTGCGCAAGGCCGACCGAGCCCGCGGCGGTTGGGGCGCTTACAAGTGGTCATTGAGCATCCATACCGAAGACCCGGCTGGCGCGACCACTACCACCTACGACATTGTGGTGCGCGATGGCAAGGCGCTGGCGCGCACGGTGGAGCCTAAGCGTTACCAGGGCGAGAAAATCCTGATCGCCTCGCGGGCGATGTGGTACGCCAAGCCCGGACTGCGCAAGCCAGTCAGCATCAGTCCGCAGCAGCGGCTGGTGGGCGAGGCCGCTAATGGCGACATCGCTGCTACCCAGTACGCGCGCGACTACTCCCCGGCCTACGCGGGCAGCGCCCAGGTCAACGGAGTGGACTGCCACAAGCTCAAGCTAGCCGCCGCCACGCCGGGCGCCACCTACGAGAGCATTGTTTATTACCTGGACAAGCGCAGCCTGATGGGTGTGAAGGCGGATTTTCTGACCGCCGGCGGGGCGGTATTCAAGACCGCCTCCTTTGAGTATGGCAACAAGGTCAAGGTCAACGGCCGCGAGCAACCCTTCGTATCCACCATGAAGATCGTCAACGCCAACTTCCCGGACCGCTACAGCCGCCTGCAATACGGCCAGGTGGCGCCCAGCAATCCGCCGGACAGCCTGTTCGCGCTGGATACGCTGATGACCATGTGAGAGAGGCCGCGAGATGAACGCCAAATTGTTATTGAGCATGTCGCTGCGCAATGTGCGGCGGCAGGGACGCAAATCCGTCGGCACCCTGGTGGTGATGGCGGTGTCCATCCTGGCCCTATGCCTGTTGGCCGGCTACACGCAGTCCAATGTGGAACTGATCCAGAACGCCTTCATGCGCTGGGGAGCGCGCGGCCATCTGGTGATTGAGCGGCCGTCGTCGCAGCTAGCCAGGGAAGTGGAGGGCGCCGGCCAGAATCCGATCACCGCCGCGATGCAGAGCGACATCGACCGGGTGCTGTCCAAGGATGCGGATGTGGCGGCTCGGGCTCGCATCCTGCGTATTTCCGGCATGGTGTCCAATGCCCGCGTCAGCACTATCTTCGCCGGCATCGGCCAGGACGTGCAGGAAGTGCGCCGCATCAAGGGCCCGGCCTATGAGTACGACGTGGTAGCAGGCACGCCGCTGTGGCAGGAAACCCGCGCCCATCCGCTGGTGTTGGGCCAGGGCCTGGCCGCTATTCTGGGCTGCGAAGTGCCCAAGGTCGGCTTCGCCCCGGCGCAGCCGGGCCAGACCCCGGCCTCGCGGCCGATGCGTTGCCCGCCCGGGCCGCTGGAACTGATGGTGTCCACTCGCGGCGTCGCGCGCATCAACGCCACCCAGGCGTTGCCGACCGGCATCATGGATTGGGGCATCAAGGAAATCAACGACCGCCTGGTGGTGATGCCGATGGCCGAAGCCCAGGCCCTGCTCAACACCCGCGAAATCAGCGAATACCACGTGTTGTTGGCCGATGGCGCCGGTCTGGACGCCGTGCGCGACCGACTGTCCGCCAAACTCAAGGCCGCCGGCCTCGACGTCACTGTGTTCCGTTGGTCCGACCGCGCAGCCTTTTATCAGCAGTTCAAGGCGGTGCTGGGTGGCTTTCTCAACTTCATCGCCATCGTCGCCGGCATCGTCGGCTTCACAAGCCTGCTCAACGCCAGCTATATGAACTTCGCCCAACGCGCCCGCGAATTCGCCACCCTGCGCAGCCTGGGCTTCACCCGCCGCTTCGTGATGACGCTCACCGCGCTGGAGAACAGCTGGCTGGCCGCGGCCGCGGCGCTGGCTGGCATTGCTTGCGCGCTGGGCGTCACTTGGGCGGTGCGTGCGGCCAAGATTATGTGGATCCCGCCCGGCTCCAGCAATGCGGTGCCGGTGGAGGTGGCCTGGGTGGCGCCGGTTTACGCCCTGACTCTGGCGGGCGTGGTCATCCTGGCCGCGCTGGCCAGCACGATTCCCACTCGCAAGATCCTGCGCCGGCCGATCCGTTCAGTGCTGAGCGAAGGCTGATCCCCCGTTGGACACACACAGCAGCAAGGAGGCTTAAATGACTGAAATGGCACGCAAACGTCGCTGGTCCCGTTTTGTAGACCGGCAATCCGGCAAGGCCTTGATCGTTCCCATTGACCATGGCCTGACCATGGGCCCGTTGGACGGCCTGAACCGGGTGGAGGAGGTGCTGCGCTGGCTGGATCCGGAGGTGGTGACCGGCATCGTCGCTCACAAGGGTTTCGCCCAGCGGCTGGGCGGGGCGCCCGGCTGCGGCCTGATGATTCACCTGAACGGATCGCTCAATATCGGCGCCACTCCGGACGTCAAGCAGATGGTGACCAGCGTGGAAGCCGCGGTGCGCCTGGGCGCGGACGCGGTGTCGATCCAGACTAATTTCTCCGCCGACACCGCAGGCCACAACCTGCAATTGATCGGCCAGGTGGTGGACCAGGCCCACGCCTACGGCCTGCCGGTGCTGAACATGGTCTACGACAAGGGACCGCTGGCGGGCAAGGCGCTTAACCATTTGCGCCATTTCATGCGCGCGGCGGTGGAGTTGGGCGTGGACGCGCTGAAAGTGGCGGCGCCGGAAGACCTGAACGTCATCCCGGAATTGGTGGACGGCATCCAGGAGCACACCCCGGTGTTGTTCGCAGGCGGCGCGCTGGCCGATGAACTGGCCTTGCTGGAGCTGGCCGCGGCGGTGGTCCGCCACGGCACCGGCGGCATCTGCGTGGGCCGCAATGTGTTCCAGCGGCCCAATCCGCTGTCGACGATGACCCGGCTGCGCGACTTGTTCCGCTGCGGCGTGCCGGTGTTGGACTACCGCCGCCTAGCGCAGCCGGAAGCCGAAGCGCTGGAAAGCTGAGCGCGCGCCGCCAACGGCGGCCCGCATTTTCAAATTTGCGAGGTTCAAGACATGTCTATTGACTCCAGCCCCGGTTGCGTCGACCTGATGGTGGACCGCCATGTGCGCGCCGGGCGCGGCGATTGCGTCGCCCTGATCGAACGCGGCGCGGAAGGCCGCCGCGTCCTCAGCTATCGCCAATTGCAGGCCTTGAGCCTGACGGCGGCGCGCGAGTTGGATCTCCTGCTTGCCGGCCGCCGCCCGGGGCAGCGCGTGGCGCTGGTGGGGTCGGCGACGCTGGAGACGGTGATCTACTGGCTGGCGGCCATGCGTTCGCAGCGGCTCGCCTTCATGGTGCACCCGGATCTGCCGGCCGAACACTATGAAGACCTGTGGCAAAGCTATGACCCGGACCTGATTCTGGCCGACCGCACCGCGCGCCAGCCGCGCGCCGAAGCGATGACCGACCTGGCGACGCTGGCGGCGCGCAAGAGCGCGCCGACGGCGGCGCACGCGGTCGGGGACATCGAAGCCAGTTTCGATCTGAGCCCGGCGTTGGTGCTCGCCACCTCCGGCTCCACCGGCCGGCCCAAGTTGTGCGCGCATTCTCACCGCTCGTTCTGGGAGTTCGAGCGCACCGTGACCCGGCCGATGTGGGGACTGTGCGCCGAGGACAGGGTGCTGGCCAGCACCGGGCCGTTCTTCTCCTTCGGCCTACAGGGGCTGCATGCGCCGCTCAGCGTCGGCGCCAGCGCGGTGCTGCTGCCGGAATGGGGGCGTCACGCCGATTTTCTCGACGCCATCGAAGCCGAATCCGTTACCGCCTTCCTGGCGGTGCCCACCCTGTACCACCTGCTGATGGCGCGGGCGGAGCGGGCTTACGACTTCAGCGCGCTGCGGCTGTCCTTTTCCGCCGGCGAACGCCTGCCGCCGGCGATCCGTCAGCGCTGGGAAGCCTGGACCGGTTCGCGGATGCTGGACTCCATCGGCACCACCGAAACCTTCGCGCCCTATCTGTCCGAAACCGTCGACGGCGGTGCCGGCCTGCGTCGCGTCGAAGGCTTCCGTTACCTGGAAACGCCGCATGCCGGAGACGCCGACGCGCCGTCCGAGGCCTTCACCCTGGACCTGTCCGGCGGCTGTATGATGCTGGGCTATTTGCGGCCCGGCGAAGCCGGCACCATCGAAACGGCGCCGGCCAGTTTCCCCACCCGCGATCTGTTCGTGCGCGCCAGCGAGGGCCTGAGTTTTGTCTCGCGCGACAGCGAACGCATCAAGGTGGCCGGCTACTGGGTCAGCCCGCAGGAGCTGGAAGCTTTCCTGCTGGACGACAAGCGGGTGTTGAAGGCGGCGGCGTTGCCGGTGGTCACCGCTGAAGGGCTGACCCGGCTGCGCGCTTACGTGGTGACCACGGGCAGCGGTTGCAGCGGTGCCGCATTGGTGGAGGACCTGCTGAGGCGTGTTCAGCACGAATTGTGGCCCAAGGCTTTGCGTCCAGACCGCATTGAGCTGGTGGCCGACATCGCCACCACGCCCAGTGGCAAGCTCAGGCGTCAGGAACTGCAAGGTCTAGTTAACCCTTCTGTGGCCATTGCCGGCGTGGTACTAGCTGATTGAATCAGGGGGGATCAAGCCTTGGGCCAAGGCTCGGGCCACGGCTTGGCTGCGGTTGGATACCTTCAACTTGTTGATGATGTTGCGGATATGAAAATTTACCGTGGACTCGGAGCAGCGCAGGATGCGCGAGGTTTCCCAGGAGGTTTTACCGGCGGCGGCCCAGCGCAGGCATTCGTGCTCGCGCTGGGTCAGGTTGACCGCGGTGGCCTGGCTGGCCTCTTCGATACGGCAGACGGCCTCGTAAGCGTAGGAGCACAGCAAGTGCACTGTCGGCGTCAGCGTTTGCAGCCATTGGTCGGTGCGCGCGTCGGCGCGGGCGTCGCAGGCCACGGTCATCATCATCTGCTGGTTGCGGCCGACTCCGCGCAAAGAGGCGGCCACGCCGGCGGAAACACCGTAGGCGGACGCTTCTTCGAACAGGTGCTGGGCGGCTTCGTCCTCAAAGCGGCCGCGGTGCCAGATCAGCGGCACCGCTGACTGCCGGCAGTGGCGTACCACCGGATCGCGCTTCACCCATTCCAGTCGCGCGTAACGTTCCATCCAGACTGCTGGGTAGTTAGTTTCCACGCGAGGTGCGGGCGTGTCGCCATTCACGGATTCAATGCCGATCAGGAAGAAATCCATCCCAATGTTGGAGACCAGTTGTTGGCAGCGCTGCTTAAGCTGCTCAGTCGTTGTCGTCGATAGCAAGTCGGGTAAAACGCGGATGACATGTTTTTGTGCGGGCATCTGACATTACTCTGACTTTCAACTGTGAATCGGAGGGCAAAACCCAATAACACGGTGGATAGACCTGTAAGAACGCTATCCGTATGTGTTGCAATCCATGTTCATAAAAATCAACATGTTAGCAGAATAATTAAAATATTAAAAATAAGAAAGCTGTAAATGAAATGATTTCATAAACAAGAATAAAACTAATAACAATAGTTTGTGAGTGCTTATTTCATGCCGGTTTTGGAGGTGGGGCTGATGTCTAATAGCCGGACCATATTCCTAGGCTCGCTGCCGTGGAAGGTTGTACCACTGTCTCAACGTTATATGGGTTGGTCCGACAGGACCTTTTCAAATCCTGATTTTGGAGCAGACATTATGAATATGCAAATGGCCATTTTAGAAGAAAGCAAAGAGCAACTGGTAGTACGCCTCCGTTCCCATTCCTTCCTGACGCGCTGTCGCGCCGGCGAAGTCTCGCTCGACGAACTGAAGATCTTCCTGGTGCAGCAAGGCTTGTACAGCGCCTACTTCACGCGCTACCTGTGCGCGATGATGGCCAATCTGCCCAGCAACGAGGAAGTGCTGGAACTGGCGGAAAACTTGTTCGAGGAACTGGGACTGGCGCCGAACAGCCCGCGGCCGCATCATCTGATCTACCGCGAAATGCTGGAGCATTACTCGGTGTCGCTGGACGGCGCTCAGCCGCTGGCCGGCACGCGCCGGCTGATCGACAGCATGTTCCAGCATTGCCGCAACCTGAACCCGGCAGCGGGTCTGGGAGCCTTGTGTCTGGGCGCTGAGGGACTGGTGCCGCCGATGTACGGCGACATCATCCTCGGCTTCGAGGCGCTGGGCGCGGCGCGGCGCGACCTCGAGTTCTTCCACATCCATGTGGAGTGCGACGACGGCCACGCCGAAACCATACGCGACATCATGCTGGACATCGCCAGTTCGGCGCCGGAGCAGATCGACCTGATGTTGCAAGCGGGCCATCGCCTGGTGGACGCGCGCCTGGAGTTCTTCAGTTCCATCGAGGCCGCGCATCGGGAGGCGTCGCACGCCCAGCCCGCCATCGCATGAGCGCGGCCCTCCCGTGCCGGGAGGAGTTCCGCATTCGGGCCGGCCTCGCGCGGAGTGGCAGGTTCTTGTCGAGAAAGGAGACGCCATGACCGACACTATGGCAATGGACAAACAGAGCCTGATCGAACGGGCGAAGACGCAGATGCAACACCACCTGGGGGTGCAGGACTGGTCGCTGCGCGAAAAAGTGGCGCTGACCTGTCGCATCCTGTTCGCGCAGGGCCATGATTCCGGTCTGGCCGGCCAAATCACCGCGCGGGCGGAACGGCCGGGTGAATACTACACCCAGCGGCTGGGTCTGGGCTTTGACGAAACCTCCGTCGGCAACCTGCTGCGGGTCAACGCCGACTTGGATGTGCAGGAGGGCGACGGTATGGCCAATCCGGCCAATCGCTTCCATAGCTGGATCTATCGGGCGCGGCCAGATGTGCGCTGCATCATCCACACCCACCCAGTCCACGTTTCGGCACTGTCTATGTTGGGCCGCCCGTTAAAGATAGCCCATATGGACGCCTGCATGCTGTACGAAGATGTAGCCTTTCTGCCGCAGTGGCCCGGCGTGCCGGTGGGCAACAGCGAGGGCGAGATCATCAGATGCGTGTTGGGGGACAAGCGCGCGGCGCTGCTGGCCCACCACGGCCTAGTGGTGGCCTGCCGTTCGGTGGAAGAGGCCTGCATGATGGCGATCCAGTGCGAACGCGCTGCTCGGCTGCAACTGCTGGCGGAAGCGGCGGGAGAGATCCGCGAAGTGGAGCCGGAGTTGGCACGGGAAGCGCATGACTGGATTCTGCAGGACAAGCGCTCCCAGGCTGGCTTCGCCTACTACGCGCGCCGCGCGCTGCGTACGCTGGAGGCCGGGGCCGAGCATCCGCTGGCGACCTCGCCCACGGCATGAGCGTCGATGCCATCCTGCTTTCAGTTAGACCCGGAAGCTCAATCCCGGGCAATAAGCTGCGAGACTGGCCGGAGCCGCGTCCGCGCCGGCCGGCTCACGTCTTTCGCCGAAAAAGGGGTCGTATGTTGCACAAGTTACACCGCCTGTCCGCCAGTCTGATCAGCTTGTACATCCTGTTCCACCTGCTCAATCACCTGACCGCCTTGGCCGGTATCCAGGCCCATATCGACTATATGCGGGCCTACCGCCTGTTGTACCGCTTCCCACCGGTGGAAACCCTATTGCTGGCTTGCGTGCTGTTCCAGACGGGCTCTGGCCTGTATTTCGTGTGGGCGCGGCGAGGCCGGCGGCAGGGCTTTTTCGACCACGCCCAAGCTTGGTCCGGTCTGTACCTCGCTTTCTTCCTGCTGTTCCACCTCAGCGCGGTGCTGTACGGCCGCTGGGGGCAAGGCGTGGATACCAATTTCTATTTCGCCGCCGCCGGTCTGAACCTGGGCAATTACTTCCTGTTCTTCATGCCCTATTACTTCTTGTCCATCGTCGCCTACTTTACTCATATCGGCTGCGGGCTGCGCTGGTTGTTGCAAACGCGGTTGGGGCCGCGCGGCTGCGACCGGCTGGCCGGTGGGATGATGGCGGTCGGCGCGCTGCTGTCCGGCATCATCATCGCCACCTTCAGCGGTGCTTGGTATCTAGTTTCAATTCCGTCGGCATATCAATTCGCAGGGCTGGCTCGATGAGGACGCCGACGCTGGCACAAAGACTGGAGCGAGCGCTGGCGCGCCGCGCGTTGCGGCTGCCCGGCCCCTTGCTCAAGGCGCTGGCCGGCACGCCATGCCGCGTCGACGGGCTGACGCTGAACCCTCAGTTGCAATTGGTGCTGCGGTTGCGGCGCTTGGGCCGCAAGCGCGGCTGGCATCGTCTCGGCGTGGCTGCCGCGCGGCGTGAGCTGGACTGGGAAGGAGGCTTGCTGGCCCAAGTGACGCCACAACGCGTGCTGGTCGAGGACGCGGCGCTGGCGGGGCCCGCCGGCGCGATCCGCGTGCGCAGCTACCGGCCAGCGGGCTTGGCATTGCCGGCGCCGACGCTGGTGTTCTATCACGGCGGCGGCTTCGTGGTGGGCTCGATCGAATCGCACGACCTGCCTTGCCGCGCGCTGGCCGTCGATGTGCATTGCCAGGTGATCTCGGTGGATTACCGGCTGGCGCCGGAACATCCCTTCCCCGCCGGGGTGGAGGACGCCATCCACGCTTTCCGCGCGCTGGCGGCGGACTGCGTCGCCTGGGGAATGGATCCGGAGCGGCTGGCGGTGGGCGGCGACAGCGCCGGAGGCAATCTCGCCGCCGTGGTGGCGCTGGCCACGCGCGGGGACGCCACGCGGCCGCGCCTACAACTGCTGTGGTATCCGGTGGTGGACAATAGCGCCGGCTTTCCTTCCATCCAGCGTTTTGGCGACGGTTTCTACCTGGAGCGGGCCGCCATGGACTGGTGCGTGCGCCACTACACCGGCGGTGGCCAGCTGCGCCATCCGCAGGTATCGCCGCTGTTCGACGAGCTGGACGGCGCGCCGCCGGCCTATATTCAAACCGCTGGCTTCGATCCGCTGCGCGACGAGGGCGAGGCCTACGCCGCCAAGCTGGCGGCCGCCGGCGTGTCGGTCCGCTGCGAGCGGCAAGCGGGGCTGATCCACGGCTTCTTCAACATGGCCGGCGGCATCGACGAAGCCGCCGCCGCCTTCGCCGACGCCGTGGCCGCGCTGCGTCGGGCCTGGCTAGTCGAGGTGGAGCCTGAGCCGGCGATATAAGCGGCGGCGCGCGCCGACTTATTCTGCAAGAAGCTGTTCAAGGCCTGCGCGCATTCCCGCTCGCAAGGCGGGGAACAGCTTGGCAGTGTCCAGCGGAGGCGAAGATGCGAAACGTAATACGGTGGATCGTGGTGTGCTGGGCGATGACGGCGGCGGCCGAGGTGCCGGGCTGGGCCAGCTATCAGCATGGGGACTACGCCGCCGCGCGGCGGCAGTTCGAGCAGGCGGCTGAGGCCGGCGATCGGGTGGCGGCTTTCGACCTGGCGATGATGGACTGGCGCGGCGAGGCGAGGCGGGAGCGGTGGACCAGAAGCGGGCCCTGCGCTGGCTGCGGCGCGCCGCGGACCTACGTTTGCCGCAGGCCCAGCACGCCTTGGGAGTGTTGTACGAAAACGGCCAGCAGGTGGCCAAGTCGCAAGCCGAGGCGACGCGTTGGTTCCGGTCGGCCGCGGATCAAGGCTATCTGCCGGCAGAGTTGGATCTGGGCACTCAGTACTTCCTCGGTCGCGGCGTGGCCAAGGATTACCGGCTGGCGGCGTATTGGTACGAGAAGGCCGCCCGGCAGGGTGACGTGGGCGCGCAGTATCTGATCGCCAGCATGTACGAGCATGGCGACGGGGTGGAGCGGGACTTGCCGGCGGCGATCCGCTGGTACGCCAAGGCGGCCGCGCAGGGCGATGTCGGCGCCAGGCTCAAGGCCTTGGACCTGGCCAAGCGGGCCAAGCCGCCGGCATGACGGCTTGAAACCTGCTCAGGCGCGGGCCGGGCCGCGGCGCATCGACGCCAGGCACTGGCAGGCGGCCTGCCAATCCTGAACGCCGCGCAGGCCGCGCACGATGATGCCGGCCAGAGTGTCGTTGCAGGCGTCCGGGCCGAATTGCATCAGCATTTCATGCAAGGCGAAATGCAGGGAGGCATTGTGCTGAAGCAGCAAGCTAACCTGTTCATGGACGAAGCCGTCCACCGTGGCCTGGCCGTCGCGGTCCACGTGGACATGGTGGCGCGGACAGAAGCCGGAACGGATCAGCGCCTGGTCCGCGCGCACGTCGTCGAGAAAAGCCTGCGCGCTGTGGTGCAGAAAGCCGCACGCCATGATCAGGCTGGCTACGGAGTAGGGTTTGGTGGTGGTGGCGTCGGCGACGAGGGCGTTGTCCGGCAAGGTGGCAAGCATTTATGTTCTCCTGTTATCTTTGTAAACCGCGCTTAAGTGGCATAAATCGTCGGTTTTATTATTTTTTCCGCGTTTTTGTATCATTCATGCGAATGTATTGGCAAGCCCGTCAAAAGGACGGTTGCCAGCCGCGGCTGCCAGGGTTTTTCTTGGGACGATGGCCATTTAGAATGAACCCTTTATTTACTGTTTGTTCCCATCCGCATGCACATTGTCTACCTGCACGGCTTCAATTCCGGTCCTCAATCGTTGAAGGCGAACGAAACCGCCGCTTATTTGCAACAGAACGCGTTCGATGCGACCTTGCATTGCCCGCAGTTGTCGCCGCATCCGGCCGAGGCGATCGAGCAGGCGTCCGCTCTGGTGGCGTCCTTGCCGGACGACACCTTGCTGATCGGCAGTTCGCTCGGCGGTTATTACGCTACCTTTTTGGCCGAGCGCCATCAACGCCCGGCGGTGCTGATCAATCCGGCGGTGCGGCCTTACGACGATTTGGCGCGTTTCATCGGCGAGCAGACCAACCCTTACACCGGGGTGGTCTACACCTTGAGCGACGTCGATATGCACGCCTTGCTGGCGCAGCGCGTGTCACAGCCGTCCGCGCGCCGTTACTGGCTGCTGTTGGGCAGTTGCGACGAGGTGCTTGATTGGCGCGAAGCGGCGGCGCTGTATCTGGACTGCCGCCAGACAGTGTTCAACGGCGACGATCATAGGCTTGAAGCCTGGCCGCGCATCCTGCCGGAAGTGCTGGCTTGGGGGCGCGGGCAATTCTTGGTCTGATGTAGAAACAGTCTGTTCTGCGACAGCGGCTTGCCTGGGACGGCGGCGCCGTCGCACACTGGATTTTTTGAGCCTAGGAGGCCGCCATGACTCAAGCCATCGTTTTCTCTCACACCGGCGGGCCGGAAGTGCTCGGTCTGCAAAGCCAGGAGCTGACCGCTCCGGGACCGGGTCAGGCGCGGGTGCGTCATACCGCCATCGGCGTCAACTTCATCGATACCTATCAGCGCAGCGGTCTGTATCCGTTGCCGCTGCCGTCCGGACTGGGCCAGGAGGCGGCCGGGGTGGTGGAAGCGTTGGGGCCGGGGGTGTCCGGTCTGGCGGTGGGAGACCGCGTTGCGTACGCCGGAGGCCCGCTGGGCGCTTATAGCGCCGAACGCTTGCTGCCGGCGGCGGTGCTGGTGAAGATTCCAGACGGCATCAGCGACGAATCCGCCGCCTGCATGATGTTGCAGGGCATGACTGTGGAGTATCTGGTGCAACGCACCTACCCGGTGAGGCCGGGCCAAACCGTTTTGTGGCACGCGGCCGCCGGCGGAGTGGGACAGATCGCGGTGCAGTGGCTGACGGCGCTGGGCGCGACGGTGATAGGCACCGTTGGTTCCGACGCCAAGGCCGACATCGTGCGCGGCCTGGGCTGCCAGCATGTGATCAATTACAGCCGCGAAGACGTGGTGGCGCGAGTCAGCGAGATCACCGGCGGACAGGGCGTGCCGGTGGTCTATGACTCGGTGGGCAAGGATACTTTCCAGATATCGCTGGCTTGCCTGAGTCCGCGCGGCATGTTGGTCAGCTTTGGCAACGCGTCCGGCGCGGTGCCGCCGTTCGCGCCTTTGGAGCTGACCAGTCGCGGCTCGCTGTTCTTTACCCGGCCTAAGCTGGCCGATTACATCGCCAGCCGCGCGGAGCTGGAGGCTTCGGCCCAGGCGCTGTTCGAACGGGTGGCGGACGGCAGGATCAAGGTGGCGCCATCGCATCGCTATCCTCTGGCCGAGGCGGCGCAGGCGCACCGCGATCTGGAAGGACGCAAGACCAGCGGCTCCATCATCCTGCTGCCTTGAACGGGCAGCGACGCCGGTCAGGCGTCGCTTATTCTTGGTGCCAGGGTTGGCGCTGGTGTCGCTCCAGCCAAGCCAACGCCCGGCCGTCGCTGTCGACATGGCCCAGATAGCCGGCCAGGCTGACGTCGGGCGGGCAGCTTAGGTTGGTGTCGCGCCAGCTTTGCAGCCGGTCCACGCGGAAGCTGCGGTAGTCCAGGCGCAGGCCGCACCAGGCGGCCAGCAGCCAGCGGTCGCCCCAGAAAAACAGAGCCAGCGGCAACAGCGCACGTTGGCTGTCGCGGCCGTTTTCGTCGCGGTAATCCACCCAAAGCGCTTGGTGGGAGACGATGGCGTCGCGCAGCGGCGCCAGCCGCTCGCGCGGGTAATTGCCCGCCGTGGGCGCGTACAGCGGCTCCGGCGGCAGGCCGGAGGACCCCAGCACCGCGTGGATGCGGCCCAGCGCCGATTGCGCCGCGGCGGCGGTGTCCCGGTCCGCCCAGGCCGCCAGCATGCGCGCGCCCACTTCCAGCGCCGCCAGTTCGCGCGCGGAAAACGCCACCGCCGGCGGCGTGAAGCCGGCTTCCAGCCAATAGCCCTCGCCGGCTTCGCTGTTGAGCGGCGCGCCGCTGGCCATCAGATCCGCCATATCGCGGTAGACAGTGCGCGGCGTCACTTCCAGCCATTCGGCCAACTGCCGGGCAGTGGTGCGGCGGCGGCCGCGCAGCAGCAAGAGGATTTGAACCAGTCGGTCGGCTCGGCGCATATTTAGTCGGGTTCCCGCAGCATGGATGGCGGCAGTGTCGCCCGCATCGCGCGCGCGATCAACAGGAAATCGGCGCGGCCGATTTCCAGGTGGCCGAAGCGAAAGGCGTAGCCCCAGCGCGCCGGATCCGCGATGAAGGTCAATTGGCCGAGCAGCGGCCGGATTTCGGCGTCCTCTGCCGGCCAGAACGCGATGTTCCGCCGGTAGGGCTCGAAATCGGCGCTGACCCGGAACGGGTAGACTCGGTCGTCCATCGCCTGGCCGATGGCGGTGAAGCGCTGGCAGGGCTCGCGCCCTTCCAGGCTGAGCACCGGCGAGTAATAGATCAGGCCGTCGCCGGCCGCCATCCGCCTGAGCGGCGCGGCCTTGCCGTGGCAGAGCTGGGCGAAGCCGCCGGCCAGCCCGCGCAGTACATGGTCGCGGCTGGCCACGCCTATCCAGTAGCGTCGGCTCATGTGGCGCTGTGCAGGCCGATCAGATTGCCTTCCAGATCGGAAAACAGTGCGATGTGCCCCCAGGTTTCCGGCAAGGGGGTCTTGGGCTGCACCACGATGCCGCCGGCGGTTTTGACCCGTGCCAGCGTGGCGTCCAGATCGGCGCCGCCATCCAGATAGACGCGCACGCCGTCTACGTGGGGGCGGGCTTGCGGGCAGCTCAGCAATGCGCCGCCGCAACTGTCGTCGGTTTTGGGAAACAGCGCCATGCGGGCGTTGTCGAAGCTCTCCTCATGCAGCGCCACCTGCAATACCTGCTGATAGAAGGCGACGGCGCGCTCGAACTGGGTCACGGGAATTTCAAACCAGTGTAGGAAAGGGGACATGGTTAACTCCTTGTAGGGGGTACGGCTTATAGGCAGTGATAAAAGTCCATGTGGCCGGTATCGGCGGCAATGGCGGCGAGAAAATCGCGGCAGGCGGGCTCCGCCGGCCATTGCGCGCACAATTGCCGCGCGCGTTCCGGGCTGTCGGCCAAGGTAAGGTGGACGAAGCGCCGTTCCTCTCCGCGCAGCAGCGCGTAGCCTTGGTAGCCGGTTTCATGGCGGAGCCAGTCGGCGTCGATTTGCCGGGCGGCGTGTTGCAGTTCGGCTTCGGATACGCCTTCTTTTAGTTCGAAACTGGCGATTTCCAAGCCGTGTCCGGCGGGAAGCTGAAATAGAGGGGTGCGCATGTTGAGGCTCTCCGTGGTGGATACGCGGGTCGGCTCAGGGCCGTGACGCCAGTGTGCGGCTCCCCTGCTGACAGCGTGCTGTCAGTAGCAATCCGCCGCCGCCAATTTTGTTGCTTGGGCGGGAGCGCGCATGGCTCGGCGCGTAGAAATCGCCTGGTCGGACACGACCCGCTCACGCGGATGTGGCAAACTGCCTGACTGTTTCCCGGCATGCCGGGACGGCTACTTTTCAATCGACCGCAGGAGGAATAACAAGTGGAAACCTTACTGCAGTTTCTGGGCTTCAACGGGTCTGGTCTGCTGCAAACCTTGCTCAGCCTGTTGACGGCTTTCATTCTGGGCTCGGCCATAGGCTATGAGCGCCAGTTCCGTCAGCGCACCGCCGGCCTGCGCACCAATACCCTGGTGGCGGTGGGCGCGGCGGCCTTCGTCGACATGGCGCTGCAGCTGGACGGCACCGGCGGCGCGGCGCGAGTGGCGTCCTACGTGGTGTCCGGCGTTGGTTTTCTCGGTGCCGGCACCATCATGAAAGAGGGCTTGAACGTGCGCGGTTTGAACACCGCGGCGACCTTGTGGGGCTCGGCGGCAGTCGGCGCCAGCGCCGGCGCGGGTCAGATTCCCCAGGCTTTTCTGATCACGCTGTTCGTGTTGGCCAGCAACACCTTGCTGCGTCCGGTGGTGAACTCGATCAACCGCAAGCCTATCGACGACGAAACCAGCGAAGTCACTTACCAGTTGTGCGTGATCTCTAGCCGTTCCGGCCAGAAACACGCAATGGCCTTACTCAGCGACCTGCTTGAGGAGTCCAAGTATCCGGTGGGGGATCTGGACGTGGAGCCCTTTGGCGACGACGAGGTGGAGATGACCGCCACCTTGCTGTCCACCTCGGTGGAGTGGGAAGAACTGGAGGAGATCGCCGCCAAGCTGGTGGCCCAGCCTTTCATCAGTCAGGCGTATTGGAATCCCAGTACTTCGGAGTGAGAAGGATGGGGAAAGATCAAGCCCTGGGCCGCTTGCCGGTCCAGGGCTTTTTTATGGGCGGGAGAGCCTGTTCAAAGTCTTGAGAGCAAGACAAGACGAAACCCGCTGAGAAAGCAGAATGTACGCGTGGTACATGAGCGTTTCAAAGCGGGTTTCAACCCATCTATCCATCCCGCTGACGCGCAGCGGGCTTTGAACCGCTTCTTAACCTTCCGCCAGCGCCGCCATCACTTTGGCCGACAGCGCCTGCGGTTGCGCGGTGACGCGCAGCAAGTGGCGTACCGCCGGGTGCGGCGGGCGGTGCACGGCGATGCCGTCGGACAGCAGCTGGCGATGGATGGCCTCGCTGCTGGCGGCGTCGCGATAGGCGATGCAGACGAAGTTGGTGTGCGAGGGCATCACCACGAGGTCGCGCGCGCGCAAGGCGTCGGATAGTTTGTCGCGCAGATGGATGGTGGCGGCGATTAGCTGACGGGAATAGTCGGGATCGTCCAGCACGATTTGCGCCGCCAGTTGGGCGAAGCTGGACAGCGCGAATTGCGGCCGAATCTGGTCCGCCTTGGCGACGATGTGTTGCGGACCTATGGCGTAGCCCACCCGCAGACCGGCCAGCGCATAGGCCTTGGACAGCGTGCGCAAACGCAGCGTGTTGGGCAGCGCGCCCTGCGGCGGCGCGTCCTGCGCGTCCACGCAGAAATCGACATAGGCCTCGTCCAGGATCAACAGCGTGGACGAAGGCAGGGTTTCGCGCAGCGCCAGGATATCGTCCGCGCTCCAGTAGTGGCCGCTGGGATTATCCGGGTTGGCGAGATAGAGCACGGCGGCACGCTCGGCGCGCGCCACTTCCGCCAGCCGCGGCAGATCGGCCTGCAGCCGGTCGCCTTGTTGCTGGTAGGGCACTTCCAGAATGCGCGCGCCCACGCCTTCGGCGAAATAACGGAAGGTGGGATAGGTGCCGGCGGTGCATACCACCGCGTCGCCGACATTACAGGCCAGACGCAAGGCCAACAGGATCAGGCTGTCGGCGCCGGTGTCGAACAGTACCTGGCTCGCGTCCACGCGGTTGTGGGCCGCCGCGCGCTGACGCAGTCCGTGCGCGTAAGGGTCAGGGTAGAGCCGGGCCAGTTCCGTCATCATCTCGCCGAACTCCGCCGTTAGCGGAGAGGCCGGCTTGGCCATGCTTTCATTGGAACCGATGCGCGCGCCGATGCGGTGGCCCAACGCCGCTTCCAGCTTCACGATGCCGGGGAAGGGGTTGACGATGGTGTGATGTTCCAGGTGACGGGCGAAGTGAGACATCGGCGGCTCCTTTATCTGCAGATACAGCCTTTGAGTGTAAAGGATATGACTGATGTGCAGGAAACCGCGTGGGAATATCAATATGTCTTCGGCATTTTTCGCCGTCGCCGCACCGCCCGGAAGCGCGGCGGGAACCGTCAGCGAGAGGCGGGAGAGGCGGATTCTGCCGCGGCGCGAGGGGAGGAGGCGTCGGCCTTGACCGCGGGTTTGGCGGCGGGCGCGGCGGCGGGCGGCTTGGCTGCGGGGGCGGGCAAATACAGCGGGCCTTTGAAGCCGCAGGCGGCCAAGAACAGGGTCAGGCTTGCACAAGCCAGCAAGGTGCGCATACGAATGAGTTCCAATGTGGCAAAATCCCGATACTAGCAAAGCTGCGGCGCGCCGTGTGATTACGTTGCGCCCGGCGATCAAGGCCTGAGCCGCGCCAAGACGGCGTCCAGGCCGTCATTCAACGGGAAAGCGCAATGAACGAAACCGAATTTCTGCGGCACACCGACGCCATCTTCACGCGCATCGAAGCCGCCATCGACGACAATGATCTGGACGCCGACTATCTGGTGTCCGGCAATGTGCTGGATATCGAGTTCAGCGACGGCGCCAAGATCATCGTCAACCGCCACACCGCCAATCAGGAATTGTGGATAGCGGCCAAGAGCGGCGGCTACCACTTCGCCTTCCGCGACGGCCGCTGGATCGCCGCGCGCGACGGCTCGGAATTCTTCTCCACCCTCAGTGCCGCCATCGCCGCCGCCTGCGGCGAAACCATAGAGTTTGATGAATGAGCCACTTGGTGTGGCTGGGGCTGGGCGGGTTGGCGGTGTCTGCCTTCACCTCGTCCACCATTTTGCCCGGTAATTCCGAGCTGGCGTTGTCCGCTTTTCTGTACAAATGGCCGGACTGGCTGTGGCCGGCCCTGCTGGTGGCCACGGTGGCCAATACCGCCGGCAGCGTCACTAGCCTGTGGCTGGGGAGGTTGGCGCCGCGCAAGGAGTTGCCGCCGAGGCTGGCCGGCTGGTTCCAGCGCTTCGGCCCGGCGGTGCTGGTCTTGTCCTGGCTGCCGGTGGTTGGCGACGCGATTCCGCTGGCCGCGGGTTGGCTGCGTCTGCCCTGGTGGTCCAGCATTTTGTGGTTGACCCTTGGCAAGGCGGCGCGCTATCTGGCGCTGGCCTGGGGCGTGCTGCTGCTGTCGAGTTGAGAGGGCATAACAAGGCAATAAAAAAAGGACATGCGGGAGCATGTCCTTTTTCGTATAAAGCGAGCGGAATCAGCAGCCCTGCTTCAGCGCCAGTTCCAGGCTCTTGTTGTAATGCTGAGCCGCCAGCTCTTCCTTGCCGGTGGCTTCGAACAGCCGCGCCAGTTCGGCGTGGGCGCACAGCGTCGGCGATATCGAAGCGCTTGCCTCCAGATAGCTTTGCGCCTTGCCCCACAGCTGCTGGCACAAGGCCAGCCGGCCCAAGGCCATCAGCAGCCAGTGGTCGCGCGGCCGCTTCTTCAGCCAGTTTTCCGCGGTTTTCAGCAGCTCCAGGCGTTTATCCTCGCTCAGGTGCTCGGCCAGCTTGCCCAGCTCGCGGGACAGCTCCGGGGTGTCGTGATCGTCGTTGGCCAGCGCGCCGGCCAGCAGGGTGGCGGCGTAATCGTAGTCCTGCAACACGATCAGCCGCGCCACCACTTGGTCCATCAGCTGCGGATTGCTGCGCTCGGCTTCCGGGATGCGGCGCAGCCAGTCGCGGATTTCCTGGCCGCCCAGCAGGGTGACCAGCTGTTGCTGATAGGCTGCCAAGCGATAACGCCGCGCCTGTTCCGGCTCCAGCGCGTCGGCCTTGAGCAGTTTCTCGGTCAGAGCCAGCACCGCTTCCGGTTGTTTCTGCAGCAAGCGGACCTTCAATTCCAGCCGCAAGGCGTTGGTCAGATTGGGCGACAGCGCGCGCGCGCGTTCGATGGCGGCCAAGGCGCCCAGCGGGTCCTTGGCTTCCAGCTTCAGCTCGGCGTCCAGCATATGGCGCGCCAGTTGCAGCCGCGGCGGCATGGCGTCCAGCTGCGCCAGATAGCCGTCACGTTTGTCCAGGTCGCCGGCGGCGCCGGCGGAGCGGGCGGCGATCAGCAGGGCCAGGGCCTTGTTTTCCGGCGAGTATTCGTCGTCCAGCGACTTGCTGGCTTCGCGCTCGGCTTTCTGGAAGCGGCCTTCAAAGTAGGAGATGCCGGCTTCGCGCAGCGCGTGGCGGGAGGCTTTCAGCTTCTTCTGGCGCTGGAAGCGGCGCACTTCCGCCGGCAGATTGGCGGCCACCGCCACCATGCGCAGCACCAGATGCACCACGAAAATCAGCACCACCACCGATACGATCAGCAGGTTGAACGACACCTCCATCCGATATGGCGGCAGAAACAGGATGGCGTAGCCGGTGTTCAGGGTGGCGGCCAGGCCGACCAGCACCGCGAGGGCAAACAGCCCGGTAATCCACAAGGCGAATTTCACGGTTTATTCTCCTGCTGCGCCTTGGGCGTCGCGCACCGATTTGAGGCTGGCGTTCATATCCGGCAGCGCCACGTCCAGCGGCGCGCTTTCCAGTTCGCCCAGCGTGCCCAGCCATTGGGTGACGGCCGGCGCGTCGCGGTCGAAGTAGCGCTGCACATAGCTGCGCGCGGCCACGATGTCGGCGGCGAAGGTCTTGCCGTCGCGCTGGATCAACGCCAGACGAGCGTCCAGCAGACGCATTTTCAAGTTTTCCCGCAGGAAGAAAGCCTGCTCCGGTGACAGCAACAGCGCTTCCGGCTTGTCCATGCGGCGGATGTGGATCAACTCGCCCAGGCTCTTGCTGACGTCGGCCACCAAGCGCTCCCACAGCGGCGCGCTGGCCGCCGTCGCCGCCTTGGCCTGCGGCTTCTGGCTGGCCAGCCGGTGAGCGTCCACCGCCAGCGGCAGGCTGTCGGAGGACAGCATCAGCCGGTCCAGCTTCACGGTGAGCCCGACGCTGTCCAGATAGGGCAGGGCCTTGAGTTTTTCCAGGTCGGTGGCCACCGCTTTTTTCACGCCGATCAATTGCGGGCGATCGAATTTGGCCAGGCGCGCGTCCACCATCTCCAGCGCGGACACGGCGGCCGGCACGTTGCCGGCCAGTTGCAGCTGCTGGCTGGCGATGGCCAGAGTGTGTTCCACCTCGGACAGCAGCCAGTCGGTGCGGTTCTTGGTCAGCTCCTGGTACATGCCGTTCAGGGTCGCGTACTGGCCGGCGGATTCGTTGACGCGGGCCTCCATCAGCGCCAGACGGCCTTCGGTGGCGCGGTTGGCGCTGATCGCCTGCTCGGTCATCGCGCGCAGTTCCTTGGCGGATCCGCTGCCTTCGGCCAGCCGGCGCGCCAGTTCCTGGCGGGCGGCGGTCAGTTCCTGCTGGGTGCTGAAGTACTGCCAGCCGGACACGCCCAGCGCGGCGATGGCGATCAGCAGGGCCGGACTCAGCGATTTCTTGGACTCGGGTTTGGCGGTTTCGGTGATCTGGGATTCGCTCATGGGTGACGACAGAACCATTTTTTAAGGCCGGCGACCAGTGCGCTGTCTTCGGCCCGGGTTGTCATGATGCGCGTCGCGCCTTGCGCGGCGAGCCGGTCGGCAACGCGCGGATGCGGCACGCAATACAGCAAGCATTGTAACGTCCTGATTCGACTGGGGCCAGCGAGACGGAACAATTGCTCTACGATTTCGCCGGAAGTGACGATCACGGCGTCCGGCGGCGCGCGGTCGAAGGCCGCCCAGTCCGGTGCGCCGTCCAGTCGGCGGTAGATCTCGGCGAACTCCACCGCCGCGCCCCGCGCGGCCAGGCTTTGCGCCAGTAGGGGCCTGCCGCCGACGCCGCGCACGATGAGCGTACGCTGCCCGCGCATATCGGCCAGCTCAGGCAGGGCCAGCAGGGCTTCGCTGTCGCTGCCCTCGGTTGGGTGCAGCACCGGCCTGCCGCTGAGCGCGGCCAATTTGGCGGCGCTGGCGCGACCGACGCAGACCAGCCGCTTGTGGGCTAGGTCCAGCGTTTGCAGCGCCGGCCAGGCCTGATCTATGGCGCTGGGGCTGACGAAAATCAGGCAACTCGCCGCCGCTGCTTGCCCAGGCAAAACGGCCAGCGCGTCCGGTTGCGGCGCGATTTCCATCAGCGGCAGATGGCCGGCGTCGAAGCCCGCTGCGGCGAGAAGACGCAGCAGCTCGGCGCTTTGCGCTTGCGGGCGGGCGACCAGGACGCGCGGCATCGTCGTCTCAGCGCGGGTCGGCCAGCACCGCTTCAATCAGCGGGCCGGCGCCGTCGTCCAGCAGCTTTTTGGCCACGGCGCGGCCCAGCGCGTCGGCGTAATCGGCCGGGGCGCTGGCGTTGGCGGTCAACATCACGGAACCGTCCGGGCTGGCGACGAAGCCGCCCAGCGCCAGCGTGCCCTCGTTGAGGGTGGCGAAGGCGCCCAGCGGCACTTGGCAACTGCCGCCCAGCTCGCGCGCCAGCGCGCGTTCGGCGCTGACACAGGAGTGAGTGGCGGCGTGGTTCAGCGGCGCGAGCAGCTGCATCAGGTCGGCGCGGTCGGCGCGGATTTCGATGCCCAGCGCGCCTTGTCCGGCGGCAGGCAGGCTTTCCGACGGCGGCAGTTCCTTGCGGATGCGCTCGGAGAGGCCCAGGCGTTTGAGTCCGGCGGCGGCCAGGATGATGGCGTCGAATTCGCCGTCGTCCAACTTGCGCAGCCGCGTTTGCACGTTGCCGCGCAGGGGCTTGACCACCAGCCGCGGATAGCGGGCGCGGATCTGCGATTCGCGGCGAAGGCTGGAGGTGCCCACCACCGCGCCGTCCGGCAGTTCCGACAGGTCCGCGTAGCGGGCGGACACCAGCGCGTCGCGCGGGTCTTCGCGCTCGCATATCGCCGCCAGCGCGAAGCCTTCCGGCAGCACCATCGGCACATCCTTGATCGAATGCACCGCGAGGTCCGCGCGGCCTTCGGCCAGCGCCACTTCCAATTCTTTGACGAACAGGCCTTTGCCGCCGATTTTGGACAGGGTCTTGTCCAGAATCTGGTCGCCCTGGGTGGTCATGCCCAGGATGTCCACGCTGAGGTGGGGATAGAGCGTTTGCAGCCGGGCCTTGATGTGTTCGGCCTGCCACATGGCCAGCCGGCTCTCGCGGCTGGCGATGACGATTTTGTCCATGAAACCGGTTCCCGATCGGACTATGTGCTTGGATGGCGGGCATTCTAGCATGCCGGCCCGACGCACAGCGCCGCGGCGTCGCCGGGATGGCGGCGCAAAGCTTGATGTTGCGCAATGCGCACTCAGGTCAATATCTCACGGGTTAAATGACAGTAGTGTTGCCACTACAGCGGCAAGCCTGCCTATGATGTTTTGCATGCGAAACGAATCGCCTGAAGCCAGCGACGCCAGCGGCCGCGCTGCCTTGAGCCGATTCAAAAACCGGGAGCGGCCAAGCCGCCCGTCACCATCAAGGAATACCGAATGAGCGATTTAGACAAGGACCTGCCGCTGCGCGCCGATTTGGCGCGCCTGGACCGCGCGCTGGCCGAGGTGTTGAGCGAACAAGCCGGCCCCGAGGTCTACGCCGAAGTGCGCGCCATCGCCGGCCGCAGCGCCGAGGAACGCAGCCAGCCCTTGGCGGCGGAGTTGAGCCCGGCTGCGGCGATGGCGCTGGTGCGCGCCTGCGGCCTGTACGCCCAGCTGTTCAACATCGCTGAGGACCTGCACCATGTGCGCCGCCGCCGGGCCCACCGGCAGGCCGGCTCCGCGCCGCAGCAGGGCAGCCTGTCGCGAGCGCTGGGCAAGTTGAAGGCCGACGGCGTCAGCATCGCCATGCTGGCCGACACCCTGCGCGACGCCTATGTCGGCGCCATCCTCACCGCGCATCCCACCGAGGTGCAGCGCCAGAGCGTGCTGGACGGCCACCGCGCGGTGCGCCGTTTTCTGGGCAAGCTGGCTGCGGCGGACCTGACGCCGGAAGAGGAGGGGGAATTGGAGGCCAAGCTCAAGCGCGTGATCGTGGCGCTGTGGCAGACCTCGGAAATCCGCCACTTCAAGCTGGCTGTCAAGGATGAGATCGAAAACGGCGTAGCCTATCACCCGCTGACCTTCTTCCAGGCCTTGCCGGCGCTGTATCAGCGCTTGGACCGGCAGATCGAAGCCACCTGGGGCCAGACAACGCCGCTGCCGTCCTTCATTCGCGTCGGTAGTTGGATAGGCGGCGACCGCGACGGCAACCCCAATGTCGACGCCGCGGTGCTGCGCCACGCGGTGACGCGCCAGGCGCAGGTGGCGTTTGAACATTATCTGTACGAACTGGCGGCGCTGTACCGCGAACTGTCGCTGTCGCAACGTCTGGTCGGCGTCAGCCCGGCCTTGGTCGCCTTGGCGGCGCTGACCCCGGATCAGGAGGAGAGCCGCCGCGAAGAGCCGTATCGGCGCGCGCTGGCGGCGATGGAGGCGCGGGTGTTGGCCACCGGCCTGCAGCTGGGCGTGAGCCTGAGCGGCCGTTGGCCGGCTGACAGGCCTTATGCCGACCAGGCCGAGTTCCAGGCTGACCTCGCCGTGCTGGACGCCTCGCTGCGCGAACACGGCAGCGCGGCGCTGGCCGACGGCCGGCTGGCGGAGCTGATTCGCGCGGTGGACGTGTTCGGTTTCTTCCTGATGCCGTTGGACCTGCGCCAGTTCGCCGGCAGCCACGAGGCGGTGGTGGGCGAGCTGTTCGCCCGCGCCGGGCTGGAGGAGTTCGCCGCGCTGGATGAGGCGGCGCGAAGCCGCGTGTTGCTGCGCGAGCTGGCCACGCCGCGGCTGCTGTATTCGCCCTATCTGGACTACAGCGCCGAAACCGAGAAGGAACTGGCGATCTTCCGCGAGGCGGCCTTGATCCAGCGGCAGTTCGGCGCCGACGCCATCGGCCAGAGCATCATCTCCAACTGCGCTCAGGTCAGCGACATGCTGGCGCTGGCGCTGCTGTTAAAAGAAGCCGGCATGATCCGGCTGGTGGACGGGCAGCCGCGCTCCAGCGTCAACCTAGTGCCGTTGTTCGAAACCATCGCCGACCTGGACCGCAGCGCTCAGGTGATGACTGCGCTGTTCGCCTTGCCGTGGTATCAACAGTTGCTGGATAGCCGGGGCCGCATGCAGGAAGTGATGCTGGGCTATTCCGACAGCAACAAGGACGGCGGCTATCTGACCAGCCAATGGCAGCTCTACCAGGCGGAGAAGCGTTTGGTGCGCTGCTTTGCCGACGGCCGGGTCAAGCTGCGCTTGTTCCATGGCCGCGGCGGCTCGGTGGGCCGCGGCGGCGGCCCCTCGTTCGAGGCCATCATGGCGCAGCCGGCCGGCAGCGTGGCCGGGCGCATCCGCATCACCGAGCAGGGCGAGGTAATCGCGTCCAAGTATTCGGACCCGGCCATCGGCGGCCGCAACCTGGAAGCCCTGGTGGCGGCGACGCTGGAAGCCAGCCTTAGCGGCTGCGCCAGCTGCGAGACCGACGAGACCGTGTTCGACGAGCTGTCGGACGCCGCCTATCGCGCCTACCGCGAACTGGTGGAAGCGCCGGGCTTCATGCAGTACTTCCTGGAGGCGACGCCGATCAACGCCATCGCCAAGCTCAACATCGGCAGCCGGCCGGCGTCGCGAAAGAGCCTGGCCTCTATCAAGGACCTGCGCGCCATTCCCTGGGTGTTCTCCTGGTCTCAATCGCGGGTGATGCTGCCCGGCTGGTTCGGCGTCGGCTCGGCGGTGCGCGCTTTTATCGAGCGTCACGGCGAAGCCGGACGCGCCCGTCTGCAAAGCCTGTACCGCAGCTCGCCGTTTTTTCAGGTGGTGCTGTCAAATATGGAGCAGGTGTTGGCCAAGGCCGACCTGGGCATTGCTCGCCGCTTCGCCGGCCTAGTGGAGGACCGCGCATTGGCGGAGGCCCTGTTCGGCCGCATCCAGGCGGAGTGGGAGGCTACGCTGGATGCTTTCTACGCCATTACCGGCCAGAGCGCGTTGCTGGAAAAGAACCCGACGCTGCATCGCAGCCTGGAAACGCGCTTGCCGTATCTGGACGCGCTGGGCCTGTTGCAGGCCGAGTTGCTAAGCCGGCTGCGCCGTCAGCCGGACGACGCCGAGGCCTTGTACGCGATCCACCTGACCATCAACGGCACTTCGGCCGGCTTGCGCAACAGCGGCTGAGGCCAGGCGCTGCGGACTTTGAACGGGGTTTTCAGCCCTGGCGCAGCAGTTCCAACAGCGCCGCGCCGTCCAGCCGCGCGCTGAGGTCGCCGCCGTCCAGCAAGCTGTCGGCCAGCTCGCGCTTGCTGGCGTGCAGCGCCACGATCTTTTCTTCTATGGTGTGCTGGGCCACCAGCCGGTACACCGTCACCGGCCGCTGCTGGCCCATGCGGTAGGCGCGGTCGCTGGCCTGGTCCTCCACCGCCGGATTCCACCACGGGTCGAGGTGGATCACGTAGTCGGCGGCGGTCAGGTTGAGGCCGGTGCCGCCGGCTTTCAGGCTGATCAGGAACACCTCGCCGTCGCCGGCCTGAAAGGCGTCCATGCGCGCCTTGCGCTGCGCGCCGGGCACCGCGCCGTCCAGGTATTGGTAGCGGATGCCTTGCTGGTCCAGCCAGCGGCGGACGATGGCGAGGTGATCGACGAACTGGCTGAACACCAGCGCCTTGTGGCCGTTGTCCAGCAGCTCCAGCATCAGTTCGCGGAACAGCGTCTGTTTGGCGGCGGGCAGCGCGCTGTCCGGCTGGGTCAGCGTCGGGTGGCAGCAGAAGCGGCGCAGCCGGGTCAGTTCGGCCAGCACCTGCATCGCGCCGCCCTCGGCCTCGCCCGGCTGGGCCAGCTTGTCCAACGCTTGCTGGCGCATCGCCTCGTAGACCTCCATCTCCGCCTCGCTAAGCGGAATGGCGCGGGTGATGTCGGTGCGCGGCGGCAGTTCGGTCAGCACCTGTTGCTTGGTGCGGCGCAGCAGGTAGGGGCGGATCAGCGCTTTCAGCGCTTCGCGGGCGTCCTCGTCGCCGTCGGCGATGGGCTGGGCGAAGCGCTGCTGGAATTTGTCTTCGTTGCCCAGCAGGCCGGGCGCGACGAAGCGGAACAGGCTCCACAACTCGCCCAGGTGGTTTTCCACCGGGGTGCCGCTGGCGGCCAGGCGAAAATCGGCGTAAAGCGCGTGGGCGGCCTGGGCGCGCTGGCTGGCGGCGTTCTTGATCGCCTGCGCTTCGTCCAGCACCACGCTGGCCCAGCGCACCTCGGCGAAGGCGTCGGCGTCGCGTTGCAGCAGGCCGTAGCTGGCCACCACCAGATCGCCGGGGCCGGCGGTGTCCAGCCGCCGGTGCTGTTGGTAGGGGAGCAGCCGCAGGCCGGGCGCGAAGCGGGCGGCTTCGGCCAGCCAGTTGAGCGCCACCGAGGTGGGCGCCACCACCAGCTGCGGACCGAGCGCGGCGCGGCTGAGCAAGAGCGCCAGCGTCTGCACCGTCTTGCCCAGGCCCATATCGTCGGCCAGGCAGGCGCCGGCGCCCCAGTGGGCCAGCCGCGCCAGCCAGTTGTAGCCTTGTTGTTGGTAAGGCCGCAGCGTGGCGCGCAAGGCGGCCGGCACTTCGGGCTCGAAGTCTTGCAGCGACTGCAGCCGTCGCCATTGCTCCTGCCAGCCGGCGTCGCCGTCGAAGGCGCCGGCCTCGGCCGCCAGTTCGCCCAGCCGCGGCGCGGCCAGCGGGCACAGGCGCAGGCCGCTGGGTGCGGCGTGGTCGGCCAGCAGCGTCAGCTGGCGCAGGCGCGCGGCCAGCGAGTCGGATAGCGCCAGCCAGTCGCCGTCGGACAGGCGCAGGTAACGGCCGGGTTGGCCGGCCAGCGCTTCCAGCAGGTGGCGCAGCGCCAGGATGTTGCCGTCGTCCAGCCCCAGTTCGCCGTCCACTTCCAGCCAGCCGCCCTTGCGTTTGGCGCTCAGTTTCAGCTGCGGCAGGCTGACGCCGGCGCGGATGCGCTGCCGCTGGCCGGCCGGCCATTCGCACTGCAGGGTGTCCGCGTCCAGCGCTTGCAGCGCGGCCAGCAGGTCCAGCGCCGCCTGCTGGCCGTCCACCACCCATTCGTCGCCGTCGCGGCGCGCGGCGGCGAGCGTCGGGCAGGCGGCGTGGACCCGGCGCAGGCGGGCGCGTTCGGCGGGAAGGTCGCGTTTGAGTTGCAGGGCGGCGCCGTCCACGCTCACCACCAGGCCGGGCGCGCCGCGGCCGGGCGCGTACAGCGCGCTGGCCGGATGCGGGCGCACTTTCAGCTGCAGCCGCAGGCCGGTATCGTCCAGCCGCAGCAACGCGCGCAGAACGGCGTCGGCCGGCTGGCTGGGCAGGCTGTCGTCGAAGCTGGCGCTGACATCGTGCAGGGGCAACTCCGGCGCGATGTCGCGGATGGCGTCCAGCACTTTCTTGCGGGCATGCCAGGGCAGGCTCAGGCTATGGCCGAGCAGGGCGGCGATCTGGCGCACTTCCTCGTCCAGCCGGTAAACCGCGAGCCGGTCCGGCGCCAGCTTGCGCCACAACACGCCGGCGCAGGCGGCGATGCCGGGCGGGCTCAGCCGCAGCGCGATCTGCTCGCCCTGGCGCTCCAGTTCCAGCGCCACCTGGCCGGCTTCCACCCGCAGCGGCTGTTCCGGCGCGTCGGCCCAGTACAGCGCCGGGTGGCCGACCAGCAGCGGCAGCGCGGCGAGCGCGTCCAGCGCCGCGTGGTGGTCGGCGGCGATGTCGGCCTGCAAGTCGGCCAGCGCGCGCAGGATCAGTCGGTCCTGGCCGCTGAGCCAGTCCAGGCCGTCCTGTTCGGCCAGCAGCCTGGCCAGCGGCAAGCGCCGGCCGCGGCCGTAGCCGTCGGGGCCTCGCGTTTGCTCGCAGGGCTGCAGTTCGACGCCGGAGGCTTCGACGCGCAGCCGCCAGGCCAGGCGGATGGGAGGAGTGTGCATGCGGAAAGGCGCCGCCGCGCGAAGGCGGCGGCGTTCAGGCTTAGACGCGGCTCAGCGCGCGGCCGGCGGCGGCGATGGTCTGCTCGATGATCTCGTCGCTGTGGGCGCTGGAGACGAAGCCGGCCTCGTAGGCGGACGGCGCCAGGTAGACGCCCTCGTCCAGCATCGCGTGGAAGAAGCGCTTGAAGCGCTCGATGTCGCAACGGGTGGCTTCGGCGTAGGACTTGGGCGCTTGCTCGCTGAAGTAGAAGCCGAACATGCCGCCCACGCTGTCGCTGCTCATGGTCACGCCGGCCGCGCGCGCGGCGTCGGCCAGGCCCTGGGCAAGGCGCGCGGTGCGGCGGCCCAGCGTTTCATGGAAGCCGGGTTGTTGGATCAGCTTGAGGGTGGCCAGGCCGGCGGCCACCGACAGCGGGTTGCCGGACAGGGTGCCGGCCTGGTAGACGCTGCCCAGCGGCGCGATGCAGGCCATGATGTCGGCGCGGCCGCCAAAGGCCGCCAGCGGCATGCCGCCGCCCACCACCTTGCCCAGCGTGGTCAGGTCCGGCTTGACGCCGTGCAGGCCCTGAGCGCAGTTCAGCGCCACGCGGAAGCCGGTCATCACCTCGTCGTAGATCAGCACCGCGCCGTGCTGTTCGGTCAGGCTGCGCAGCGCCTGGACGAACTCGGCCGACGGCTGGATCAAATTCATATTGCCGGCGATGGGCTCCAGGATCACGCAGGCGATCTGGCCGCCGATTTCGCGGAAGGTCTTCTCCAGTTGTTCGACGTCGTTGTACTGCAGCACCAGGGTGTGCTTGGTGCAATCTGCCGGCACGCCGCCGGAGGACGGGTTGCCGAAGGTGAGCAGGCCGGAGCCGGCCTTGACCAGCAGGCTGTCGGAGTGGCCGTGGTAGCAGCCTTCGAACTTGACGATCAGATCGCGGCCGGTGAAGCCGCGCGCCAGGCGGATCGCCGACATGGTGGCTTCGGTGCCGGAGGAGACCAGTCGCACTTGCTCGATCGAGGGCAGCAGCTTGCGGATTTCCTCGGCGATCAGCACTTCGCCCTCGGTGGGCGCGCCGAAGGACAGGCCGCCGACGGCCGCTTGCTGCACCGCGCTCACCACCTCAGGGTGGGCGTGACCGACGATGGCCGGACCCCAGGAGCCGACGTAGTCCAGATACTGTTTGTCGTCGGCGTCCCAGAAATAGGCGCCTTCGGCACGCTTGACGAAGCGCGGCGTGCCGCCTACCTGGCCGAAGGCCCGCACCGGCGAGTTGACGCCGCCGGGGATGGATTTCTTGCCACGTTCAAACAGCTCCAGATTGCGGGACATGTGCGTTTCCTTGTGGGCGGCCGCGGCCGCGGATGTAGGTTCGGATTGGGACGGGCGCGGAGCCCGTGCTTAGCCGCCATTTTAACCGAGGCCGATGGCGGGAGGGTGTGGGTAAGTCAAACCTCGGCCTGAGTGCTGTGGATAAGCTTGGGGGAGGCTACCAGCGGCTATAGGGGGTCTTGGATAGATAGGCGTTGGTGTAGCGGCCGTCCTCGGTAACTTCCTCGCCTATCCAAGCGGGCTTGTCGAAGGGAGTGCTCTCATCCGGCAGCTCGATTTCCGCCAGCACCAGTCCGGCGTTGTCGCCGAAGAACTCGTCCACTTCCCAGATGAAGCCGCCGTGTTCGATGCGGTGGCGCAGCTTGTCCACCACCATCGGACACATCGCCCCCATGATGGTTTGCGCGTCGGCCAGCGGCACCGGGTATTCGAATTCGTGGCGGCTGACGTTGCTGATATTGCTTTTCAACGTCAGCCAGGCCTGATCGCCGACCACGCGCACGCGCACGGTGCGCTCCTTTTCCACCGACAGATAACCCTGGCGGTATTGCACGCCGGGGGCCAGGCCGCGCCAGTCGTCGCCGACGACGATGAAGCGGCGTTCGATTTCCACTGCCATTTTATGCGTACTCCTTAGGAGCCAGTTCAACGCCGCATCGCCGAAGCGCGGCAGACATTGAACCGGTTCTAATGGGCGATCTGTTCGCCTTTGGGTTTACCGCAGGCTTCCGCCCGAGGCGAGATCTGCAGATACAGCGACAAGCTGCTGCGCTGTTGTTCGACGCCGCTGGCTTGCCCGTAAGGCGAGCTGCGCTGTGGCCAGCTTCCCACCAATTCCGGCTGCGTCCCGATCAGGGTCTGGGCGCTGATCACGCGCTTGCCGTCCTGATCGCTCCAGCTGGCGCTGGCGTTCAGCAGCGGCTTGTGATGGGCGCGCACCGCGGCGACGGTGCCGCCTACGCTGAGCAGGGCGTCGCCCACCTCGCGCTGGCCGGAAAAAGCGCCCTTGGCGTCCACGCACATCGGCAGCCGCAGCAGTTCGGCGCCGTCGCGGCGCAGCGTGGCGACCACTTCCGGCGGCAGCGCCGGTTTGGGCGGGAGCGGGGTAGCGGCCCAGGCGGGCAGGCAGCCCAGCCACAATGCAATCCATTTGCGCATGCGATCCATCTCCTCAGAACGGTTTGACTACCACCAGGATCACCACCGCCAGCAATACCAGCACAGGCAGTTCGTTGAACACGCGGAACCAGGCATGGCTGCGGCGGTTGGTTTTGGCGGCGAAGTCGCGGTAGAGCTTGCCGCAACAGCCGTGGTAGCCAACCAAGAGCAGCACCAGCGTCAGCTTGGCGTGCAGCCAGCCGCCGCCGATGCCGAAGCCCAGCCACAGGCCAAGACCGGTGGCCAGCGCCAGCGCGGCCAGCGGGGTCATGAAGCGGTAGAGCTTGCGCGCCATCAGCAGCAGGCGCTGGTATTCGGCGTCCTGTTTCGCCAGCGCCAGATTGACATAGAGGCGCGGCAGGTAAAACAGCCCGGCGAACCAGGACACCACGAAGAAGATGTGGAAGGCTTTGAGGTAAAGGTAGCTCACGGTGTTCTTGTCGTTGAAGTGGGGGCTGCCGCGGACCGATGTGCGGCGCGGAGCCGGGCTTGGCCGGGCGCTTTCACGCCGAGGCCTCGTAGCGTTGTCTGACGGCCTTGGGCAGCTTGGCCAGCACTAGCCGGCGCGCGTCGGCGATGCCGGCGTGCAGTTGTTCCAGGCTCAAGGCTTCCAGCGACGCCACTTCTATCCAGCGCGCCCTCGCCAGATATGGCGCCGGCCGCACGCCGGGCAGGCCGCTGAGGACTAGAAAATCGTCGGCGGCCACCTTGTACATCACCGAGTCGTCGTGGAACAGAGCGAACATCTTGCGTTCCAGGCTGAGCACGCGCCGGGTTTCCCACTTGATGTCGAACTCGGCGCCCGGCAAGGCGCGGGCCTGGGCCAGCAGGGCGTCCACATCCTCTGTGCGCAAGGCCATGTTCAGGCTTTCTTAGCCGCCTGGTACAGCGGCATCACTTGCGGGATGCGCTGTTGCAGGTCGCGGATGCGGGTGGGGCCGGACGGGTGGGTGGACAGGAATTCGGCGCCGCCGCTACTGCCCGCCGCCATCATCTTGTTCCAGACATTCACCGCGGCGTTGGGGTCGTAGCCGGCGCGCGCCATCAATTCCAGGCCCATGATGTCAGCTTCGGACTCCATGGTGCGGCTGTTGGGTTTTGACAGCGCCACGTCGGCGGCCATCGCGGCCATGTCCATCTGGTTCTGCTTGAGCCCGGCCACCGCGCCCACCAGCGACAGGCCCACTTGCTGCGCATAGGCCTGGCTCATGCTCTCGCGCGAGTGCTCGCGCAGCGCGTGCGAGATTTCGTGGCCGATGACGGCGGCCAGTTCGGCGTCGCTCAGCTTGAGCTTGGTGATCAGACCGGAGTAGACCATGATCTTGCCGCCTGCCATCGCGTAGGCGTTGGGTTCGTCATTGCGCATCACATTGACTTCCCAGCGCCATTTGGCGGCGTCGGGGCGGAATACCGGCGCTTGGGCGATCAGGCGCTGGGAGATCTTGCGCACCCGCGCCGTCATCGCCGCGTCGGTGTTGAGCTGGCTGGCGGCGCGCGCCTTGCCCAACTGCTGGGCGTAGGACTTGGCCGACATCTGCTCCACTTCCTGGCTGGACAGCAGCATGGTCTGGCCGCGGCTGACGCCGACGGCGCCGCCCTGGGTGGTGTTGACCTGGGCACAGCCGGCGAGGGCGGCAGCGGCCAGCAGGCCGGCCAGGGTTTTACTCCAGAAACTTTTCATTGCGGTATGGCCTCTTGAGCGCCCGGCTCCATTTCACTGGCGAGCGGCGGCGCGGCGGGATATCGCGGCTGGCACGGGTTGAGCCGGCTCAGATTTCCACCATTTCGAAATCGTCCTTGCGCGCGTCGCAATCGGGGCAAGTCCAGTTGGGCGGAATGTCTTCCCACTTGGTGCCCGGCGGGATACCATCCTCCGGACGGCCGGCTTCCTCGTCGTAGATAAAGCCGCAGATCAGACACATCCAAGTACGCATCGCATCACCTTGTGATCGAGTAAAACAGTTATTCTAAGAGTGGTCCGCGAGACTGACAATGCGCCCGCCGGCCGCTCCGACCCTATACAGAACTAAGAGGTTTCAGTCTTGACCACTCAGCCCACTCCTCCCGTGGTCCTTACCCTGGCGGGCTCGGACCCTTCCGGCGGCGCCGGCATTCAGGCCGACATTCTGACGCTAGCCAGCCTGGGATGCCATCCTTTGTCGGTGATCACCGCGATTACGGTGCAGGATACCGTCGGCATCAATGACTTTATGGTGTTGGACGCGGACTGGGTCAATGACCAAGCGCGTTTTCTGATGGAAGACATCCCGGTCACCGCTTTCAAGATAGGCATGCTGGGCAGTGTGGAGAACGTGGCGGTAGTGGCGCAGCTGATTGCCGACTACCCTGACATCCCGGTGGTATTGGATCCGGTGCTGGCCAGCGGCGGCGGCCACGAGTTGGCCGACGAGGACTTGATCGCGGCGATGCGCGACATGTTGATTCCCCAGGTGTCCATCCTGACGCCCAACAGCATTGAAGCGCGGCGCATCGCCAGCAACGACGCCGACGAGGACGAGGACCTGACCTTGGAGCAGTGCGCGCAGCGCATCCTGGCGCTGGGTTGCCCGCATCTGCTGATCACCGGCACTCACGAAAACACTAAGGAAGTGGTCAACCAGCTTTACGGCCCCGGCGGCCTAGTGCGTTCCGATACCTGGGAGCGCTTGCCGGGCAGTTACCATGGCTCCGGCTGCACGCTGGCCTCGGCCATCGCCGGCATGCTGGCCACCGGTTTGTTGCTGCCGGAAGCGGTGAGGGAAGCGCAGGAGTACACCTATCAAGCCTTGCTGAACGGCTTCCGGCCCGGCATGGGGCAGTTCTTGCCGGACCGCATGTTCTGGGCGCGCGGCGATGACGAGGATGACGATGCCGGCCAGGCTTAAGGGACTGTACGCGATCACGCCGGACACCGAGGACAGCGCGCGGCTGTTGAGCCTGGCGCAGGCGGCTGCGCCGCACATCGATATTCTGCAATACCGCAACAAGAGTCCTAACGCGGCTTTGCGTCTGGAGCAGGCGCGGGCGCTGGCCGAGCTGTGTCGGCGCTACGGCGTGGTTTTCATCGTCAACGACGATGTGGAGCTGGCGGCGAGCGTTGGCGCGGATGGTGTGCATTTGGGGCGAGACGACGGCGCATTAAGCGCGGCGCGGCGGCGGTTGGGCGCAGGCGCGTTGATAGGCGCGTCTTGCTACGACAGTCTGGAGAGGGCGCGGCGGGCGGTGGCGGCCGGCGCCAGTTACGTCGCCTTCGGCGCGGTGTTTCCGTCCGGCACCAAGCCGGATGCGGCGCGCGCGGAGTTGAGCCTGTTCGCCGCCGCGCGGATTTTGGGCGCGCCCTTGGTGGCGATAGGCGGCATTGACGCCGGCAACGCCGGACAGACGCTGGCGGCCGGCGCGGACGCGATCGCGGTGATAGGGGGTGTGTTCGGCGCGGCGGATCCGGCCGCAGCGGCCCAGGAGCTAGCGGAAATCTGCCGCCGGAACGGGCGCTGAACGCAAAACCGCCGCGCATGGCGCGGCGGGTGGGCGATGCTCTGACTCGGGCTTAGATTTGGGTGGGCCGCGAACTGCCGTCGATCAAGGCCTTGCTGACCTCGCCGGGCTTGATGATGCCGTGCTCCACGCTGTAAGCCAACAGCTCAAGCAAGTAGTCGTGGCGGAAAATCAAGGACCCTTCCCATTCGCTGCCTTGTTCGCCTTGGATTGCGGGCAGGGTGATGATCACGCGTTCGCCTTCTATCGTGTCCAGCGCGAAGGCTTCCACATTTCTGGCGATTCCCGATAACGATCTTGCAGAATGCTTGTCATAATTCAAGGCGCGTATGCTCATTGCTGACTCCTGTCGCATCATGGTTTCTCTTTGGCCCGCGTTGATCTTGAAATGGCCGCCGCGCCGTTTCCCTGGCGTCGCCTTGCCGGCGCCGGCCGCCTTGGGCGGCGCGCATGGCGGAAAGCGCGGTTTGTGTTGCGCAGGGGGGCCTGGCGGCGTTTCAAGTATTTTTTTGTCGAGCGGTCGGCATCTTGATATAGCGCCGCGCTTGAGGGCGCGAGCCGGCGAGATGCGTCAGCCGCTCAGGTGTGCCGCGTGATTGGAGCGGCGATGCCGGCATTGGGATGGCAGTCCGGTCGCGCGGTTTACCGCTCCAGGCTCAGAGCATAGCGTTTTTATGCCTATGGGGTAACTCCAGAAAAATGGAGAATGCCCAGTCGGATATCACAATTGTTTGGAACCGATCAGCCTGCTGAAAAGCGATGTCGGCATCTTTCGGTGCATGCCGGCGGCAATCAGCGCATCGCATAATTCAGCGCGCCGCTGAGTGGGCAAGCCCAGTTTTTCGCAAATATAGTTCTTGCTCTTGATAATAGAATCCGCCACACGGGTTTTAGGCTTGGGGCGATATTTGTTCATGAAGTCGGCTATTTGCTTGAAGTCCCAGTTCAGCAACATCAGGAAGCAGACTTCCTGTTCGTACTCCGTTAATTCCACATCAAGCAGTTTCAATTCGCCTTGCACTTGCTCTATGCTGCAGCCGGCGCCGAACTCCAAAATGTAATTGGGCATCAGGTTGATGAAGTTGGCGATTTCAATTTCATGGGCGTAGTAAATGGTGCCCAGGATGGAGCGCGTCGCTTCGTGTTTGAGCAAGTGTTTGGAGAATACCCGCGCCTTGAGGCCGTCTCCGTATTCATGCACGTTGAGAATGGAGACTTTGCGTGTCGGGTCGCAGGTCCTCATCAGCGCCAAATCTTCCTGCACATAGCAATCGGCGAACTGGGCAGTGCCTTCGC
The DNA here is from genome assembly GCF_023507765.1 of Chromobacterium sp. IRSSSOUMB001. Taxonomy (NCBI): domain Bacteria; kingdom Pseudomonadati; phylum Pseudomonadota; class Betaproteobacteria; order Neisseriales; family Chromobacteriaceae; genus Chromobacterium; species Chromobacterium sp. IRSSSOUMB001. The sequence continues at coordinate 155,399 of NZ_JALCYU010000003.1, forward strand.
AGGGCATTTCCTTATCCAGACGGTCCACCACATCGTCTCCACGTTTGAGCGCAACGATCCTGGCGTAGGCGTCGCTGGATGCCAGATGACGGGAATTGGCGTCTTTAGCGCCGACGATCATATCGGTTTGGCTGGAGAGCTGGGAAACGGATTGGCGGAACTGAGCCACGAATTCGCTTTGTTCTTCGGAGAAGCGTTCAGGGGATACTAGCTGATAGTCCATAGTGTGCGCCTGGTGCGGAGGTTGGTCATGTCGGGGTGCGCTGTCTTGGCCTCGCTGTCGCGTCGGCCGCTGTCCAATGTTTGCTGCGCGCTGGCGAGATGCTTGGAATGGCGTTGAAGCCGGTTTTGCAACGCGGCGCGTTGTATGCAAACGTGCGTTTCCATGCCGCAACGCTTTGTCTCGCTCTTGTTCTCTAAACGTTGAACAGCTTCTTAAGTTGGGCACTTATAGATTTTTTGTTTCGATAGTGTCAATGCGAATGGCTGTTTGGACTTGATTAACTGTACTAAAGGATTAAAGTTCACCGAGATCGAGAGAAAGGCAGGCAGGTTTGAAATAATTGATCGCGGGTAATGATTATTTTGTCTGAATTTACTGTTTATTAGGAATATCATGAAGGTGATTGATTGGAAGTTGGAGCTTGAAAATGGCGTTTACGATAAGAGCGTGGGCATCAAGATCTTGAAATTGGCCGGCGATGCCGGCTTCAGCACTTATTTAACCGAAGTCGCCCCTGGGGTGGCGATCAACGGACATTATCATCGCCATGGGGACGAGCATTACCATATCGTCAGCGGTCGCGGCGAGATGAGGCTGGTGGATGTGGCTACCGGAGCGGCGAGGACTCACGCTGTGGCGGAGCAGAGTTCCTTCGTGGTGCCGGCCAATACCCAGCATCAACTCAGCAATACCGGCGCCGCGCCGCTGGTGTTGATGTTCAGCTGTCCGGCCAGCCACCTAGCGGACGACCGCCATTTTCTGTAGTGGTCTGTGTATCAAAGCGGAACAGCTCGGCGGGGGTGTCGTGGGTGATGCGCCGGCGGCGCTCCATGTCGGGAAGCCATTGTTCCAGTAGTTCCAATGTACGGGCGTAGCGGATGGAGCCGAACTGGGTATGAGGCCAATCGCTGCCCCACAGCAAGCGCCCCGGTCCCAGCGCGCTGTCCAGCAGCGGCAGCGCGGCGCGTGCGATGTCCTCGCCGCGTCCGGCCAGGCCGTTGCGATAGGCCGCGGAGATTTTGACCCAGATGCGGCCGCTGGCCGCGCCGGCGTCCAGCATGCGCCGGAAGCCGGGGTCGTCCACGCCCAGCACCGGGTGCGGGCGGCCGAAGTGATCGATGACCACCTTGACCCCGGCGGCCAGCAATGGCGGCAGCAAGGTAGGCCAATCCTGCGCCGCGCGATGCACCTCCACTTGCCAGTTCAGGCTGGCGGCATGAGCCAGACAGCGGCGCCACGTCGGTGAATACAGGTCCGGCAGCGGGCGGCCGATCAGGTTCAGCCGCAGCCCGACGACGCCGGCGTCGTCCATGGCGCGCATGACCGGTAGCGGGCAGTCCGGCGCTATCACCGCGATGCCGCGAAGCCGGCCCTCGCTCTCGCGGAGTCCCTGCAACAGATAACGGTTGTCATTGCCCAGAAAACTAGGTTGCACCAGCACGCCGCCGGCTATGCCGAACTGGTCCAGCTGAGCCAGATAGGCCTGCAAGGGCGCGTCCCGGTACGGCTTGTAGCGCAGCGGGGCGGCGCCGATTTGCCGGCGCAGGAAGATATGGGCGTGCCCGTCTATCATCGGCGCCGGGTTCAGCCGCAGGCCTGACAGGCAGCGTTGCGCGCCGCGCCCAGGTCTAGCGCCGCGTCGATGTCGGCGGCGTTCAGTACTTTGTGCCGAATGCTGTGGGACAAGAGGGCGAGCAGGTAATCGCGGCGGAAAATCGGCGAACCCTCCCATTCGCTGCCGGCTGTGCCCAGGATGATGGGCGAGGTGATGATGACTCGCTCCCCCTGGATGGTGTCCAGGGCGAACTCGTCATCGGTGATCTGGTTGGCGATTTCGTCTAATGCCATGGTGACCTCACAATTTCGATGAAATGGCGCGTTTGCCGTTCAGGCCGAAGCGCGGGCGTTGCGGGGTTCCGGTCCGCGCGGGTCCGGCTGCGCGTCGTTCAGCGGCTTGCCCTTGGTTTCCGGCAGGCAGAACACGGCCAGCGCAACGATGGAATAGGCTATCGCGGCGCTGACGCCGATGGAGGCGCCCAAGGTCCAGCCATCGCTCAGGTAACCGACCAGCAAGGGAAAACCGGCGGACAGGATGCGGCCGAAGTTGTAGCAGAAGCCCACGCCGGCGCCACGCATGCCGGTGGGGTATATTTCGTTGAATAGCGCGCCCAGGCTGGAGGGAATGCCGGCGGCGAAGAAACCCAGCGGGAAGCCCAGAAACAGCATCAGCGGATTGCTCAGCGACGCGAACACGTAGATCAGCACCGTGGCCACGCAGCAGACTGAGAACAGCAACAGGTTGAGGCGGCGGCCGATGCGGTCCAGCAGGTAGGCGCTGGCCATGCAGCCGCACCAGAAGGCGACGATGATTACCGCCAGATAGCCGCTGGTGCCGAGAACGGACAAGTGGCGCTCGGTCTTGAGGAACATCGGCAACCAGGTCATCAGCGCGGCGTAACCGCCGTGCGCGCCGACGCCGATCAAGGCTCCAATCAGAGTCATGCGCAGCACGCCTGGCTTGAAAATATCCAGCAGGGGCACCGTGGGCGCGGCCTTGCGTTCGCTGCGCGGCGGCTCCGGGATATGGCGGCGGATATAGATGATGAAGAAGGCAGGCAGGATGCCGATGCCGAACATCACGCGCCAGGCGATCTCCGCCGGGAACAGCAGGAAGATCGTCGAGTACAGTAGCACCGAAGCGCCCCAGCCCACCGCCCAGGCGCTTTGCACCGAGGCCATCGCCTTGCCGCGATGTTCCGGCCGGATGATCTCCGCCATCAAGACCGCGCCGGCGGCCCACTCGCCGCCGAAGCCGAAGCCCTGCAGCGCTTTGAACACCAGCAACTGTTCGTAGCTTTGAGCGAAGCCGGACAGCAGGGTAAACAGCGAGAACCAGATAATGGTGATTTGCAGCGCCAACACTCTGCCGATGCGGTCCGACACCGCGCCCATGATCCAGCCGCCCAGCGCCGACGCCACCAGAGTCACGCTGCCTATCATCCCGGCTTCAGCTTTGCTCAGGCTGAAGGCGGCGATCAGCGCCGGAATGGCCAGGCTGAACATTTGCACGTCCAGCGCATCCAGCGCCCAGCCTCCGAAACAACCCCAGAAGGTTTTGCGTTCGCCCGGCGAGACCTGCTTATACCAATGCAACATGATGCTGCCCTTTATGGTTCTTGCTTATTGTCGATGCGCCGCCTCGCGCCGCTGCTATGGCGCGGGCGGCGCGGAATCAGCGGATGTCCGCCTGGTAGCGGAATTTGTCGGCGCGGCCGCGTACGCTGCGCCATTCCAGCGGGCTGCCGTCGTAAGCCTTGGCCAGCCGCTCCAGCACGATGGCCGGAGTGCCGGGCGCGAGTTGTAGCAGTTCGGCATGCGGCGAGGCGATGGCTTCCGCGGTCAGAGTTTCCCGCGCTGAGGCCACCACCTGGTGACAGCAATCCTCATACAGCGGATACAGCAGGTCGCCGAAGCTGGGCAAAGGAATCGCCAGCAGAGCCTGGAATCGCGTCGCCGGCAGCCAGATCGATTCGGCCAGCAGCGGCTCGCGGTCCAGGTAGCGCAAGCGGGTCAAGTGGATGGCCTGCCCGCCAGGCGAAAGTTGCAGGCTGTCGGCGATGGCCGGCGGCGGCGTCAGTTGCTCGCGGTGCAGGATCTTCGCTTCAGGGATGCGGTACTTGCCCGCGGCGTCGTGAAAGCGGAAAAAGCGCAGCAGCGAGGATTGGAAGTTGGCCGGTTTGATGAAGGTGCCTTTGCCCTGGCGGCGTTCCACCATCTCGTCGGCCACCAATTGATCCACTGCTTTGCGGATGGTGCCGATGGACGTGTGGAAGCGTCCCACCAGCTCCGCTTCGGTGGGGATGGCTTCGCCGGGCTTCCACACTCGGTTGGCGATGTCGCGCGCCAAAGCGTCGCGCACTTGCTGGTACAGGGGCAGGCGAAGGTCCGCCTGACGCATGTCGGTCATATGGTCATATATATGAATTAATTTGATGGCCGCAACGATGACAAATTAATGAGCGTTGAACAAGAGCTAAAACGTTTTATCAGGGTAAATCTGTACTAAAGGACGGTGTTTCTGCTTGGAGATGAGGAGGGGGAGCGGGGAAACAGCGAACAGGCCCGGTGATGCCGGGTCCGAGAAGAAAACCGCGCGCCGGCGGCCATGCCTTTATGGCATGGCTGGGCCGGGCGAGGGAGGGCGGAGTCAGATGCTGGCGGCGAGGCGAGAGCCTTGATCGATGGCCCGTTTGGCGTCCAGTTCTGCAGCCACGTCGGCGCCGCCTATCAGATGCACGCTCTTGCCGGCGGCCTGCAACGGCGCCTGCAGTTCACGCAGCGGGTCCTGGCCGGCGCAGATGATGACATTGTCCACCGGCAGCAGTTGGGCTTCGCCTTTGACCGTGATGTGCAGCCCGGCGTCGTCTATTTTGTCGTAGCTAACGCCGGACAGCATGCGTACCCGCTTCATCTGCAGGCTGGCGCGGTGAATCCAGCCGGTGGTCTTGCCCAGGCCTTCGCCCACCTTGCTGGTTTTGCGCTGCAACAGGTACACCTCGCGCGGGCTAGGGTGCGGCTGCGGTCCTTGAGGGCTGAGGCCGCCCGGATGCTCCACCGTCATGTCCACGCCCCATTCGCGCATGAAGGCGGCGGTGTCCAGCGAGCTGGACTTGCCCTCGTGGGTCAGGAATTCCGCGGTGTCGAAGCCAATGCCGCCGGCGCCGATGATGGCGACGCGCTTGCCCACCGGTTTGCCGTGCTTGAGCACGTCTAGGTAGTTGAGCACTTTGGGGTGGTCCACGCCGGGAATCTCCGGCGTGCGCGGGGCGATGCCGGTGGCCAGCACCACCTCGTCGAAACCCGCGAGATCCGCGGCCGCCACGCGTGTGTTCAGCCGCTGTTCCACTCCGGTCTGCTCCAACTTGCGCTTGAAGTAACGCAGGGTTTCGTAGAACTCCTCCTTGCCGGGGATGCGCTTGGCCACATTGAACTGGCCGCCGATCTCCGCCGCGGCGTCAAACAGCGTCACCTGATGGCCGCGTTCCGCCGCCACTGTGGCGAAGGCCAGGCCGGCCGGTCCGGCGCCGACGACCGCCAGCTTTTTGGCCTGAGCGGTTTTCTCGTAGTTCAGCTCGGTTTCGCGGCAGGCGCGCGGATTGACCAGGCAGCTGGTCAACTTACCCTGGAAGATGTGGTCCAGACAGGCCTGGTTACAACCGATACAGGTGTTGATTTCATCGCCGCGGCCGGCTGCGGCCTTGTTGACGAAGTCCGGGTCCGCCAGGAAGGGCCGCGCCATCGACACCATGTCGGCGCAGCCGTCGGCCAGGATCTCTTCGGCCACTTCCGGCGTGTTGATGCGGTTGGTGGTGATCAGCGGAATCTTCACCTTGCCCATCAACTTCTTGGTGACCCAGGCGAAGCCGCCGCGTGGCACCATAGTGGCGATGGTGGGCACCCGCGCCTCGTGCCAGCCGATGCCGGTGTTGATCAGCGTGGCGCCGGCCTCTTCGATCTCGCCGGCCAACTGCGCCACCTCGTCCCAGGAGCTGCCGTCTTGCACCAGATCCAGCATGGACAGCCGGTAGATGATGATGAAGTCGCTGCCCACCGCGGCGCGTACCGCTTTGACGGTTTCGATGGCGAAACGGATGCGGTTTTCAAAGCTGCCGCCCCAATCGTCGTCGCGCTTATTGGTGGCGCGGGCGATGAACTGGTTGATCAGATAGCCTTCCGAGCCCATCACTTCCACGCCGTCGTAGCCGGCCTGTTGCGCCAGCCGCGCGCAACGGGCGAAGTCGGCGATGGTTTGCCAGATGTCGGTGTCGGACAACTCGCGCGGTTTGTAGAAGTTGATCGGCGCGATCAGCGGGGAGGCGGATACGCACTTTTCCTGGAAGCTGTAGCGGCCGGAGTGCAAGATCTGCAGCGCGATCTTGCCGCCGGCGGCGTGCACCGCGTCGGTAACCAGCTTGTGGTGCGGCACTTCGGCCTCGTCGGCCAGCATCGAGGCGCCCTCGGCGACACAGCCTTCAGGGTTCGGACCGACACCGCCGGTAACGATCAGCCCCACGCCGCCGCGGGCGCGCTCCGCGTAAAAGGCCGCCATCTTCTCAAAACCTTGCGGGGCTTCTTCCAGGCCGGTGTGCATCGAGCCCATCAGCACGCGGTTTTTCAGCGTGGTGAAGCCCAGGTCCAGCGGAGCCAGCAGGTGCGGGTATGCCGTCATGTTTTCGTCCTCGTGTGGATTTCTCGCGCAGATCATTGTGGCCGCGGCCGCCGTCCGGCGCCAGCGCGGCGGGCAAGTGTTTGATTGCTTGGACTTGCCAGTGTTGGCGTTGAAGATACTTACTAGTAAGTAAGGTGTCAATCGACTCGATGGCCAGTTGAGGACTACATTGGAAGCGCAAAACAAAAACGCCGCCTGGATGACCGGACGGCGTTGCTTGCAAGTAGCGGTAACGCTTACTTGAAGTTGTACTTGATCGAGTAGATCACCGCGTTCTGGTAAGCCTTGGAACCCAGTTTCTGATCGGCGTAACGGTATTGGATGCCGGTGGTGATCGCTTTGACCGGGGTCCACCACAACGCCAGCGCGCCGTTCTGACCGGTTTTACGGATGTACGGATTGGTGAACTTGTCCTGACGATTCAACTCGGTCTCATGCCATTGAGTAATCATCAAGTCCTGACCGAAGGCTTGGAACGGATACATCATGACGTAGCCGGCCATGTAACCGTTGTAACCGGAACCGATGCCGAAGGAGTCCAGCTCGTTGTGCACGCCGATGAACGGCTTGATGGTCAGGTTACCGAAGCTCAGGCTGGTGCCCAAGCCCAGGACGCGGTTTTGGGTGAAGAACTCGTTGCCGCGGGTGTCGTAAACATGGCCGTACAGTTGAACCGGAACATTGCCGATCTGGGTCATGTTGTAGCGGGCAACCACCTTGGTGGTGTAGCGACGGTCCTTGGTGCCGGTGCCGTTGTTGCCTTTGCCCGGGTTTTCCAGGTCGAAGAAGCCGTACAGTTCGCCCCAGTTGCCACCCATGCCGCCTTCGGCTTCGAGGTAGCCGAAATCACGCTTGCCCGATTGCTCGGTGGTGCGGTTAGACCAGTCCAGCCAGTTTGCGCTGACATTGCCGAAGGAGTAATCACCGGCTTGCGCCAGGGTACAGCCGCCCACCAGAGCCAGGGCCAGCAGCAGATTGCGAGTTTTCATTGTTTCACCAGAATATTTTGTGCGTGTAGCGTGTAGTGCGCGCGGACAGACCTGTCGGCGCGGGCGCAGACTAGCTCAGAAATATTCGTTTGCAAAGTATTTACAATGTGCTTGTCGCATTTTTGTCATTTTATGTAAATGCGATGTACTTTGAGTCGTAGATATTATGCTTGAAACATTAAATGTTGCGGAACTACAACTTTTTGCTACAAAAATGCGCGTCCGGCCAGCCGTAACGCCGCAAGTCCACCTTGCCGGCCGCGCTCAATTCCACGCCGTCCTCTTCCAGCAGCAAACGCTGCCAGTCGGCTTGCTCGCTGCCTGGACGCGAGATGCGGCCGCCGGCGCCCAGCACTCGGAACCAGGGCACGCTGACGCCGTCCGGCAGGTGGCTGAGCAAGCGGCCGACATGACGCGAATGGCGCGGGTATCCGGCCTGCTCCGCCAACGCGCCGTAGGTGGTGACCCGCCCCGGCGGCAGCGCTAGTAATAGCGCGATCACCTTGCGGTCAAAATCAGGCGGCATCTCGGCTCAGCGGTAGCGCGGGTTGGCGACGTAGGGGTTGCTGCGCTTTTCCTCGCCTATGGTGGTCAAGGGACCGTGGCCAGGCACCACCGTGGTGTCGTCCGGCAACAGGAACAGCTTTTGCTGGATGGCGTCGATCAACTGCTGGTGATTGCCCATTGGAAAGTCGGTGCGGCCGATCGACCCCTGGAACAGCACGTCGCCGGCGATCAGCAGCCGCGCGGCCGGGCTGTGAAACACCACGTGGCCCGGCGTGTGGCCGGGGCAGTGGATCACGTTCAGCGTTTCCTCGCCCACGCTGACGGTGTCGCCTTCCTCCAGCCAGCGGTCAGGCGTCAGCGCCTCGCTGCGCGGAAAGCCGAACATATGGCCTTGCTGCGGCAGCTGGTCCAGCCAGAAGCTTTCCGCGCGCTGCGGGCCTTCGATCTTGACGCCCAGCTGTTCCGCCAGCCGCGCGGCGCCGCCGGCGTGGTCGATGTGGCCGTGGGTCAGCAGCAGCTTTTCCACGGTCAGGTTCTGGCGGGCGGTCCAATCGGCGATGCGCTCGATGTCGCCGCCGGCGTCCACCACCGCGGCGCGGCCGCTGGCGTCGCACCACAGGATGGAACAGTTCTGGGCAAACGGCGTGACCGGAATCACATGGAAATGCAGGGACATGGCGCGCTCGATTCAATGGGGATGCCGGGATTGTGGCATGAGTCGGCGCGGATGAGGAGAGGCCCGGCCATGACGGCGCGGGCCTCCGGGCGGGTGTCAGAACATGCGGTTGCCGCTGGCGCTTGCGTCCGGCACCGGTTGGATCACGTCCCAGTGCTCGACAATCTTGTTGTTCTCCACGCGGAAGATGTCGACCAACGCTCGGCCACGGTCTTTGGCATCGCTGGTGCTATGCACATGCAAGACCACCAGGTCGTCTTCGGCAACGGCGCGGATAATGGTGTTGCGGCGCTCGGGGGCTTGTTTGAAGCGCTCGGTGAAAGCCTCGACAAAGGCCTGCTTTCCGTCCTTGACGCTGGGGTTGTGTTGAATATAGCGGTCGCCGATATAACGGTCCGCCGCGCTCAAGTCGTGCTGGTTGAAAAACTGGTTGTAGAAATCGACCACCAGTTGCTTATTGCTGCTTGCCCGCTGCATTGCGACGGCGGGGGCGACGAGCGGCGTGGAATAACTCAACGCGGCGCTTAGGCTGAAGCTCAGAGCGGCGAGGCCGCTTATCATCCAGTGCGGTTTCATCGAGATGGATTTCCCTTGGGCGAAGGTGGAGATCGGCGTGGATTACATGGAATGGCCGTCCGGACGGTTTGGAATGCGGCGACGCAGAGGGTAAACTGCATCGCTTCGTTATGATGACCGGCGGCTTTGCCGTCAGGCAAGCCAGCGTGGTTAGCCTTTGCGGCCGTCCCAGGACAGTGTGCCCGCGCCGTGGGCGAACACCATCAGCAAGCCGCCGGCCATGGCCAGGTTCTTGGTCAGCTGGATCATTTGCTGGCTATTGCCCGGCTCCCAGTGGAAGAGCAGCGCCGAGGCGACGGAGAAACCAGCCAGCAGCAGCGCTACCCAGCGCGCTTTCACGCCTAGCGCCAAGGCCAAGCCGCCGCCTATTTCCAAAGCGATCACCAGCGGCAGCAAAAAGCCAGGCACGCCCATCGCGGCCATATAACCCTGAGTGGCGGCGTAGCCGGCGCCTAGTTTGCCGATGCCGGCCAGAAAGAAAACCTGCGCCAGCAGCACGCGGGCAAGCAATGTGATCCATTTATCCATCTTGCGTTCTCCTGCCGGCGCGCCGGCTTTGGTTGATGACGCCGGCCGCGGAGGGCGGCCGGCCATGAACGGACTATACGGATAGGCTCGGCGCGAAAAAAGCGCAAAAAACCGCAAGAGTCGATCAAAAAATCCGACCAAGCCGCGTCTATAGCTTGAATTTTCCGATCAGCGAATCCAGCTCCTCGCCCAAGCGCGCGAGCAAGGTGGTGGCCTGCTGCGCCTGACTGATGGATTCGTCGGTTTGCAGCAACATGCCGTGAATGTTTTCGATGTGGCGGGCGATTTCCTGGCTGGCGCTGGATTGTTCGGAGGTGGAGGCGGCGATGTCGCCCACGGATTCCACCACTTGTTGGGCGTGGCCGCTGATCTGCTGGATCGACTGCGCCGACTCCTCGGCCAGTTTTACCCCCTGGTCCACTTGGCGCAGCGCGCCGTCCATGCTGTCGGAGGCCTTGGCGGTGTCCTGCTGCATGGTCTGGATCACGCCGGAGATTTCCAGCGTGGCCTGGGAGGTGCGTTCGGCCAGCTTGCGCACTTCATCGGCCACCACGGCGAAGCCACGGCCCATCTCGCCGGCGCGCGCGGCCTCAATCGCCGCGTTCAAGGCCAAGAGATTGGTTTGGTCGGCGATGTCGCGGATCACCGACACGATGCCGCTGATCTGGTCCGAGCGTTGCTGCATGCCGCCCAGCACCTCGGCCAGTTCGCGAACCGTCTGCGAAATGCGGCCGATCTCGCGCACCGTGGCGTCGACATTGGCCGAAGCCTCGCTGGAAAGCGTGTCCGCCTCGCGCGCGCGCTGTTCCGCCACGCGAGCCGATTCCGCGATGTGGCTAACGCTGACCGACAACTGCTCCACGCTGGCGGCGGTGGCGTTGGCCGCCTCGGACTGTCGCGCGGAGCTGCCGCGAATCTGATCCACATCGCCGGACAGCTGACGCACCGAACCCAACACATCGCCGGCGTGGCGGCGCACGTCCAGCATCATCGCGCGCAGCGAGCCGGTGAAGGTATTGAAGGCCCCGGCGGCCAGGCCGATCTCGTCGCGGCTGGCGATGGGCAGCGCGCGGGTCAGGTCGCCGCTGCCGGAGGCCAGCTCGCTCATCGCCGACTGCAGCCGGCCCAGCGGGCGCAGCAACTGATTGAGCGTGGCGCCCAACAGCAGCAGGATCAGCGCCAGAATGCCCAGGCTGATCAAGGCCGACTGCCAGCTGGCGGCGCGTACTGGGGCGAACGCTTCGCTCAGCGGAATGGAAATGCGCACCGCCCACGGCATGCCGGCCTCGCCCACGGTAATGGGCATGATGAAGTGGCGGAAGCCGTCGTCGCTGTCGTACTCCGCCGGCTGACCGCTTTTGATCGCCGTCTTGGCCGTGGCCGGCAGGCCGGCGTCCGCCTTGCCGTTCAACGCCGGATCGCGGCCGGCCAGTTGAACGCCGCTGTTGGAATACAAGCTCATAAAACCGCTCTGGTAAGGCTTGACCTTGGCGGCCAGCTCCTGCAAATGGCCAAGCGCGATATCGCAACCGGCCACGCCCAGCACCTTGCCGTTGACCAGAAGGGGAAAGGAAATGGTGCCCATCAGGATCTTGATGTCGGGGTCCACGTAAGGCTCGGTCAACATCGGCTTGCCGGTCTTGCGCGGCTCGGTGTAGTAGGCGCTGTCGTCCACGCCCTCGCCGCCCCACACCACGTCGATCTTGCCGCTCTTGCGATACCAGTACACGCCGCTGCGGCCGGTCTTGTCGTTGTGCTCCTTGCCGGCCAGCTCCGCGTCGCGGCCGTCCAGCGCGTTGGGCTCCCAGATCGCCCAATAGCCGACCGCGTCCGGATTATTGGGCAACTGGCCTTTGACGATGTCGGATAGTAGCTGGCGGGCGTTGGGCGGCAGATTGTGCTTGACCGCCACCGCGGACTCGGCCACTACCTGGGCCGAATCGTAAGTCTTGCCCAGCAAGCGCTGCACCTGGCCGGCCTCGCTTTCGGCCAGCAGCTTGGCGTTGTCCAGCACCGCCTTCTCCGCGCTCTGATAACTGGCGTAGATATTGACGCCGGCCAGCACGCAAAAACCGATCAGGATCAGCAGGCCGGAACTGGCCAGAATCTTGCCCTTGATGGTGGTGATCATGGTTGTCCCCATCGCTTCATAATGTGTTCTCCCCCAAAAGCCGTTGCGAGCGGACGCCGGTTCCCGGCCCGGTTATTATGGTGTGGGCCTGCCGGCGACGTCGGTTTCCAACGGCATGCCGCCTTTGTATTAAATAGCTTAAACGGGGTAAAGGGAAATTTTGCAATCGGCGGGCCGTATCCGGGCGCGCCGCGACGATACAGGGGGAGTTGAAGAGTGTCGACGGAAGCACACGCCCGCGCGGAGCGACCGGCGGAGGCAGCGAGGCGGCTAGCGCTGGCGCGGCTGGAACAAGTGGAGGCGCAGCACGGCGTGCGCATCCTTTACGCGGCCGAAGGCGGCAGCCGCTGCTGGGGCTACGCCGCGCCGGACAGCGATTACGATGTGCGCTTCGTCTACCTGCAAGCGGCGGAGTGGTACGAGGCCGGCGGCCAGCGCGATGTGATCGAACTGCCGCTGGCCGACGGTTTGGACATCAGCGGCTGGGAGCTGCGCAAGGCGTTGCGGTTGACTCTGGGCGGCAACGCCGCGCTGCTGGAGTGGCTGGCCTCGCCGCAGGTTTACCGCCAGCATCCGGCGGCTTGCCGGCTGTTGCGAAACCTAGGTCAGGAGCACTTCGCCGGCGATGCCGCCTACTGGCATTATCTGTCGGCGGCGCGCAAGAACTACCGCGGCCGCAAGCGCGAACAGCAACTACGGCTGAAAAAATACTTGTATGTGCTGCGGCCCTTGCTGGCGGCGCAATGGCTGCTGCGCCGGCGCAGCATGCCGCCGCTGCTGTTGGGAGAACTGGCCGACCAGACTTTAGACGATATCCGGCTGCGTGACGAATTGGCCGGCCTGTTGGCCTTGAAGTCCGCCGGCGGCGCGCCCGAATACGGCCCGGCCACGCCGGGTCTGCACGATTATATTGAACGGGAAATGAGGGCTTACGAAGCCGCGGCGCGGCCGAACCGCCACAGCGACTGGGCGCTGGCGGATGCTGTGCTGGAGCAAGTGCGTCTGGCTTGCGGCGCTTGAATGGGCGGAGGCCTGGGTTTCAATGCCTCGTGGCTGGCGACGCCACCCGCCCGACAAACCGTAGGTGTTGGGCGGGTGGAGCATAGCGATATCCCCAGCCGAGGTCAGCGATTGCGCAGGCGGATGCGGCGGAAGCGCGCTTCCAGCTTGAGCCGTTGTCCCAGCGCCAGATAGAGCTGATGTTGGCTATCCACATGGCGATAGACCCGGACCCGATCCGCGCCCAGCAGCATCATGATTTCCAGATAGTTGAAAAAGCCCATCCACTGACCGCGACCATCGCGATCGTCAAAGTCGATGTCGCGCGCCACGCGGCTGAGCAGGCCCTTGCCGACATATTCCCGATTGTCCTTCATCCATTGCAGCAGGTGGGCCGCGCATTCGCGGCCATACGCGCTGTCGGCGGGGTAATCCTTACGGGGCGCGGGCATTTGCCAGTAATGCCGATAGGTGCGGCCGGGGCACAAACGAACAAAGGGGAGCAAGGCTTCCTGCTGCTCCAGCGAGTGCAGTTTGTAGCGGCGACGACGGGGGAATTTGTGAGAATGTTGCATGGTGTTTCTCCTGTAATGACACAAGATGAAGCACCTGATCCCAAATATAGAGGGAACAGGATTGGCGTCTAAATAAATCAAATCGTTGATAGTGCAGGCTTAATAACCCACCATGCGCCGGCCAAATGGCGCGGCCATGGTAAAGCAGCCCGCGCGGCATGCCGCGCAAGCAGAATTGGTAAGTAGATAACGGGACGCCAATCCCGTGTGCCGCATGTGGGCGGCAACGGGGGGATTGTTGCCGACCGGGTGCGGAGGGTCAAGGCATGGTGGCAAGGCTTGCGCCGCATGCGGCGTTGTACGCGAAATTCTCCTTGTAATTCAACTGTTTCCCTAACCGGCTTTAAAAGCCCCGCGGCGGGCCTTGCGGCATCATAGGCCCATGACCCGCATATCCGACATCTCCTCCTTGCACTGGCAGCCGGCCTTGCAGGCCCGCGATCAGGCATCCCCCGCTGACATCGTCGAGAACCTCGACGACATCCATCAGGCCTTGCGCATCATCCTGGGTACGCCCAAGGGCAGCGATCCGCTGCGGCCGGAGTTTGGCAGCGATTTGTTCCGTTATCTGGACTACCCGGTGGACCGAGCCCGGCCGCATGTGGTGCGCGAGGCGGTGGAGGCGATTAGCCACCCCTTGTACGGCGAGCCGCGCGTCGCCGTGGCGCGGGTGCTCTACAGCGTAGGCGGCAACGGCGACGCGCGGCTCACCGTGCAGTGGCGGCTGGCCGACGGCGTGATCCGTGAAACGGAGCTGCGGCTATGAGCGGGGCGGCGCCCAATATCCTGGCCAACGACGAGCGTTTCGGCCACCTGGCACAGCTCACCACCCGTTTGGGCGACGCCGATCTGAGCTCCCTGCTGGTCTATCTGGTGGACCAGGTGGACGCCGGCTGGCTGCCGGCGCTGGCCGAGCAGTTCCACGTGGCCGGCGACGAGGGCTGGCGGCTGAGCCAGGGCGAACGCCAGCAGCGCGAGCTGATCAAGCAGTCCATCCATCTGCACCGCAGCAAGGGCACGCGCTGGTCTTTGCAGCAGGTGCTGGCCACGCTGGCGCTGTCCGGTCAGATCAGCGAATGGTTCGAATACGCCGGAAAACCTTATCACTTCAAGATCCGGATCGATCTGGCCGCGCGCGGCATCGACGCCGCCACGCTGACGGCGCTGGAGGCGATGATCAACGAATACAAGAACGCCCGCTCGGTGCTGGAACGGCTGGCACTGGTGCTGAGCAACCGCAGCGCTGTGCCAATGTTGGCGCTGGCCACTCAAGTGGGCGAGCTGGCCACGGTCTACCCGTTCCAGCCCGAATCACTGCAACAGCGCGCCAGTTTGAACGCGGCATGGGCGCTCGACTGTGTGGAAACCGCCACCGTCTACCCATTTCAGACCGTAGCGCTGCGGCAGCAGGCACCGCTAACACTGGGCCTGGCGCACGCCAGCGTCGAGACGGTCACGCTTTATCCCGCAGCATAAAACCCTTGAACTCTTCCCAGGAGCAATCGATGGCCAATGAGTTTTTCACGCTTCTCACCGCCAGCGGCAAGGCCAAGCTGGCGGCGGCGCAAGCAAACGGCGCGCCGCTGCAGATCAGCCAGATGGCGGTGGGCGACGGCGACAACGGCGGCTACTACACGCCCAGCGAGAGCCAGACCGCGCTCAAGCACGAAACCTGGCGCGGCGCGCTCAACCACTTGGCGGTGGACCCGAACAATCCCAACTGGGTGGTGGCGGAAGCGGTGCTGCCGGATACCGTGGGCGGCTTTTACATCCGCGAGGTGGGTTTGTTCGATAGCCGCGGCGATCTGATCGCCATCGGCAAATTCCCGGAGAGCTACAAGCCGCTGTTGGCGGCTGGCTCCAACAAGCAGCTTTATGTGCGGATGATTCTGGAAGTGTCCAACACTGCGGCGGTGACGCTGCTGGTGGACCCCAGCGTGGTATTGGCCACGCGCTCTGCGGTGGATCAGCGCATCGCAGAGGAACTGGCGAAGCGGGATTTGCCCCTGGTCGCTTTGCCGCTGCCCTGCGTGGCGACGGCGGACAACAGGATGGCGGTGACCGCGGCCGCGGTGGCGGGCCAGGGCGGCACGGTGTCGGTGCCGGCCGGGGTCGCCGTCAGCCTGGGACAGGAAACCCAGGCCGGCAGCGGCAAGGCGGGGACCTTTGTCAGCAGCGCCTGGACCAGCCCGGTATTGGCGCCCGGCAGCGAATATTTTCTGCGTGCTCAGTTGGTGTCAGGTGTCTTGACTTGTTATGTGCAGAAGGGGGCGTTGACGGATGTGACGCCGGCGTCTTTGAAGGGCGTGGCCAATGGGACGGTTGGCGGTGGTTTTTTCTCCACGGCCTTGGATGTCTGCTTGGCCAGGGTGATCACTGGCGCGGCCGGCAGCGTCCCGGTGGTGCAGAAAGTGATCAATCGCGGCGCAAGCAGTTGGTCCGCGACGATGAATGGTTCCGGCACCGTCTATCTGCCGTTCGATCCCTTCATCAAGACCGGGCGGATCACCGCCTCGACGATTACGCCGCATCCTACGCAGATTTCGCAAGTCAGCCACGGCAGCGGAGGCTGGACGGGCGCGGCCTATTGGTTGGGTTATCCCAGCGGAACCGGGGGCGCTACGGCGAACACGTCCAGTTACTTGAACTGGACGGGGCCCGCAGCCGTGCTCATCACTTCCAATAACGTGGTGGGCGACGCGGTGGTGTCCACCTGTACCGGCATGTTCGAGCACATCGCCGGCAAGTCGATGTGGCAGGTTTTGCAGATGGAGCATCAGATCGGCGACGCCACCGGCGCGAATGGCGATGAGCATTTGATGGGAGAGGGCACCAAGAATCTGTTGCCCGCCGATTACGACAACGGCTTGGCCATCAGTTACAGCAACTGTGTCAATGCCTTGCTGACCTGGGAGGTGGTGCGATGAGGATTGTGGAAAATCTGTTGTCTTACGATGGCGAACTGCGTCCGGCGCAGCCTTCCGCCGATCATGCGTGGACTGGTGCGGAGTGGCGGTTTGACGCGGCCCTGCAAGCCGAGCGGCTGGAGCAACACAAACTGGCGCAGTGCGCGCGCTTGGACGCCGAGGCGGACGTGATCGCCAACTGGCATGCGATTTCCCCGCCGCGGCTGGTTGAATACCAGCGCGCCGCCGCTGAGGCACAGGGGTTCAAGGACGCCGGCTACAAGGGCGAGGCGCCGCCGGCGGTGCGTTCCTGGGCCGAGGCCAAGGGCTGGGACGGCCAGCAGGCGGCGGACAGCATCCTGGCCAAGGCGGCGGCCTGCGAACAGGCGCTGTACGCAATCCGCGACGCTCGGCTGAAGGGCAAGGAAGCGGTGCGTCAGGCCTCGGACGAGACGGCGGCGCGCACGGCGGCCGACGAGGCGGTGTCCCAACTGCGGCAACTGGCTGCGGGAGACTTCGCCGCCGCTGCGCCGGAGGCCGAAGCCGGCCGCGCCGGCGGTCTGTTCAAGTTCTTTTCCAAACGGCTTTAAAAGCCGCCGGCGGCATGATGGCGGATCATGTCGTCATCCGCTCCCTCTTCTGCGCCCCGCGACGGCCGCGCCAGGCCGCCGCGCTCCATTCAAGGACGTTCTCCCATGACCCCAGACTTGCCCAAGTTCATCGATGACGACCCGCATCTCGTCACCGCCGAACTGATCGACGCCTACCAGAAAATGAGCGGCAAGACGCTCTACCCCGGCCAGGTGGAGCGTTTGCTGATCGATCTGATCGCCTATCGTGAAAGCGTGGTTCGAGCCGCCTTCAACGATGCCGGCCGCCAAAACCTGGTGGCTTTCGCCCGCGCGCCGATGCTGGACTACCTGGGCGAGCTGGTCGGTGTCAGCCGGCTGCCGGCCCAGCACGCGCGCTGTACGGTGCGCATTGCTTTCGCTCAGTCGCTGGCGCTGGCGCAGGTGATCCCGGCGCAGACCCTGGTGGCCGGCGGCGGCGTGCAGTTCCAGACCCTGGCCAGCCAGATCGCGCCGGCCGGCAGCACCAGTATTGACCTGCCTGTCAGCGCGACGGAGGCGGGGGCTGCGGGCAATGGCTTCGTGCCGGGCCAGATCAACACTTTGGTGGATGAACTGGAGGTGGACGCCAGCGTGGTCAATATCGACACCAGCGCCGGCGGCGCCGACGCGGAGGACGACGAGCGCCTGCGCGCGCGGATCCGACTGGCGCCGGAGTCCTTCAGCGTGGCCGGCAGCGCCGCCTCCTATCGCCACCACGCGTTGCGCGCGCATCAGGACATCGCCGATGTGGCGGTGATCAGCGCCAGCCTGCAACAGCAGAACGGCGAACTGAAAAGCGCCAACCAAGTGCCGCCCGGCGTGGTGCGCTTGTACCCGCTGACCAAGACCGGCATGCCGCCGGACAGCCTGCTCAGCGTGGTGGCCGCCGCGTGCAGCGCAGACCGGGTGCGGCCGCTGACGGATCTGGTGGAGGTGCTGGCGCCGGAGGATTACGGCTACCGGGTACGCGCGCGGCTGACGCCGAATCGCGATGTCGATCCTAAAACCGTGCAGCAGCAGGCGCAGGCCGCTGTCGGCGCCTTCGTGCAGGCGCAGGCGGAGCGGCTGGGCCGCGACATCGTGCCGTCGCAGCTGATCGCGACCCTATCAGTGCCCGGCGTTTATCAGGTGACTTTGCTTGAGCCGGCCGCCACCCAAGTGGTGCCGCCGCAGGGCTGGTCGCACTGTACCGACATCCAACTGGAAATGACGGGAGGCCAGGATGGCTGACGTGACCCCTAATCTGCTGGCGCGCGACGCGCGTTTCGGTCCGCTGGCCCGGCTGAGCGAACGGCTGGGCGACATCGATCCAGGCGGCCTGTTGGTTTATCTAGTGGACGCGGCCAAGCCGGAGCTGCTGCCCTTGCTCGCCGAGCAATTCCATATTGACGGCGACGAAGGTTGGCTGCTGACCCAGAGCGAACAGCAACGCCGAGATCTGATCAAGCAGAGCATAGAACTGCATCGCCACAAGGGCACGCCCTGGGCATTGCGCGAAGTGTTTCGCATCCTCGGCGTGACGGTGGAACTGGAGGAGTGGTGGCAACGTCAGCCGCCGGCCGCGCCCTACACCTTCGAGCTGACCGCTTGGGCGAACGACAATTTGCTGCCCGGCCAGGTGTTGCTGAACCCCGATCTCTACCGCCGCTTGCGGCGCATGGTGGAACTGGCCAAGCCGGCGCGCAGCACCTACCGCTTCAAGTTGGGCGCGCGTTTCAACGGCCGCTTGGGCTTGGCATCGGCCGCTCAGGCGCGTGCGTTGATCCGTCGCAGCGCCGAGGCCGCGCCGATGCGGCTGGCGCCGTTGCAGCCGCTGGCTCTTTTATCCGCCGCGCAAATTTATAGCGTGGTTCACGTCACCATGGAGGCATCGTTGTGAGCACCCCCTTAGCACCTCTTATCACCGCGGCCGGCCTGGCCTCGATCTGGCGCGCCAGCAATGACGGCGTATCCGCGCAGATCACCCATATCGCGCTGGGCGACGGCGCTTACGCGCCGGCACAAGACCAGACCAAATTGCGCAGCGAAAAAGCGCGTTACCCGGTGGCGGGCGGCGAGCGTCTGGGCAATACCCAGATCCACCTGACCGCCATCGCCGACGACGCCAAGGCGTTCTGGGTGCGCGAGATCGGCTTCATCCTGGCGGACGGCACCTTGCTCGCGGTCTGGTCCGATCCCAAAGCGGCGCTGGCCTATAAGGCCGCCGACGTCCAACTGCTGCTGGCCTATGACCTGGCCTTGAACGCATTGCCGCCGGACAGCGTCACCATCCAGTCCAGCGGCGCCGGTCTCAATCTGAGCCTGGCCAGCGAACTGGCGGAACTGGCGGCGGCCCAGATCGGCGAAGCCAACCGCGGCCTGGGGCGCGACGAGCGCATCCGCGCGCAGGACGCGCGTTTGCAGTCGCTGGAGCCGCAAGTGGCCGCCTTGCAAAACCGCAGCCAGGCGCTGGAACAGGAGCATGCCGCCGATAAACGCTCCGGTCTGGAGCTGGCCACCGCCAATGCCGCGGCCATCGTCAGCATGCAGCATTTGTTCGTCAAACAACGTCTGGGCGCTTGAGCGCAGGGGCTGCGGCACAGCCCCATTTCCCCTGGCCGACATGGCCGTCCCCGCAGTCACTCCTGTATTTCCCGCGTCGCTTCCGGCACTTCCCCATTGCTATGTGTTTCCGTTTCTAGGCTGAGGCCTGGGGACGCCTTGCTTTGAATGGCCGTCACGGCCATGTATCGCGGTAAGACCTTAAGGAGAGTGTTATGAGTTTGGAGAGCAATATCGCCGAGTTGGTGAAGTCGGCCAATGGTTTGACCGATGCCGTTCATGGAAAGATCGGTGAAATCGATCAGAAAGTCGGTCAGAAAATCACCGAGCTGAATAATTGGAGAACCAGTCATTGGAATGAGCATCCGGCCATCGCCGTGAACTTCAACGCCAAGATGACGGCGGTGGGCGGTGAGGGTGACAAAAAATTGCCGCTGGCTTTGGGTGTACATGCTGGCGGGGATTTTTGGGGCAAGTTTGATGCAGCCTTGATTCCTGTGACTCCGGGGGAAGAGCCGGCATCCCGTCCACCTATCGTTCGCGAGTTATTGCAGTACATGAAGAGCGATGACCGGCACTTTTCCGCCAATTTTAATATCCTGCACTTGACGGTGAAGAAAGTCAGCGATGGTTTCGGCCCCTATGTTTTTTTTGTTCCCTATCAGCATGTCAAGATGGGAGCTTTTACCAGTGTGGCGCTGTATCACAAGGTGATTGGTCAGGGAGACTGGAATTGGATGGATAACAGTAAAAAAGGAGTTTGGAATCAGGCTACTCATCATTTTTTGTCAGCTCACGCAGGGGCTTATACCCATGTCGATATTGCTTTGTCTAATGCTCAAGTAGGTGATCAGCTTTATCTGGCATTACCACAAATTATTCCAGGGGTATGGAATCCCGAGCTTCGTTTGCCGCAACTCTATAATATTTTTGATCCGGTCATGGAAGTGATTGGCAATAGCACGATCAGCGGTCTCGGCGGCGTATTTGCCAATATCAATAACAGCAATCGTTAAATCAGGGGGTGATATGAGTACTGAAATGAAATTTTATTCCGATGTGCAGGACGATATTGGCTTGATCGTGACGGAGAAAGGGCTGGAACGGCCAGCCGTGGTCTGGGCTCGCGATACTTGCGCCGCTTATATTCATCGTCATTACCCCGTGCATGTGCAGTTGAATGTGTTGCGGACCGGCTCGGAAGATGAACGCAAGCAAATGAGTGCTTTCATCGATGCCTGCCGAGCTTGGAGCAATCAAAGCTCGGCTACTAGTGCTGAGCTGGAAAAAATCAAGCCATGATATTAAGCTGGCGTGCCGAGCACGGCTTGCCGGGCTGAGAAAATAGCTTGGCTAAGTCAGAATGAACCGCGCTTCCACATCATGGGGCGCGGTTTTCACTTTTTTTGCTAACACGGTTTAAAAGCCCTTGCTTTCCATAACTGACACAATGTCTCCATGTCAGCGCTGAAGCCGTTCACGCCGGAAGGGCGGTGAATGAATACATGGTTGAATTTAATTCAATCTACCCTGTGATGAACCATTGGAGAGCATGATGAGCTTGGAAAGCAATATCGCGGAACTGGTACAGGCGTCGAACGCGCTGACCGGCACAGTAAACGGAAAGATTGCGGATATCGACCGGCGTGTAGACGTCAAGATTCAGCAAATGGAGGATTGGCGCAAGGAGAACACGCCGGAACGGCGTATTGTTATCGACTTTACGATTGGTGGCAGTACAGATTTCTTCTATCCAGTGTGGTGGCGCTTTCGTGCTTCAGGTGAGACTAGTGCTCACAAAGTATCTATCATTCGTCATTTTTCCTGGAACGGCGCGGAGAATGAGCGGCCACTGAACGCGAGCAGCGAGCATCAGGCTGGATTGCTGCTGGAAATGGAAGGCAGCGACGTGGCTTGGGGGGGGGATGCCCGTTTTCTCGAAATCAAGCGTTTCTGTGAAACTTATAACCCGACGGTATCGCATGTTTCTCATGCGATGTATTGCAAGCAATATCGGATGGATGTGAACAGGCCGGCATACAACAACATTGCCGATGGGACTTTTGCCGCCTGCAATATGGTATTCAGTGGCGCTTATCTACGAGGAGGCGGTTTGACCTATCGTGTGATTTCCAATCTACCGCTGGATTTCGATTTTCACAACGGCAAGGGCGGGGCACGTGAAATTGCGAATGGCTCGCATGTGAATGTGCGTTGGGAAGTCGAGCCGATCGCGTTGGCCAGCCGCACCGCACCGCCGCAAACCTTGAACGCCTTTGTCGATGCGCCGACCGCTTAACCCTTGGAGACATCTATGCTGACGATTGCCAAACTGCCTAACGGCATGATTAATGTTCCCGCCGACCAACTGACCGAACTGGGTATCGACTCGGCTACCGCGAGCGAGCTGATTCGCGAAGCTAAGCTGGCGCTATTGCGCGCAGAGCGCGACCGCCTGCTGGCGGCGTCTGACAAAACCCAGTTGCCGGACGCGCCGTACAGCGCCGAGCAACGCTCGACCTGGCAGGCCTATCGCAAACAACTGCGGGATATGCCTGAGTCGGTGGCAGACCTTGACCATGTGTCGTGGCCCGCCCTCCCGGCCTGATTCCACCCGTCGTTAACCAATAAAAAAACCCCGCCAAGGCGGGGTTTGTCGTTTGCTGCCGCGGATCAAGACTTGGCTGGTGTTTCCCAGCCGCCGCCCAGCGCCTTGTACAGGCCCACCACCGCGTTGAGTTGGTCCAGCTTGGCGCTGACCAGGCCCAGTTCCGCCTGGAAGCTGTTGCGCTGCGCGTCCAGCACGTCCAGATAGCTGGCGTAGCCGTTGTCGTAACGCAGGTTCGCCAGGCGCAGCGACTTGTTCAAGGCCTGGAACTGCGTGGTCTGCGCCGCCTGGATGTCCCGCGCCGCGCTGTAGCCGGACAGCGCGTCCAGCGCGTCCTTGAACGCGCTCTGCACCGTCTTTTGGTACTGCGCCAGCGCCTGCTTCTGCCGCGCATTGGCCGCGTCCACCGCGTAGCCGGTCTGGCCGAAGTTGAACACCGGCGCCGCCAGGTTGCCGACGAAGCTCCAGGTCCGCGTCGGGCCGGTGAACAGCGTGTCCAGCGACAGGCTTTGCGAACCCAGCGCCCCGCTCAGGCTGATGCTGGGGAAATAAGCCGCGCGCGCCACGCCGATGCGGGCGTTGGCGGCGATGAGCTGCTGCTCGCTGGCGGCGATGTCCGGCCGACGCTCCAGCAAGCTGGAGGACAGGCCCGCCGGCACTTCCGGCGGCGCGGACAGCGCATCCAGGCTTTGGCCGCGCTGGATGCCGCCGGCCACCAGCTGCTTGGGCGAGTAGCCGAGCAGCACGCCCAGCGCGCTTTCGGTCTGCGCCAGCGCGCTGGCGATCTGCGGCACCTTGGCACGGGCGGAAGCCGCTTCGGCCTCGGCCTGCTGCTGGTCCAGCTCCGAGATCAAACCGCCCTTGAAACGCTTGGTTTGCAGCTTCAGCGATTCCTCGCGGCTTTGCAGCGTGCGCTTGGCGATGTCCAGCTGGGCGTCGTAGGCGCGCAGTTGGAAATAGGTCTGCGCGGTTTGCGCGGCGATCGCCAGCTTCGAACTGTCGCGGGCGAAGCGGCTGGCGGCGAAGTCCGCGCGCGCCGCCTCGTTGCCGCGGCGCAGCTTGCCCCACAGGTCCAGCTCCCAGGACGCGGTGAGGTTGGCGTTGCGCACGTCGCTGACCAGCGGCGCGCCCGGCGTGGTTGTCGCCGTGGAGGTGCGGCCGCGCTGATAGCCGGCGTTGGCGTTCAGCGCCGGCAGCAACTGGGCGCGGGCGATGCCGGCCTGGGCCGCGGCTTCGTCGACGCGGGCGACGGCGGCGGCCAGGTCCTGGTTGTGTTCCAGGGCCTCTGCGATCAGCTGGTCCAGCACCGGATCGTTGAACTGTTTCCACCAGTCCATGGCGATGGCCGGACTCTGGGCCTGGGCGCTGTCCGGCAGCTCCAGTTTGGGGCGGCTATAGTCAGGGCCAACCGCGCAAGCGGTCAGCGCCAGCGCCACCAATGAGGGAATCAGGGCGCGTTTAAGCATCGGCCTTGTCTCCTGCCTCGGCCGCGGGCTGAGGCTGTTTCGGTTTGCTGAACTTCATGATGAGCATGAAGAACATCGGGATGAAGAAGGTGGCGATGAAGGTGGCTGCCAACATGCCGCCCACCACGCCGGTGCCGATCGAGTGGCGGCTGGCGGAGCCGGCGCCGCTGGAGATGGCCAGCGGCATACAACCCAGCACGAAGGCCAGCGAAGTCATCACGATTGGACGGAAACGCAGCTTGGCGGCGGCGATGGCGGCGTCTACCACGCTCAGTCCCTCTTCTTCCATTTGCTGCACCGCGAACTCCACGATCAGGATCGCGTTCTTGGCCGATAGGCCGATGAGCGTCACCAGCGCCACTTGGAAGTAGACGTCGTTGGCGAGACCGCGCAGCCAGTTGGCCATCAGCGCGCCGAACATGGCGAAGGGCACCGCCATCAGCACGCTGATGGGCAGGCTCCAGCGCTCATACTGCGCCGCCAGGATCAGGAACACCATGATCATGCCGAAGCCGAACACCACGGCGGACGAGCCGCTGGTGGATTTTTCCTGGAAGGCGGAGCCGGTCCACGCCAGGGTGTAGCCGTCCGGCAGGGTTTCCTTGGCCACGGCTTCCAGCACGTTCAGCGCCTCGCCGGAGCTGAAGCCGGGCGCGGGGCCGCCCACCAGCTTGGCCGCCGGGAAGATGTTGAAGCGCTCCAAGCTTTCCGGACCGGTAGTTTGCTTGATGGTGACCAGCGCCGTCAGCGGGATCATATTGCCGTCCTGCGAACGCACATAGATGTTGCGCAGGTCTTCAACCCGGGTGCGGAAATCCGCCTCCGATTGCAACTGCACGCGGAAGGTGCGGCCGAATTTGTTGAAGTCGTTGACGTACAGCGCGCCAAAGGTGCTCTGCATGGTGTCGAACACGGTGTTGACCGGCACGCCCAGAGACTTGGCCTTGGCCCGGTCCAGCTTGACGTAGATCTGCGGCACGCTGGCGGAGAAGGTGGTTTGCACCCCTTTCAGTTCCGGACGTTTGGCGGCCGCTGCCACCAGTTTCTTGGTGACCTCGCCCAGTTCCACGGAACTGGCGCCGCCGCGGCTTTGAACATAGGCCTCGAAACCGCCGGTGTTGGACATGCCGGAGATCGGCGGCGGGTTGAAGGCCAGTACGATACCGTCGGTAATGCCCATCATGCCTTTGGCGAAGGTGTCGCCCACCACCGCCTGCGACGACAGGTTGGGCGCTTTGCGCTCATCCCACGGTTTCAGGGTGATGAAGGACACGCCGGCGTTGGTCTTGTTGCCGCCGGTGAGGATGTCGAAGCCGGCGAAGCTCATCACGTCCTTGACCGCCGGGTTTTTGCTGGTCATTGCGTCCAGCTTGGTCATGGTGGCCGAGGTGCGCTGCATCGACGCGCCATCCGGGAGGAAGGCGGCGGCGATGATGTAGCCCTGATCCTCGTCCGGCGCCAGGCTGGACGGGATCATGCGGAACAGGCCAACGCAGATGGCGATCAGGCCGGCGAACAGCAGGATGCCCACCGCGCTGCGCTTGATCAGGAACACCACACCGCGGGAATAACCCTGGGTCAGGCGGTCGAACCAGTTGTTGAACCAGACGAAGAAGCGGGCCGGATGCTGATGGCCTTCCTTCAACAGCAGCGCGCACAGCGCCGGGGTCAGGGTCAGGGCCACCAGGCCGGAAATCGACACCGACACCGCGATGGTGATGGCGAACTGTTTGTACATCTGGCCTGCGATGCCGCCGAGGAAGGCGACCGGGATGAATACCGAGCACAGCACCAATACGATGGCCACCAGCGCGCCGGATACCTCATCCATCGCCTTGAAGCTGGCTTGCAGCGGCGACAGTTTTTCCTGCGTCATCAGGCGTTCGACGTTTTCCAGCACCACGATGGCGTCGTCCACCACGATGCCGATGGCCAGTACCAGGCCGAACAGCGTCAGGGTATTGATAGTGAAGCCGAAGGCGTACATGCCGGCGAAAGTGCCGATGATGGAGACGGGCACCGCCAGGCAGGGAATCAAGGTTGCGCGCCAGTTCTGCAAGAACAGGAACACCACCAGGAATACCAGCACCATGGCTTCAGCCAGCGTGGAGTACACCTCCTTGATCGACACTTCCACGAACTTGGTGGTGTCGTAGGGGATGGCGTAGTTCAGACCTTTGGGGAAGCTTACAGCCAGCTTCTGCATGGTCTGTTCCACGGCTTGCGCGGTAGCCAACTGGTTGGCGCCCGGCGCCAGGAAGATGCCGATCGGGATGGTGGGCCGGCCGTTGTGCGTGCCGGTGAAGTCATAGGACAAGGCGCCCAATTCCACGCGCGCCACGTCCTTCAGCCGCACGGCGGAACCGTCCGAGTTGGAGCGCAGGATGATGTTCTCGAACTCTTCCGGCTCGGATAGGCGGCCCTGGGTGGTCACGGTGTAGGTGAAGTCTTGCTTGCCTTTAACCGGCTCTGCGCCCACCTTGCCGGCGGCGAACTGCGCGTTCTGCTCGCGGATGGCGGCGGCCACGTCGCTGGGCGTCAGCTTGAGCTGGGCCAGGCGATCGGGTTTCAGCCAGACGCGCATCGAGTAGTCCTGGCCGGCGAAGTTGATCACGTCGCCCACGCCCGGAACCCGCTTCAGCTCGTCCACCACGTTCAACAGCGCATAGTTGCTGATGAACAGGGTGTCGTAGGTCTTGTCCGGAGAGAACAGCGAAATCACCTGCAGGAAGGCCGAGGATTTCTTGGTCACGTTGACGCCCTGCCGGCGCACTTCTTCCGGCAGTTGCGACAGCACCGACTGCACGCGGTTGTTGACGTTGATGGTGGCCTGGTCGGCGTCGGTGCCGATCTTGAAGGTCACGCTCAACGACAGCTTGCCGCTGGAGGAACTGGTGGACTGCACGTAGAGCATGTCGTCCACGCCGTTGATCGCCTGTTCCAGCGGCGAAGCGACGGTGTTGGCGATCACCTCGGCGGAGGCGCCCGGGTAGCTCGCGCTCACCGAGATCATCGGCGGCACGATTTCCGGGTACTGCTCAATGGGCAATGCCTTGAGGGCGGCCAAGCCGGCCAGTGTGATCACGATGGAGATCACGCTGGCGAAGATGGGCCGCCTGATGAAAAAGGCGGAAAACATGAATGGTTACCCCTTTGCCTTATTGTTTGGGCGCGGCGGCGGGCGCGCTGGCGTCGGCCTTGAACGGATGCGGTTTCACGTCCGCGCCCGGGCGCAGTTTGATGATGTTGTCCACCACCACCTTGTCGCCGGCTTTCAGGCCGCTTTCCACCAGCACGTTGAGGCCCACATCCTGAGACACGGTGATGGGGCGCGGCTGCACCTTGTTGTCGGCGCCGACGACCCACACCATCTTGCCCTGCTGCGAGGTCAGCACCGCGCGCTGCGGCACGGCGATGGCGTTGCTGCGCTTGGCGCCTTGCAGGATCACGCGCACGAACTGGCCGGGCAGGATGCCGCCGTCCGGATTGGCGAAAGTGGCGCGCGAGCGGATGGTGCCGGTGCTGGCGTCAACCAAGCTGTCGGTAAAGTTCAAGCGGCCGCTTTTGCCGTAGGTGGAGCCGTCGGTCAGCTTCAGCTGCACGTTGAAGTGGCCGTTGGCGGCCAGCTTCAATTGGCCGGAATCCTGCATCTTGCGCAGATTCATCATGTCGTTGTCGGACATGCTGAAGTTGACGTAGATCGGGTCCAGCTGGGACACCTTGGTCAGCAGGCTGGCGTCGGCTGTGGTGGACACCAGGCTGCCTTCGGAGCGGGTTTCCTGGCTGGTCATGCCGGAAATCGGCGCGGTGACGCGGGCGTAGCCAAGATTGATCTTGGCCTGCTGCACCTGAGCCTGGGCGGCTGCGACGGACGCCTTGGCGGCCTCGTAAGCACTGACCGCGTCATCGCGGTCTTTTTGGCTGACCGCGTTCTCCTTGAACAGCGGGGTGATGCGGTCGTAATCCTGTTTGGTGCGCACCAACTGAGCCTGTTGCACTTGCAGATTGCCCTGGGCCTGGTCCAGCGTCGCCTTCAACGGCTCCGGATCGATCTGGAACAGCAAGTCGCCTTGTTTCACCGGCTTGCCTTCGGTGTAGGCGCGCTTGAGCAGAATGCCGCCCACACGGGCGCGTACTTCCACTTCGCGCGAACCGGCGGCTTGGCCGACGAATTCGAAAGAGACGGGCACATCGCTAGGCGCGATCTCGAGCACGCCCACCGGCATCGGCGGCATGGCGCCGGCATGCTTGTCGTCTTTTTGACCGCAGGCCATCAGGCTGGCGGCCAAGGCAGTGAGCAACAGCCATTGCCCGCCTTTCTGGGCGAAGGTGTTTCCTTGCATCTTCATGGGATGTCCTCAGGAATGTGGAGATATGAGTGTTATAAGTAAAAGGTACTGCAATTTTTCTTTGATAGTGGAAATTGATCGGTATCGGATCGCGACATTTTACATACATGCGTGTACGTATGTAAAATGCTTCCAGCGACGCATTGTGTTATGGTGCGGGCTTCCGACAGACTCCTTGATCAGCGATACGTTCAACATGGCACGCAAAACCCGGGAAGAAGCCGAACAAACGCGGCATTTGCTGCTGGATACGGCGGAGCAGCTCTTTAGCGAGAAGGGTGTCTCCAAAACGACACTGGCCGACATCGCCAGCGCGGCAGGATTGACGCGCGGCGCTGTGTATTGGCATTTCCAGAACAAGCTGGACTTGTACCGGGCAATGCTGGACAGGATGAGCGGACAGTTTGATGACATCTGTGAGCAATTGTTGAGAACGGCACACTCGAGTCCGGCACTGGCCTTGTGGAACCATAGCCACCGGCTGCTGACCATGATTGGGGATAACCCACAGGTTCGTCGTATTTTACTCATTCTGTTTATGCGGAGCGAGCATGTCGGCGAGCTGGCCCCCATTCACGACGAGTGTGTTGCACATATGCAAGAAACCCGCGAGCAGTTGACCCTGGTGGTGCAAATGGCGGTGGATGCCGGCCAGACCTTGCCGTACGTGAATCCGGAAACGGTGGCCGAGGTGTTGCAATCGATGCACCACGGCCTGATCAACCGTTGGCTGGCGGACGGCAGCCAGACCAATTTGGGCGAGAATGCCACGCAACTGTTGCAGTATGTCTATCGCGGCATTTTCTTGCCGGAAGTGATGGAAGAACTCTCCCCTCAAACGTAGCCCAGCGCTATAATTGACCTTTTTTGTCAAACCATTAGCGTCGTTGGCGGCTTGCGCCGCGCGGCGTTGCCGGTGTTACCTCTCTCATGCCCCAGGCTATTGAAATTCAGGCGGTGAGCAAGCGCTATGGCCAGCTGCAGGCGCTGGACCAGGTGGGCTTCACCGTCGCCCCCGGCGAATTCTTCGCCCTGCTCGGTCCCAACGGCGCGGGCAAGACCACGTTGATTTCCGCGATGGCCGGCTTGTCGCGGCCGGACTGCGGTTCCATCCGCATCATGGGCCACGACGTGGTCGGCGATTTCCGCGCCGCGCGCAAGGCGCTGGGCGTGGTGCCGCAGGAACTGGTGTTCGATCCCTTCTTGTCGGTGCGCGAAACATTGCGTTTTCAGTCCGGCTACTTCGGCTTGGGCCGCAACGACGACTGGATAGACGAACTGCTGTTCAAGCTGGGCCTGGCGGACAAGGCGCACAGCAATATGCGCGCGCTGTCCGGCGGCATGAAGCGCCGGGTGATGGTGGCCCAGGCCTTGGTGCACCGCCCGCCGGTCATTGTGCTGGACGAACCCACCGCCGGCGTGGACGTTGAACTGCGCCAGAGCCTGTGGGTGTTTGTGCAGGAACTGAACCGCGCCGGCCACACCATCGTGCTGACCACCCATTACTTGGAAGAAGCCGAGGCCTTGTGCTCGCGCATCGCCATGTTGAAGAAAGGCCGGCTGGTGGCGCTGGAGAGCAAGGACAAGCTGCTGGCGCACAGCGCGCGTCGCGAAGTGGCGCTGCTGTTGTCCGGCGAGTTGCCGACGGCGCTGCTGCCTCTGAAGCTGCGCGACGAAGACCGCCGCGTGGTGTTGCAGCTGGAGCATCTGGGCCAGCTGGAGTCCGTGCTGACCGCGCTGCGCGAAGCGGCGGTGGAAGTACGCGAACTGAACGTGGTGGAGACGGATCTGGAAAGCGTGTTCGTCAAGATGATGAATGGAGGGCCGCAGCCATGACCGGCTTCATGACCCTATTTAAGAAAGAGCTGGTCCGCTTCTGGAAAGTGGCGTTTCAGACCGTGGCCGCGCCGGTATTGACCGCGCTGATGTATCAGTTGATCTTCGCCCATGTGCTGTCGCGCCATGTCGAGGCTTACCCTGGCATCAGCTACACCGCCTTTCTGATTCCAGGCCTGGCGATGATGTCAATGGCGCAAAACGCCTTCGCCAACAGCTCCAGCAGCCTGATCCAGTCCAAGATCACCGGCAATATCGTGTTTCTGCTGTTGCCGCCGCTGACCGCGGTGGAGTTTTTCGGCGCCTATCTGCTGGCCTCCGTCGTGCGCGGCCTGGCCGTGGGCGCCGGGGTCTTGCTGATCACCGGCTGGTTCGGCCTGCCGCTGCCGGCGCAGCCGTTGTGGGCCTTGGTCTTCGCTGTGCTGGGCTGCGGTGTGCTGGGCGCGCTGGGCATCCTGGCCGGCATCTGGGCGGAAAAGTTCGATCAGTTGGCCGCTTTCCAGAACTTTCTGATCATGCCGCTGACTTTCCTGTCGGGCGTGTTCTATTCGATCAACAGCCTGCCTCCGTTCTGGTACGCCGCGTCTCATCTGAACCCGGTGTTCTACATGATAGACGGCTTCCGCTACGGCTTCTTCGGCCAGGCCGACGTCAGCCCCTGGCTATCGGCCGGGGTGGTGGGCGGCAGCTTCGCCGTCTTGTCGGGCCTGACGCTGTGGCTGATCAAATCTGGCTATAAACTGCGCCATTAAGGCGTATCCACGGGATTTCTCATGATTACTCCGCAACAAGTCAAAGAATACATCGAGGCCGGTTTGGCCTGTACCCACCTGGAAGTGGAGGGCGATGGCCACCACTTCTACGCCACCATCGTGTCGGCGGCTTTCGAGGGCAAGCGCCTGATCGATCGCCACCGCCTGGTCAAGGAGGTGATCGCCACCCGCCTGGCCAGCAATGAAATTCACGCTCTGTCCATCGTCAAGGCCGCCACGCCGGACGAATGGCAAAAACTGCAAGGCTGATCCGTCATGGATAAACTGAAAATCATCGGCAACGGTCCGCTTAACGGCGAGATCCGCGTTTCCGGCGCCAAGAACGCCGCCCTGCCCATCCTGTGCGCCAGCCTGCTGACCGGCGACACCATGCGTTTCACCAATGTGCCGATGTTGCGCGATATCGCCACCACCCAGAAGCTGTTGCAGGGCATGGGGGTGCGGGTGATGACCGATAATGTGCACGAGATGGAAATCACCGCTGGCCATCTGGACAGCCTGGTGGCGCCGTACGATCTGGTGAAGACCATGCGCGCGTCCATTTTGGTGCTGGGTCCGACGCTGGCGCGCTTCGGCGAGGCCACGGTGTCCCTGCCGGGCGGCTGCGCCATTGGCAGCCGACCGGTGGACCAGCACATCAAGGGCCTGGTGGCGATGGGCGCCGAGGTCAGCATCGAGCACGGCTACGTCAAGGCCAAGGCCCGCCGCCTGCGCGGCGCCCGCATCATCATGGACATGGTGACCGTGGGCGGTACCGAGAACCTGCTGATGGCGGCGACGCTGGCCGAAGGCACCACGGTGCTGGAAAACGCCGCGCGCGAGCCGGAAGTGACCGATCTGGCCAACTGTCTGGTGGCGATGGGCGCCAAGATCAGCGGCATCGGCACCGACCGGCTGGTAATCGAGGGCGTGGAGCGTTTGCACGGCGCAGATTATGCGGTGATGCCGGACCGGATCGAGGCGGGCACCTTCCTGGTGGCCGGCGCGATGACACGCGGCCACATTGTGCTGCGCAACGCCGCGCCTAAGAGCATGGAAGCGGTGCTGGACAAGCTGGCGGAAACCGGCGCGGTGGTGGAGTGCGGCGACGACTGGATCTCGCTGGACATGAAGCGCCGTCCGCAGGCGGTGAACTTCCGCACCTTGCCTTACCCGGCTTTCCCCACCGACATGCAGGCGCAGTTGATGACGCTGAATTGTGTGGCCGAGGGCGCCGGCGTGGTGACCGAAACCATTTTCGAGAACCGCTTCATGCACGTGCCGGAACTGAACCGCATGGGCGCCAACATCGAAGTGGAAGGCAACACCGCCATCATCAAGGGTGTGGAGAAGCTGTCCGGCGCCACAGTGATGGCCACCGATCTGCGCGCGTCGGCCAGCCTGGTGATCGCCGGCCTGGTGGCCGAGGGCGAGACCATCGTCGATCGCATCTACCACCTGGACCGCGGCTACGAGCATATCGAGAAGAAGCTGGGTGCGGTGGGCGCGCTGATCGAACGGATCAGTTAAGCTTAAGCTTTGCCCCGGCAATGAAAAACGCCACGGCTCAGGCCGTGGCGTTTTGTTTTGGCGCGCGGGTTTTACGCTTTCTTGACGAATTCGGACTTGAGGCTCATCGCGCCGATGCCGTCGATTTTGCAATCGATGTCGTGATCGCCGTCGACCAGGCGGATGTTCTTCACCTTGGTGCCTACTTTCACCACCAGCGAGGAGCCTTTGACTTTCAGGTCCTTGATCACGGTGACGCTGTCGCCGTCTTGCAGCACATTGCCGTTGGCGTCCTTGATCACGCGGGTTTCTTCGGCGGGGGCGGCTTGCTCGTTCCATTCGTGCGCGCACTCCGGGCAGACATACATCGCGCCATCCTGATAGGTGTATTCGGAGTTGCATTGCGGACAGGCTGGCAGATTGCTCATGGCGTTTCCTGTTGAGAAATGAAAAAGAACGCTGCCGGCTTGTTGAGACGGCCGGCAGCGGAGGGTGCGGATTTACTGCGCGGCGGAGGCCGCGGCCTTGGCGTCGGGAGCGGCCATAGCCGGCACCGAGCTGTCCTGCTTGCCGGCCGGGGAGTCCACCAGCTCGTCAAGGTTGAAATTGTCGGTGGCCTGGGTCGGGTTGGGCAGGCCCAGCTGCTGTGCGCGCAGCTGCATATAAGCGTCGCGGGTATAAGTGTACGGGTCCAGCGCCGCCGTGTTGAGCATGGCTTCCACGCCCAGGTAGCGGGCGCGGGTGTTCACGCCGTACAGGCCGTAAAAGCCCACCGCTTGCCAGGTAGTGTCGTAAAACATCTTCTCCGGGCCGGGGCCGGCCAGCGAGGCGGTCAGGCCGGTGCCGTCGCGCACGGTGGACGGGCCGAAGAAGGGCAGCACCAGATAGTTGCTGTCATGCCAACCCCAGGCGGCGAAGGTGTCGCCCAGGGTGGTCTTGTTGTTCTTCAGGCCGGCCTGGCTGGCGATGTCGATCAGGCCGAACAGGCCGAAGCCGGTGTTCATCGCCACCCGCATCACGTCGTTCAGCGCTTTTTCCGGTTCGGCGCGCAAGGCGTTGGACAGCGCGCTGTAGACATCCTTGAGGTTGTCGAAGAAATTGCTGACGCCGGTGCGCACCGGCGACGGCGTGACGGCCTTGTAGCCTTCGGCCACGGGCTTGATCACGTAGCGGTCAGCGGTGTCGTTGACCTGGTACATGGCGCGGTTGTACGGCTCGAAGCGGTCGTAAGGCACCGTTGGATTGCTGGCGCAGCCGGCCAGCAGCAGCGATAGCGCCAGGCCGGTCAGCGCGGGTTTCAGGGACGACATAAATCCTCTCCGCATATCATTCCGCTTCCGCCGCTGGGGCGGACAACAATTCCGCCAGCGAGTAAAGGTCGAGCAGAGCGCTGAGCCCGCTAGGCCAGTTTTCCAGGGACAGGGCGTGGCCGGCGGCGTCGGCGGCGCGGCGCGCGCCGAGCAGCAGAGCCAACGCGGCGGAATCGGCTCCGGCTATGCCGGACAAGTCCAGGCGCAACGGCGCTTCACCGGCGAGCTTGGCCAGCGGCGCGGCCAGCGGGCCGCAGCTATCCATGTTCAGCCGGCCGCTGAGCCGCGCCTGACCGGGGGCGGTGCGCTCCAACATCAGCCGTTGCCCTTATTTGCGGGCGCCGCGGCCACCGGAGCGGCGTTCTTGTTCTGCAGCAGCTTGATCAGACCGTCCACGCCGTTTTTGCGCACTTCTTCATTGAAGGAATTGCGATAGACGGTGACTAGGCTGGCGCCTTCCACGCTCACGTTATAGATCTTCCAGCCTTGCGGGCCCTTGTTCAGTGAGTAGTCCACCGCTACTGGATTGGCGTTGCCCGGCAGGCTGACCGTGGTTTTCACCGTGGCGTCGCGGTCGCCGTTGCTCATCAACGGATTGGGCTTGACGTCGACCTGAGCGGTTTTGAAACGGGTCATGGTGGCGGAATAGGTGCGCACCAGCAGGGTCTGGAACTGCTGAGTCAGTTGGGCGCGCTGTTCGGCGCTGGCCTGACGCCAGCCCAGGCCCACGGCCAGCGCGGTCATGCGCGGGAAGTCGAACATCGGCACCGCCACCGCTTCCGCCTGCTGGCGGATTTGCTTGGTGTTCTTGCCGTTGTCCTGTTTCAGCACTTCCAGAACCTGCCGGGATGCGTCTTTGATTACATCGGTGGGGGCGTCGCCGGCGGCTTGGGCCACAGCGGACAGGCCGAACAGCAGACAGCAGAATGCGAGCAGTTTTTTCATCGTTTTTCCAATCAATTGCGAGTAAGCCGGCGGCGCGGACGGCTCGCCGGCCGGCAGTTTGTTGCGGGGTGCCCCGTCTTTGTGCCGCGCTATTTGTCAGCGCTCTTGTTGCTATCGGTAAAGCCCGTCATGAACTTACCGATCAATTGTTCCAGCACCATGGCGGAGGAAGTGATGGTGATGGTGCCTCCCGGGGCCAGATTGGTCTCCGAGCCTCCTTGCAGCATGCCTATATATTGTTCACCCAGCAGGCCGGCGGTCAGGATGGACGCGCTGGCGTCGTCGCTGATCTGATAGGCCTTGTCAATATTCAGAGTCACCCGGGCGCGATAAGTTTTCGGGTTGAGCCGGATGTCGGCCACGCGTCCGATCACCACACCGGCTTCCTTGACCGGCGCTTTGACCTTCAGTCCGCCGACATTGTCGAAGTCGGCGTACAGCACATAGGTCTGGTTAGCGCTTTGCGGGACCAGGTTGGCCACTTTCAGCGACAGGAAGGTGACGGCGGCAATGCCCAGCGCCACGAAAATGCCTACCCACAAGTCAATAGTAGAGCGTTTCATTCGGGTTTTTCCTAGAACATGAAGG
This sequence comes from Chromobacterium sp. IRSSSOUMB001, assembly GCF_023507765.1. Lineage (NCBI taxonomy): Bacteria > Pseudomonadati > Pseudomonadota > Betaproteobacteria > Neisseriales > Chromobacteriaceae > Chromobacterium > Chromobacterium sp. IRSSSOUMB001. The sequence goes on from NZ_JALCYU010000003.1 coordinate 190,253, forward strand.
CGGTCAGGATGAAATCCAGCGCCAGAATGACCAATGCGGAGGTGACGACAGTCCGGGTGGTGGCGGCGGACACGCCGCTGGCCGTCGGAGTGGCGTCGTAGCCTTCGAACACGGCGATCAGGGTGACGGCGACGCCGAAGCACAGGCTCTTGATCAGTCCGTTGACCACGTCGAAATGCAGGTCGACGTTGGCCTGCATCTGCGACCAGAACGTGCCGACATCCAGGCCTATCATCACCACGCCCACCAGGTAGCCGCCAAAAATGCCGACCACGTTGAACAGCGCGGCCAGGATGGGCATGGAGATGACGCCGGCCCAGAAGCGGGGCGCCACCACGCGAGCGATGGGATCGACCGCCATCACGCTCATCGCGTCCAGTTGCTCGGTGGTTTTCATCAGGCCGATTTCGGCCGTCATCGCGCTGCCGGCGCGGCTGGCGAACAAGAGCGCGGCCAGCACCGGACCCAGCTCGCGCAGCAGCGCCAGCGCCACCACCGCGCCCAGCGCGTCGGCCGAGCCGAACTTGGCGAGGGTGCTGTAGCCTTGCAGGCCCAGCACCATGCCGACGAAGAGGCCGGACACCAGGATGATGATCAAGGACATCACGCCGGCGAAATAGACCTCGCGTATGGTCAACTGCGGCCGCAGCAGGCTCTGGCCGCTGCCCCTCAGGATGGCCACGAGGAAGCGGCAGGCGAAGCCCAACCGCCAGACAGCGTTGATGGTAAGGTGGCCGAGCTTGCGCAGGGGCGCCGCGATCAAATCAAGCATGGGGGCCTCCGTTGAGTCCCAGATCCTCGGCGAGCGAGCGCTCCGCCGGGTAGGCGTAATGCACCGGACCGTCGGCTTCGCCCCAGATGAACTGGTGAACCCATGGCGAATCCGAGTTGCGCACTTGGTCTGGCGTGCCTTGGGCGACGATCTCGCCACCGGCGACGAAGAGCACGTGGTCCACGATCTCCAGCGATTTGTGCACGTCGTGGGTGACCATCACCGCGGTGGTGCCCAGCGCGTTGTTGAGCTTCTTGATCAGGTGGGCGATCACGCCCAGCGAGATCGGATCCAGGCCGGTGAAGGGCTCGTCGTAGAGCATCAGTTGGGGGTCCAGCGCGATGGCGCGCGCCAGCGCCACCCGGCGCGCCATGCCGCCGGACAGCTCGGCGGGCATCAGCTGCTGGGTGCCGCGCAAGCCAACGGCCTCCAGTTTCATGGTCACCAGGTCGCGGATCATGCTGTCCGGCAGCTTGGTGTGCTCGCGAATGGGGAAAGCGACGTTGTCGAACACCGACAGATCGGTGAAGAGCGCGCCGAACTGGAACAGCATGCCCATGCGGCGGCGGTGTTGATAAAGTTCGGCGGAGCTCATCTTGGCGACGCTCTTGCCGTCAACCAGCACTTCGCCGCTTTGCGGACGGTTCTGGCCCGAGATCAGCCGCAGCAGCGTGGTCTTGCCACTGCCGCTGCCGCCCATGACGGCCACCAGCTTTCCGCGCGGAATGGCGAGGTTGAGGTTTTTCAGAATGGGCCGCTCGCCATAGGCGAAGCTGACGTTTCTGAATTCAATGAAATTGTCAGAAGACACAAAGTTTCCAGATAGCATGCGTGAAGCCGCGAACGGCTTCGGTTGAAACGGCGGGCCCGGAGCGGTGCGATGGCGGGCCGTTCAGGCAAAGCGGCTCTTGAAGCCTGTCACCCAAGCTTTGCCTTGGATGAGCGGTTCTTGGAGAGCGGCCGCTTTTTTGCCGATTCTTTTCGAACTGGAGATTTTATAGACTTGTCGTGAACTAGCCAAATTTCAACGGTGTTTGCGATGCAAATATGCTGCATTGCAATGCGGCCGGCGGCGCGGAGGAGGCGGGGAGAGGCGGACAGCGGGCGTGCCGACTGTCCGCCCGAGCCGGCGGACGGAAGGGGCTTACACGCCGCGCAGCAGTTCGTTGATGCTGGTCTTGCTGCGAGTCTGCGCATCCACTTTCTTAACGATCACCGCGCAGTACAGGCTGTGGCTGCCATCCTTGCTGGGCAGGTTGCCGGACACCACCACCGAGCCCGGCGGCACGCGGCCGTAGCTGATCTCGCCGGTTTCGCGGTCGTAGATCTTGGTGGACTGGCCGATGTAGACGCCCATGGAGATCACCGAGCCTTCGCCGACGATCACGCCTTCGACGATTTCCGAACGCGCGCCGATGAAGCAGTTGTCCTCGATGATGGTGGGGTTGGCCTGCAGCGGCTCCAAGACGCCGCCGATGCCGACGCCGCCGGACAGGTGCACGTTCTTGCCGATCTGGGCGCAGGAGCCGACGGTGGCCCAGGTGTCCACCATCGCGCCTTCGTCGACGTAGGCGCCGATGTTGACGTAGGAGGGCATCAGTACGGTGTTCTTGGCGATGAAGCTGCCCTTGCGCGCCACCGCGCCCGGCACCACGCGGAAACCGGCTTCCTGGAAGCGGGCCGGCGTCCAGTCGGCGAACTTGGTGTCGACTTTGTCGAAGTAGCGGTTGACGCCGTCGTCGGAGAGTTCATTGTCGCGAATGCGGAAGGACAGCAGCACCGCCTTCTTCACCCACTGGTTCACCACCCAGTCGGCCCCCTGTTTTTCCGCCACGCGCAGGCGGCCCGCGTCCAGTTCGGCGATCACCTGGCCGATGGCGGCCTTGAGTTCGGCGGAGACGGTGGCGGGCGTGATCTCGGCGCGCTTCTCAAACGCTTCTTCGATCAGGGTTTGGATCGGATGCATGGTGTTCAGTCCTTTGGCAATATGGATGGAAGTCGTCATTCAATTCGCTTTCAAGCGGCCGCGCCGGTGGCGGGCCGCGTAGATTCAGGGGGTCTGGCGCTGTTTGCGTTCGGCGAAGGCGACGATGCGCTCGACGCCGGCCACGCACTCTTCCAGCGTGGCCACCAGCGCGACGCGGACATAGCCGGCGCCGGGGTTGACGCCGTGAGCCTCGCGCGCCAGGTAGCTGCCCGGCAGCACGGTGACGTGTTCTTCGGCGAACAGCGCCTTGGCGAAGTCTACATCATTCCCGTCCGGCACCTTGGCCCACAGGTAGAAGCTGGCGTCCGGGCGGCGCACCTCCAGCCCCATCGCCAGCCGCGGGGTGACCGCGTCGAACTTGGCGATGTATTGAGCCCGGTTGGACTCCACGTGATCCTCGTCGTTCCAGGCCGCCACGCTGGCCGCCTGTATCGCCAGGCTCATCGCGCTGCCGTGGTAGGTGCGGTAGAGCAGGAATTTCGCCAGGAGCGCCGCGTCGCCGGCGACGAAGCCGGAGCGCATGCCGGGGACGTTGGAGCGCTTGGACAGGCTGGTGAACATGACCAGCCGTTCAAAGCCGCGGCCCAGCTTGCGCGCCGCTTCCAGCCCTCCCAGCGGCGGGCGGCCAAAGTGGATTTCGGAATAGCACTCGTCGCTGGCGATGACGAAGCCGTAGCGATCCGACAACTGGAACAAGGTTTCCCAATCGGCCAGCGACATCACCGCGCCGGTGGGATTGCCCGGGCTGCACACGACCACCAGCTGGGTACGCCGCCACACTGTTTCCGGTACCTGGCTCCAGTCCGGCTGGAAGCGCTGTTCGGCCAGGCAGTTGACATAGTAGGGTTCGGCCCCGGCCAACAGTGCCGCGCCTTCGTAAATCTGGTAAAAAGGATTCGGGGATATCACTACCGGCGCCGGCTCAACGCTTGCGTCGATCACTGTCTGCACAAAAGCAAACAAGGCTTCACGGCTGCCGTTGACCGGCAGTATCTCGCTTTGCGCATCCAGGTTCAGATCGTAACGTCGCCGCATCCAGGCCGCGCAGGCCTGGCGCAGCGCTTCGCTGCCCAGCGTGGCCGGGTATTGCGACAAGCCGCCCAGATTGTCGATCAGCGCTTGTTCCACCAGCGCCGGCGTCGGGTGCTTGGGCTCGCCTATCGACAAGTTGATGTGCGCCTTGTCCGCGGGCGGCGTTGCGCCGGCGAGCAGCGCGCGCAGGCGTTGAAACGGGTAGGGCTGCAATTGGGCCAGGCGAGGGTTCACGGGTATCTCCAGAAAAGCGGGCGCAAGCAAACGAACAGCGAACATCTTAAGAACAGCAATGACACCTGTAAAACAAAAGTTTCTGGCCACCACCGGCATTCTGACCACTGCGCTGGTGTGGGGGCTGATGTGGTATCCGTTCCGTAGCCTCAATCAAAGCGGCGTCAGCGTGGCGATGACCTCGCTGGTGGTGTATCTGGTGGCGATCACTCTGGGTGTGATCACCTTTTTCGACGTCTATCGCCGCCAGTTCCGGCTACAGCCGGTGTTGCTGGTGCTGACCGCGGTGTTTGGCTGGTGCAACTACAGCTATACCTGGGCGGTGTCCGAGGGGCAGGTGATGCGGGTCTTGCTCTTGTTCTACCTGTCGCCTTTGTGGACGGTGTTCCTGTCGCGGCTGATCCTGAAGGAGCGTTTGACCCGCAGCGGCTGGCTGGTGGTGGCCTTGTCGCTGCTTGGCTGCTTCATCTTTATTTATCGGCCCGGCTTGTTCGCCGGCGAACTGCCGCTCAGCCATCGCTATGAATGGCTGGCTCTGTCCGGCGGCATGGCCTTTGCGCTGGGCAATGTGATCAGTCGAGGCGCCCAGTCCATCCCGGTGCCGGTCAAGTCGGCGTCGATCTGGTTTGGCGTGGCGTCCATTGGCGCGATCAAACTGGCGCTGGCCGGGCAGTTGGGCGGCATTCTGCAGATACCGCCGCAAAGTTGGCTGGTATTGGGCATTCTGGGCGTGACCCTGTTGTGCACCAGCGTGATATCGCAGCACGGGGTGTCTATTCTGCCTGCAACGCAGACAATGACGCTGATGCTGATGGAGCTGTTGTTCGCGGCGGCGTCGGCCTACCTGCTGGCCGGAGAGGCGATGACGCCGCGCGAATGGGCGGGCGGCGCCTTGATCGCCAGCGCCAGCTTGTTGTCCGGTCGCATGACCAGAAAGCCGGGGACGGCGCAACTGAAACAGGAGGCGGCATGATTACGATTCGACCGATGAACGACGGTGATTTCGAGCGTTTCTGGCCCGTGTTCCACGCGGTGGTGGCGGCTAGGGAGACCTATGCTTTCGATCCGGAAATGACGTGGGAGCAGGCGCGAGACCTTTGGCTGCGGCTGCCCTTGCACACACTGGTGGCGGAGGAAGACGGCGCGCTGTTGGGCTCGTATTTCCTCAAGCCCAACGCCGCCGGCCCGGGCGGCCATGTCTGCAACTGCGGTTATATGGTGGCCGAGGAGGCGCGCGGCAAAGGCGTGGCGCGGCTGATGTGCGAGCATTCTCAGAAATTGGCGCGGGACAGCGGCTTTTTGGCGATGCAGTTCAATTCGGTCGTGGCCAGCAACGAAGTGGCGGTGGCTCTGTGGCGCAAGCTGGGTTTTGAGCCGGTGGGCCGTTTGCCGCGCGCTTATCGTCACGCGCGGCTGGGGCTGGTGGACTGTCTGGTTATGTACAAGTGGCTGGGAGACGTCGCGCCGGACATGCCGGAACCGGCGCCGTTGATCGGCCGTAAGAACATCGAGGCGACGGTGTCGCGGCGTCGAGGCGCTTGAACCGCCTGCTCCTCAATAATGCGGCGGTAGTTCGTCGCGCAGACTGAGGCCGGACGCGCTATCGTCCGGCTGAGCTTGGCGGAATTGCTGGTAGAGCAGGCGCATTTGCTGTTGCAGCAGTTCCAGGTCTTTTTGCTGACGCGCCACGGTGGCGTTCAGCGCGTCCAATAGTTCGTCCTGGAAGGCGAGCTTCACTTCCATTTCGGCCAGGCGGGCATCGATTTGATCATCCATGCCGGCCATTCTACAACACCATCGCCGCAATCCAGCCGGCCGCCAGCACCGGCAGGTTGTAGTGCAGGAAGGTGGGCAGCACGGTGTCGCGGATATGGTCGTGCTGGCCATCCACGTTCAGGCCCGAAGTCGGCCCCAGCGTGGAGTCCGAGGCCGGCGAGCCGGCGTCGCCCAGCGCGCCGGCGGTGCCGATGATGGCCACCGTGGCCAGCGGCGAGAAGCCCAAGTGCATGCACAGCGGAACGTAGATGGCGGTGAGGATGGGCACGGTGGAAAAGGAAGAGCCTATGCCCAGGGTCACCACCAGGCCAACCAGCAGCATGGCGAAGGCGGCCACGCCCTGATTGCCGGCGAACAGACCGGCGCTGGCGGTCACCAGAGCTCCCACCTGGCCGGTAGCCTTCAGCACCTCGGCGAAGCCTTGGGCGGTGATCATGGTGAAACCTATCATCGCCATCATCTTCATGCCTTCATTGAACAGACCATCAGCGTCCTTCCATTTCACCACGCCGGTGGCGAGGAACAGTAGAAAGCCCGCCAGCGCGCCCATGATCATTGAATCGGTGTACAGCTGCACCGCGAAGGCCAGCATGATCGCCAGCAAGGCGGTGGCCAGCGACTTGCGGCTGACCTTGGCGCGGGTGCGTTCAACGTTTTCTATCTTGCCCAGGGCGTACTGGCGCGGCTTGCGGTAGCTGACCAGCACCGCCCACAGCAGGCCGGCCACCATGCCCAGCGCCGGAATCGCCATCGCGTGCATCACATTGAGGCCGCGCACGTCCATGCCGGATTTGGCGATGTTGCCGAGCAGGATCTGCTTCAGAAAGATGTCGCCGAAGCCCACGGGAAACACCATATAGGGCGTGACCAGGCCGAAGGTGATCACGCAGGCGACCAGGCGGCGGTCCAGATGCAGCCGCGCCATCACATAGAGCAGCGGCGGCACTAGCAAGGGAATGAAGGCGATGTGGATGGGCACCAGGTTCTGGCTGGCGACGCTGACCAGTGCGAGCAACAGGATCAGCGCCCATTTCAAGCGGCTCTGGCCGCTATCGCGCTCCAGACGCTTGACAGCTAGGTCCGCCATTGCGTGCGGCAGACCGGATTTGGCTATGGCCAGCGCGAAGGCGCCCAGCAGGGCGTAGGACAAGGCTACCGAAGCGCCGCCGGTGATGCCGTTATTGAAGGCTTCCAGCGTGCGGGATAGGGACAGGCCCCCGCTGAGGCCGCCGATCAAGGCGCCGAGCAGCAGGCTGATGACGACGTGGGTGCGCAATAGCGCCAGCCCGAGCATGATGATGACGGCCAGAAGAACTGCGTTCATTTGTATATACAGATCAATGGGTTGGGCGAATAAGCCGGGGGTGCGCAGCGTAGCGGGTTTCGGTTTTTCTGTCGATAGTCTTGCTTGAAACTAAGGACGGGAGGACAGGGTTGGGCGCCGGCCGCCGCTGTAATGAGGGGGCTTGCTTTACGCCGAAATTTCAAATACTTGCCGATTTATCGCCCAAGGAAGAGGCGGGGCGGTGCGTTGCGGCATTTATATACTTATTTGAAATAAAAAACTAATTTTATATATCTTTACTGTGCTATTTCATCGGCTTAGAGTGGGGGTATGTCAAGGCGCGTCCCGCGCCGCGCAGAGAGGAGGTGGCCGATGAACGCCCTGTTGATAGGCGCGGATAGCCTGGGGAACATTCCGGCGGTTCTGCAAAGCTACGATATCCGGATCACCCGCCACATTTGCGGGCGCAACGTCGCGCATCAGCGCAAGGCGCCGTTGCCGGGCAAGCCGGATCTATTGATCCTGCTCACCGATTTCCTGGGGCACAATGTGATGCGCAATTATCGGGACAGCGCTTACGCGCTGGGCATCCCTGTGGTGGCCTGCCGACGTTCCGCCACCGCGGTTGAGCGGCGTTTGCAACATGAGGGCTGGAGGAAGCTGTCATGATTTTCTCAGGCAATGAAAACTGGCTGGCCAGCTTGGCGCGCGCAGAGGACTCTGCGCTGCCTTTGCGCGACGATACGGTGACGGTGGAGTGGGCCGGGCTAACGCCGCCGCCCTTGCCGCCGACGGCGGCGCAACCGTCGCAGCCGGCTTGATCCGACTGTGAGCCGGTTCTTATTCGCGGTGGTAGGGGTGGTTGTTGAGAATGGAGTAGGCGCGATAGATCTGCTCGGCCAACATTACCCGCACCATCCCGTGCGGCAGCGTCATCGCCGATAGTTGCAGCAGCACGTCGGCGCGCTGCTTCAATTCCGCCGCCAGGCCGTCGGCGCCGCCGATGATGAAGGCCACGTCGTCGCCGCCGGCCATCCATTCCTTCAGGCCTTCGGCCAACCGCACCGACGTCCAGTTCTTGCCGCGCTCGTCCATCACCACCAGCCTTGCGCGCGGAGGAATGGCGGCGAGCAAGCGTTCGTGCTCGGCGGCAATGCCTTTTTCGGCGGTGACGCCGCCGCCCCGTTTCTCCGGTTTGATTTCCTTCAGTTCCAGCGTGATGTCGCGGCCAAAGCGCTTGGCGTAATCGCCGTAGGCCTCGTCGACCCAACGCGGCATCTTGGTGCCGACGGCGAGAATAGTGATTTTCATCGTGAGTGAGCCAGGGGAGTAAACGCAAACGGGGACTTGCGTCCCCGTTTCGATGAGCGGCTTAGAACCTGTTTACGACCTGCCACGCGTTGGCGATACGGCGTTGAAACCGTCCTCGAAATGCTCATGTACCACTTGACCATTCCGCTTTCTCAGCTGTTTTCGCCTTGTCTCGCTCTTGCTCGCGAGATCGTAAACACGCCCTTAGCGCAGCCGGATCAGGTGGCCGACCACGGACGGCCGCCGGCCGGCAGGAAGCTGGGCTTCTGGCCGCCCCACAATGCTTCGATGTCGTAGTAGTCGCGCACGGCGGGCAGCATCACGTGCACGACCACGTCGCCGGCGTCCACCAGCACCCATTCGCCGCTTTCATGGCCTTCGCTGCCGACGATGTCCACACCGGCTTCCTTCAGCTTGACGTGCACGCTGTTGGCCAGCGCCTTGACCTGGCGGTTGGAGTCGCCGGTGGCCACTATCATGCATTGGAACAGCGAGGTCAGCTTGCTGGTGTCCAGTTCGATGATGTCCTTGCCCTTGACGTCTTCCAGGGCTTCGATCGCCAGCTTGGCAATGTCTTGCACTTCCATAATGTCCTTTTCCTGTGCGGGGTTCGCGCTGGCCGGGGCCGGCGCAAAGCTGCCGCAAAATGGCGGGCGGGGCCGGCGCACGCAGCGCGGCGGCAGGCCTGCCGTATTGCTTTAAAGTGAATCGCTGCCGGCCGACTGCGGGCGGCCTGGCGGAAAGTGGCCGGACACGGCGGCTACACTGTCTGGTATAGCCGGTGTTGGCGGATATAGGCCAGCACCGCGGGCGGCAGCACATCGTCCACCGCGTCGCCGCGCGCCAGGCGCTGGCGGATGTCGGTGGCCGCGATGTCCACCGGCGGCAAGGCCAAGGGGCGGATTGTACCGGATGCGGTTCGATTTGAAAAATCAGAGACTTGCCGGGCGCGCCACAAGGCTTGCACCGGCACCGGCAGCGAGGCCGGATCGAAGCCGGGACGCAAGGCCACGGCCAGGTTGGCGAAACGCAACAGTTCGTCCCAGCGCTTCCAGGTGTGCAGCGTGGCAAGCGAGTCGCCGCCAATCAAAAACCATAGTTCGGCATCCGCGCCCAGTTCGGCGCGCAGCTCTTCCAGGGTGTCTATGGTGTAGGCGGCGCCGGGCCGGCGCACTTCGCGTTCGTCCACCGACAGCAGCGGCCGATCCGCCACCGCCAGCTTCGCCATGGCCAGCCGTTGTGCCGGCGCGGCGTGCGGGCCCTGGCTGCGGTGATAGGGCCGGCCGGCGGGAATCAGCCTGACCCTGTTCAGCGCCAGCTCGGCGGCGAAGGCGTCGGCCATGCGCAGGTGGGCGTTGTGGATGGGGTCGAAGGTGCCGCCGAACAGGCCTAGGCGCACAGGCTTATTCCTGCGTGTCTTCGTTCTGGTAACCATCGACGATGACTTCCAGCCGGCCGGTGGACGGGTGGATCACCATGCCGTGCACCGGCACGTCTTTAGGCATCAACGGATGGTTGCGGATGGTCTGCACGGTGTGGCGCACGCTATCGGACACGTTGTCGAAGCCTTTCAGCCAGCCGTCCAGGTCGATGCCGGCCGCGCGTAGCGTGGTGATGGTGTCTTCCGACACGCCGCGCTCCATCGCGTGGTCCAGCACGCGCTGCGGGTCGACCGCGCGCATGCCGCAGTCACGGTGGGCGACCACGCAAATTTCGTCGGCGCGCAGTTCGTACACTGCCATGATCAGGCTGCGCATCACCGATCCCCATGGATGGGTGATCAGCGCGCCGGCATTCTTGATCAGCTTGGCGTCGCCGTTCTTCAGGCCCATGGCCTTGGGCAGCAGTTCCACCATCCGCGCGTCCATACAGGCCAGGATGGCGAGACCCTTGCCGGGAAACTTGTCGGTCTTGAATTGCTCGTATTCGCGGTTTTCCACAAAGTGGCGATTGTGTTCGAGCAAAGCGCTTAATCTATCCATGATGGCAATCTCCTACTGAGAGTCTGTTCATGAGCGTTCTAGAGCACGGGCGCAAAAAGGATCATGGACAGGCTCTGAAGGTTTGTTTCGTTTGGTCGTTTAGAGAGAATACTCGGTTGCGGGCGCATCCTACCACTGTTGCTCAAGCCGGTCTTGTGTTTTTGCGAACTAGGAATTTCCCTAGTTACGGCAGGGAATTGCGATGAACTCCAGTTAATGCCGGCGAAAGGTGGCAGGCGTGCCGCATTGAGCGGGCTACGTTCACCAACGCGACAGATGGTCCTCGGTCACGCCTAGCAAGTCGCTCACCACATGGACGGCGCCGCCGTCCGGATCCTGGATCTGGCCGTTGAAGCGGCCGATGGGCTGCACATAGCGGCTGGCGGCGATCAGCAGGTTCTTGTCTTCGCGCCGCGCGCCCTCCGGGGCGAAGTTCAGGTCCAGCAAGCCGTTGTCGCTGCGTATGCGCCAGCCTTGCAGCGGGTCGTCCGGTTGGTAGTCGAAGCTTACCGGCCCCAGCCGGATCAGTTTGCCTCGCAACCAGGCGGCGTTCTCGGTGTCGCCCATATAGCCTTGCTGCAGATTGAAACCCAGTTCCAGAGAATGCGCACTGGCCCAGCGCCAGCGGGTTTCCCGCGCCAGCAGGCCGTTGGAGTAGTCCAGCGATGCTACCGCGCCGTCCAGGGAATAGCGCCGGTCTTGGCAGTCGGCGAAGCCGCTGATTCTGAGGCCGCCGCTTTTATGGGTGGAATGGGCCAGCCAGTTGGCCGGCGCAATCACCGCCAGCACCGGCGGCATGTCGGCCAATTGGATATGCGCGGCCACTTTCAACTGAGGGGAGTCCACCGCCAGTTCCAGCCGTTCGCCGTCGCGGCGAAAACTCAGACGGCAGCGGCCGGCCTGGAAGGCGGCGTCGCCGAAGGCGCGGTCTTCTATTTGCGTGGAGAAACCCGGCAGGCCATTGGCGCTGGCTGCGGCGATGATCGCGCCGCTCTTGCGGTCGAACAGATAGGCGAAGGCGGTGCCGGTCCAGCCGACGTCGACGATGGCGACGCCGATGAAAAAGGCCGGATGGGCGATAGCCGCGTATTGCCAGCGTTTGTGATGCAGCCTGCGTGTCAGCCGTTGATAGGGCGTGGTTTTCAGCGCGTGCCAGTCCAGCCGGTCGATGATGCCCTGATATACGCCGAAGGCGGGAATGCCGCGTTCGTGCACCAGTTGCCTGGGGGCGGGCGGGAGTCGAGTCGAGGGCATGGCGCTGGATGGCCGGGCCGGCGCCGCGGCTGGAAATAGGTTCATGGCCTTGAGTCTACAACAGTTTTTCCCGGCGCGATGGTGACTGATAGGCCATGTGGCGGCGCATGGACCGTGTGGCGCGGCGGTAACAGTTAGTTGATTTACATTATATTATAAAACATAATGTTTGCGACGCCGGATGCCGGCGGCGGGAGAACGAATATGGATTTGAACATGCTGCGCGCCAATGCCGGCCGCGCCGCCTTGTTGTTGAAGGGCCTGGCCAACGAGGACAGGCTGCTATTGCTGTGCCAACTGGTGGACGGGGAAAAGTCGGTGTCGGAACTGGAGCGTTTGACCGGCATCCGACAGCCCTCCTTGTCGCAGCAGTTGGGTGTGTTGCGCAATGAAGGCCTAGTGGCGACCCGGCGTGAAGGCAAATGGGTTTATTACAGCGTGGCCAGCGCTGACGCCTTGGCTTTGCTGAACGCCTTGCACGCGCTGTTTTGCTCCGACCGGCCCGAGGGAGAGGCGCGATGACGGTGGATTGGGCGGCCTTCACGCCGTGGCCTGCTTTAATGGGCGGAGTATTGATCGGGGCTGCGGCGGGCTGGCTGGTCTTGCTGCATGGCCGCATCGCCGGCATCAGCGGCATGGCGGCCGGCCTGTTGGATGGGCGTGCGGACTGGCGCGCGCGGCTGGTTTTTCTCTTGGGCTTGATGGCGGCGCCGGCCTTGTGGCGTCTGGGCGTTGGGGAATGGCCCGCTGTCAGCGTGGAAGCCGGCGGCGCGCGCTTGTTGGTTGCCGGCTTGTTGGTGGGCATCGGCGCGCGCTTAGGCTCCGGCTGCACCAGCGGCCACGGCGTTTGCGGTCTGGCGCGGCAGTCGCCTCGTTCGCTGGCGGCGACGGCGGCTTTTATGTTTGCCGGTTTCGTTACGGCGGCGGTGCTCGGACATTGGGGTGCATGAAGATGACGGCGGAGTGGAAACGCTTATTGTCTATGGCGGGCGCGGGCCTGTTGTTCGGCCTGGGCTTGTTGTTGTCCGGCATGGGTAATCCAGCCAAGGTATTGGCTTTTCTGGATCTGGGCGGCGCCTGGGATCCCAGCTTGGCGCTGGTGATGGCCGGAGCCGTCGCCATGGCCTGGCCGGCGTTCCGTCTGGCCGAGCGCCGCCCGCGCGCCTTGCTGGGCGAGCCGACGCAATTGCCGGCCAAGACGCCGCTGACGCGCCGCTTAATCGGCGGCAGCCTCTTGTTTGGCGTTGGTTGGGGATTGGCCGGCATCTGTCCGGGACCGGCCTTGCTGTTGGGCGGCATGGCGTTGCCGCAGAGCGCTTGGTTTTTGCCGGCGATGGCGGCCGGCCTGTGGCTGGCCGGACGATGGGAACGGCGCGGATGAGGTTTGGGCTGCCGGGCTGGCTGCGCGGCTATCGGCGCGCCTATTTGCCGGGGGACTTGGGCGCGGGCCTGGTGGTGACCTTGTTGCTGGCGCCGCAAGGTCTGGCTTATGCGCTGGTGGCAGGCTTGCCGGCGCAGGCGGGCCTGTACGCCAGCATCGCCCCCTTGCTGATTTACGCATTGGCCGGGCGCAGTCACGCGCAGTCGGTGGGGCCGATGGCGATGACTTCCTTATTGGTGGCGGCCACGCTGACGCGGTTGGCCGAACCGGGCTCGGGCGATTATCTGGCGCTGGCCATCGGTCTGGCGCTGTTGTCCGGGGCGATGTTGGCGGCGCTTGGCCTGCTGCGGCTGGGTTTCATCGCCGATCTATTGTCCGAGCCGGTGCTGGCGGCCTTCACTTCGGCGTCGGCCTTGCTGATTGTGCTATCGCAATTGGGCCCCTTGCTGGGCGTGCAGGCTGGCGGCGCATCCTTGCCGCAACTGTTGGCCGGGCTGTGGAAGGCGGTGGACGGGCTTAACCCGTTGGCGCTGCTGTTTGGCGCTACGGCGCTGGCCATGCTGTTGGTGGCGCGTTGGTTGGGCGAGCCGTTGTTGCGCCGCTGCGGCCTGGGCGGGCCGGCGCGGCAGCTTTGGCTGCGTTTGGCGCCGCTGCTGGCGGTGTTGTTGGGCATGGCGCTGGTGGCGGGCCTGGGTCTGCGGTCCGCCTTGCCGGTGGTGGGCGAGATTCCGCCGGGTCTGCCGGCCCCGACTTGGCCGGGCTTGAGTTTGGATCAGTGGTCGCAGTTGGCGCTGCCGGCCTTTTTCATCGCTTTGATCAATTACGTGCAGAGCCTGGCGGTGGCTCAGGCGCTGGCGCAGCGCCGCGGAGATGAAGTGGATCCGGACCGGGAATTGCTGGCGTTGGGGCTGTGCAATATCGGCGCCGGGCTGTCCGGCGGTTTTCCGGTCACCGGCGGACTCACGCGTTCCATGGTCAACGCGGAGGCCGGCGCCCAGACTCAACTGGCCTCGGTGGTGGCCGCCCTGGGCATCATGCTCTTGGCCAGCTTCGCCGCCGGCGCGCTGGCCTTGCTGCCGCTGGCGGTGCTGGCGGCGATGATCATCGCATCGGTCAGCGCCATGATACGTTTCGACAGCCTGAGGCTGGCCTGGCGAATCGACCGCGCCGACGTGGCGGCCTTCGCGCTGACTTTCATCCTGGTGCTGTGGCTGGGAGTGGACTCCGGCATTGTCGCCGGTGTGCTGATGTCCCTGGCCGCCATGTTGTGGCGCAGCAGCCGGCCGCATATCGCCGAGTTGGGCCGGCTGCCGGGCAGCCATCATTTTCGCAACCGGCTGCGCTTTGCCGTCGAGAGCCTGCCCGGCGCGCTGTTTTTGCGCGTGGACGAGAGCCTGTTTTTCGGCAACGCCCGCCAGGTGCGGGGCGAGGTGTTGCGCCGGCTGGCCGCCCAGGCGGGGGCGACACGGCTGGTGTTGATCATGAGCGCGGTCAATCGCGTGGATACCAGCGCTTTGCTGATGCTGGCGCGGCTGGACGCCGAGCTGGCGGCGCGCGGCGTGACGCTGCATCTGGCCGAGATCAAGGGGCCGGTGACGCAGCGCATGGAGAGCGGCGGCCTGTTGGCCGGCTTCGCCGGCCGCGTGCATTTGAGCGCGCAAGCCGCCTGGGAAGCGCTGGCCGCGCCGCGGCGGGGAGGCGGGGAAGCTCATACTCTTTGACAGTTGATGTTGCGTCGCCTCATGCAACTTGGGGCGGATCATGGCTATCATAGCCGGATGACCAAACAGACCTTGCTGGCCGGCGTGCTGGCGCTGAGCTTGTTGCACCCGTCCGTCAGTTATGCCGATTTGCCCGATCTGGGCGAGGTGTCGGATGCCTCGCTAACGCTGGCGGATGAAAACCGCATTGGCCGGCAGGCCTGGCGCGCGATGTTGGAGGCGGGGGACATCGTCGACGATCAGGAAGTCAATGATTACCTCAACGATATCGGCGGCCGGCTCTCCAGCGGCGTCAAGCTGCCCGGCGTCAGTTTCACCTATTTCTGTGTCAACGACAGCGGCATCAACGCCTTCGCCATGCCCGGCGGCTATATCGGCATCAATATCGGCCTGTTGCTGGCGACCCAGAGCGAAGGCGAACTCGCCTCGGTGCTGGGGCATGAAACCGCCCACGTCGCCCAGCGCCACATTGCGCGGATGAAGGCGGCCAGCAGCGCCACCAGCCCCTTGCTATTGTTGGGCACCATCATCGCCGCGGCGCTGGCGGCCAAGGCCGGCAGCGGCCAGGGCGCGATGGGCGTGGTTTCCGCCGGCATGGGCCTGTCGATTTCCAATCAGTTGGCGTTTTCGCGCGATTTCGAACGCGAAGCCGACCGTGTCGGCATGCAGTATATGAGCCAGGCCGGTTTCGACGTGCGCAGCATGCCGGCCTTCTTCCAGAAGCTGCAGCAGAACGAGCGTTACAGCGACAACGCGGCGCTGGCCTTCCTGCGCACCCACCCGGTGACGCTGGAGCGCATCAGCGAAGCGGAAAACCGCGCGCTGGACTACCCGGTGAAGATGCGCGCGGACAGCGTGGACTACCTGCTGGTGCGCGAGAAACTGCGCGCCGCGACGCTGACGCCGGACGAAGGGCAGCGCTATTACGAGGCGGCGCTGGACCGAGGTCTGTATCTGAACGAGGGCGCGCAGTGGTACGGCTTGGCTCAGGTCAAGCTGCGCCAGCGCGATATCGCCGGCGCGCGTCAGGCGCTGGCCAAGGCGCGGACCAAGCTACCAGACCACCCGATGCTGCGGGGGCTGGAGGTGGCGATAGAGCGCGAACGCAAGGACTGGCCCGCCGCCCGCAACGCGGCGCGCGCGGGTTTGGTCCGTTTTCCGCAGAGCTTGTCGCTGCAACTGTTGGACATCGACGTCGCCGTCGCCAGCGGGGACAGCCAGGGGGCGCTGAGCCTGATCAAGACTCAGTTGGGGCGCCATCCGGACAACGCCGGCCTGTATCGGCGGCAGGCCAGTTTGTACGCCGACCGCGATCCGCTGCGTTACCACGCGGCGCTGGGCAACGCCTTCTATTATGAACAGCGCTACCAGCCGGCTATGGAGCAGTTCCAACTGGCCGGCAAGGCCAAGGGCGACGATTTCTACCTGCGCTCCTCAATCGAAGCGCGCATCCGCGAACTGGATAGGCTGGTCAGGGACGAGAGGAAGAAGTAAGCGCGCAACTGAAACGAATGTTTCAATTTACGACAGCAAATCGCAAAAAAACAACATGGTGCGGCGCAATAACCGCTGTTTTACGCCCCTAAACAAGCGTTAGTACGCTTGACCTATTCCTTTGTGAAAGCGGGAAGACGTACACTTGCTCAAGACACGGCGCTCTTTTCGTAAATGAACATTTTTATTTGCGATTGCGTTCGTTTATAATCTGAAGCTAATAAATTGGTTCGAATCCGAGCCAATTGCAATAACGCGGGGCCGCGCAGTGCTACATACGGCCCCCGATCCACCTTGCTGTGAGGACCAGAGATGGCTGCAACTTTCCCTGACGATATCGATCCGTTGGAAACCCAGGAATGGACTGAAGCGCTGGAGTCGGTGCTGGACGCCGAAGGCCCGGAACGCGCGCATTACCTGTTGGAGAAACTGGTCGAGCGCACCCGCCGCCGCGGCGCCCATCTGCCGTTTGACGCCACCACCGCATACCAGAACAGCATTCCGCTCGGCAAAGAAGCCAAGTCGCCGGGCAACCACGAGCTGGAGCACCGCATTCGCTCGATCAATCGCTGGAACGCCGCCGCTTTGGTGCTGCGCGCCGGCAAGAAGGACTTGGAGCTGGGCGGCCACATCGCCTCCTTCCAATCCTCCGCCACTCTGTACGATGTGGGTTTCAACCACTTCTGGCGCGCTCAGAACGATGAGCAAGACGGCGATCTGATTTACTTCCAGGGCCATATTTCCCCGGGCGTGTACGCGCGCGCCTTCATGGAAGGCCGCCTGTCCGCGGAGCAGCTGGACAGCTTCCGTCAGGAAGTGGACGGCAACGGTCTGTCCTCTTACCCGCACCCGTGGCTGATGAAGGACTTCTGGCAGTTCCCGACCGTCTCGATGGGCCTGGGCCCCTTGATGGCCATCTACCAGGCCCGCTTCCTCAAGTATCTGGAAAGCCGCGGTCTGGCGAAGACTCCGGGTCGCAAAGTGTGGTGTTTCTGCGGCGACGGCGAGATGGACGAGCCGGAATCCCTGGGCGCGATTTCGATGGCGTCCCGCGAAGGCCTGGACAACCTGATCTTCGTGATCAACTGCAACCTGCAGCGTCTGGACGGCCCGGTGCGCGGCAACGGCAAGATCATCCAGGAACTGGAAGGCGATTTCCGCGGTTCCGGCTGGAACGTCCTGAAAGTGATCTGGGGCTCGCGTTGGGATCCGCTGCTGGCGATGGACACCAAGGGCTTGCTGAAGAAGCGCATGGACGAGTGCGTGGACGGCGATTACCAGACCTTCAAATCCAAGGACGGCGCTTACGTTCGCGAACACTTCTTCGGCAAATACCCGGAGCTGCGCGAAATGGTCGCCAATATGTCCGACGACGAGATCTGGGCGCTGAACCGGGGCGGCCATGATCCGCACAAGGTGTACGCCGCTTACCACGAGGCGTCCAACAACGCCAACGGCCGTCCGACCGTGATCCTGGCCAAGACCATCAAGGGTTACGGTATGGGCGCGTCCGGCGAAGCCAAGAATATCGCGCACCAGGCCAAGAAAATGGATCTGGATTCACTGCGCAAATTCCGCGACCGTTTCGGCATCCCAGTGTCCGACGAAGAACTGCCGAACGTGCCGTACTATCTGCCGGCCGAAGACAGCCCGGAAATGAAGTACATGCGTGAACGCCGTGCAGCGCTGGGCGGCTACCTGCCGGCGCGCAAGCCGGTGACCACCCCGCTGCAAACGCCGGAACTGTCCGTGTTCGACGCGCAGCTGCAAGCGTCCGGCGACCGCGAGTTCTCCACCACGATGGCCTTCGTCCGCATGCTGGGCACCATCATGAAGGACAAGAACATTGGTCAGCGCGTGGTACCGATCGTGCCGGACGAATCCCGTACCTTCGGCATGGAAGGCATGTTCCGCCAGTACGGCATCTGGTCCACCCAGGGTCAGAACTATGTGCCGCAGGATCATGACCAGTTGATGTTCTACAAGGAATCCAAGGACGGCCAGATCCTGCAGGAAGGCATCAACGAGCCGGGCGCGATGGCCGACTGGATCGCCGCGGCGACCAGCTACGCCAACAGCAGCCAGCCGATGATTCCGTTCTACATCTACTACTCGATGTTCGGCTTCCAGCGCATCGGCGATCTGGCCTGGGCCGCCGGCGACATGCGCGCCCGTGGTTTCCTGCTGGGCGGCACCGCCGGCCGCACCACGTTGAACGGCGAGGGCCTGCAGCACGAAGACGGTCACAGCCACATTCAGGCCGGCCTGATTCCGAACTGCATCAGCTACGACCCGACCTTCGCTTATGAACTGGCGGTGATCGTGCAGGACGGCCTGCGCCGCATGTACGCCGAGCAGGAAGACGTCTTCTACTACCTGACCCTGATGAACGAAAACTACGTTCATCCGGCCATGCCGGCGGGCGCGGAAGAGGGCATCCTGAAGGGCATGTACCTGCTGCAGGACGGCGGCGACGCCAAGGTCAAAGTGCAGCTGATGGGCTCCGGCACCATTCTGCGCGAAGTGATGGCCGCGGCCGACTTGCTGAAGGCGGACTTCGGCATCGGCGCCGACATCTGGAGCGTGACCTCCTTCAACCAGCTGCGCCGCGACGGCATGGAAGCCGAGCGTCACAACCTGCTGAACCCGACCGCCGAAGCTCGCGCCTCCTACGTGGCGCAGCAACTGTCCGGCCGTCAAGGTCCGGTCGTGGCCGCAACCGACTACATCCGCAACTACGCCGATCAGATTCGCGAATACGTTCCGGGCCGTTACGTGGTGCTGGGCACCGACGGCTTCGGCCGCTCCGACAGCCGCGCCAACCTGCGCTCCTTCTTCGAGGTGGATCGCTACCACGTGGCTCTGGCGGCGCTGTCCGCTCTGGCGCGCGACGGCAAGATCGAAGCGTCCAAGGTGGCCGAGGCGATCGCCAAGTACGGCATCAAGACCGACAAGCTGCCTAGCTGGAAGGTGTAATCGCAGGGCGGAAACCCCGGTCCAGGCCGGGGTGTTCCGCCTTTGCATGGCAAGCGAATCTGTAGCGGATATCCGGCGGCAAGCCCCGACAGGGGCTTCCGCCTTACGAATGGAAAGCTCATGAGCAATCTGATCGAATTGAAAGTGCCCGACATCGGCGGTCACAGCAATGTAGACATCATCGAAGTATTCATCGTCCCGGGCCAGACCGTGTCCGTGGACGACTCCCTGATCACGCTGGAAACCGACAAGGCCACCATGGAAGTGCCGGCGGAAACCGCGGGCGTGATCAAGGAAGTCAAAGCCGTCGTTGGCGGCAAGATCTCCGAAGGCGACGTGATCGCCATCCTGGAAGTGGGCGCCGCCGCGTCCGCGCCGGCCCCGGCGGCCGCAGCCCCGGCTCCCGCAGCCGCGCCTGCAGCGGCTCCGGCTCCAGCGGCAGCCGCTCCGGCCGCAGCGCCCGCGGCCTCCGGCCGCAGTGAAATCCGCGTGCCGGACATTGGCGGTCACAATGGCGTCGACGTGATTGAAGTCACCGTCAAGGTCGGCGATGACATCGCCGTCGACGACAGCCTGATCACGCTGGAAACCGACAAGGCCACCATGGAAGTGCCGGCCTCCGCCGCCGGCCGCGTGGTGGAAGTCAAAGTGAAAGTGGGTGACAAGGTCAGCGAAGGCGATCTGATCGTGGTGGTGGAAGGCGCTGTCGCAGCCGCCTCCGTCCCGGCAGCCGCCGCGCCGGCTCCGGCAGCAGCCCCGGCCGCTCCGGTCCCGGCAGCCGCTGCACCCGCCGTGGCACCGGTCGCCGCGGCCGTGGCCGCCGCCATCGACGAAATCGCCTTCTCCAAGGCCCACGCCGGTCCGTCGGTGCGCCGTCTGGCGCGCGAACTGGGCGTGGATCTGGGCAAGGTCAAGGGCAATGGCCGCAAGGGCCGCATCACGGAAGACGACGTCAAAGCCTTCGTCAAGGGCGTGATGCAGAACCCGGCCTCGCTGGCCCCGGCCGCCGCGCCGGCGGGCTCCGGCGCGGGTCTGGACCTGTTGCCGTGGCCGAAAGTCGATTTCGCCAAGTTCGGCCCGATCGAAACCAAGCCGCTGTCCCGCATCCAGAAGATTTCCGGCGCCAATCTGTCGCGCAACTGGGTGATGATCCCGCACGTAACCTTCAACGATGAGTGCGACATCACCGAGCTGGAAGACTTCCGCAAGACCGTGGGCAAGGAGTGGGAAAAGTCCGGCCTGAAGATCAGCCCGCTGGCCTTCATCATCAAGGCGGCCGCCGAAGCGCTGAAGGCCTTCCCGACCTTCAACAGCTCGCTGGACGGCGACAACCTGGTGCTGAAGCAGTATTACCACATCGGCTTCGCGGCCGACACGCCTAACGGCCTGGTGGTGCCGGTGATCAAGGACGCGGACAAGAAGGGCCTGCGCCAGATCGCTCAGGAACTGACCGACCTGTCCAAGCTGGCCCGCGAAGGCAAGCTCAAGCCCACCGACATGCAGGGCGCGACCTTCACCATCTCCAGCCTGGGCGGCATTGGCGGCACCAGCTTCACGCCTATCGTGAACGCGCCGGAAGTGGCCATCCTCGGCGTCTGCAAGTCGCAGATCAAGCCGGTGTGGAACGGTAAGGAATTCGCGCCGCGCCTGATGTGCCCGCTGTCGCTGTCCTTCGATCACCGCGTGATCGACGGTGCCGCCGCCGCGCGCTTCACCGTGCATCTGGGCAAGCTGCTGTCCGACGTGCGCCGCCTGATTCTGTAATCGCCAGCAG
This sequence comes from Chromobacterium sp. IRSSSOUMB001, assembly GCF_023507765.1. Classification (NCBI taxonomy): domain Bacteria; kingdom Pseudomonadati; phylum Pseudomonadota; class Betaproteobacteria; order Neisseriales; family Chromobacteriaceae; genus Chromobacterium; species Chromobacterium sp. IRSSSOUMB001. The sequence goes on from NZ_JALCYU010000003.1 coordinate 211,232, forward strand.
AACGGCCGCTCCGGTCTAGCCGGAGCGCGCCGCTCAAGCGAACGATTCTGCTGAATATCGGCGGAGGCCTCCGGGCTTCCGCCTTACGTTGCGGATGGAAAACCATGAGCAATCTGATTGAACTGAAAGTCCCGGACATCGGCGGCCACAACAACGTGGACGTGATCGAAGTCTTTGTCAAGCCGGGCGACGTGATCGCGAAAGAAGCCAGCCTGATCACGCTGGAAACCGACAAGGCCACGATGGAAGTGCCGGCCGAAGCCGCCGGCACCGTCAAGGAAGTGCGCGTCGCCGTGGGCGGCAAAGTCTCCGAAGGCGATGTGATCGTGATCGTAGAAGCCGCCGGCGCAGCCGCCGCGGCTCCGGCTGCGCCCAAGCCGGTGGAAACCACCGGCGTCGCGTCCGCTACCACCCAAGCCGGCTTCGCGCCGCAGGCCGCTCCGGTGGCCGCCAGCCATAGCGGCGGCGCCGACGTGGAATGCGACGTGATGGTGTTGGGCGGCGGTCCCGGCGGTTATTCCGCCGCCTTCCGCGCGGCCGACCTGGGCCTGAAAGTGGTCATCGTCGAGCGCTATTCCACCCTGGGCGGCGTGTGCCTGAACGTGGGCTGCATCCCGTCCAAGGCGCTGCTGCACAACGCGGCGGTGATCGACGAAGTCAGCCATCTGGCCGCCAACGGCATCAAGTTCGGCAAGCCGGAAGTGGACATCGACATGCTGCGCGGTTACAAGGAAAAAGTAATCGCCAAGCTGACCGGCGGCCTCGCCGGCATGGCCAAGGCGCGCAAGGTGGAGATCGTGCGCGGTAACGGCCGTTTCATCGACCCGCACCACATCGAAGTGTCCGCCACCACCGGCAAGGGCCGCGAAGAGAGCGGCGAGAAGAAAATCGTCAAATTCAAGAACGCCATCATCGCCGCCGGTTCCCGCGTGGTGAAGCTGCCGTTCATTCCGGATGATCCGCGCGTGGTGGACTCCACCGGCGCGCTGGAGCTGAAGGGCGTGGCCAACCGCATGCTGATCATCGGCGGCGGCATCATCGGCCTGGAAATGGGCACCGTCTACTCCACGCTGGGCGCGCGCCTGGACGTGGTGGAAATGATGGACGGCCTGATGCAGGGCGCGGACCGCGACCTGGTCAAGGTTTGGCAGAAGTGGAACGCCCATCGTTTCGACAACATCATGCTGAACACCAAGACCGTGGCCGTGGAGCCCAAGGACGACGGCGTGTGGGTGACTTTCGAAGGCGATCAAGCCCCGAAAGAGCCGCAACGCTACGACCTGGTGCTGTACGCCACCGGCCGCGCGCCCAACGGCAAGCTGCTGGGCGCCGAGAACGCCGGCATCGCGGTGACTGATCGCGGCTTCATCCCGGTGGACAAGCAGCAGCGCACCAATGTGCCGCACATCTTCGCCATCGGCGACATCGTCGGCCAGCCGATGCTGGCGCACAAGGGCGTGCATGAAGGCCATGTGGCGGCGGAAAACTGCGCCGGCCAGAAGTCCTACTTCGACGCGCGCGTGATTCCGGGCGTGGCCTACACCGATCCGGAAGTGGCTTGGGTCGGCGTCACCGAGGACGAAGCCAAGAAGCAAGGCCTGAAGATCGAGAAGGGCGTGTTCCCATGGGCCGCCTCCGGCCGCGCCATCGCCAACGGTCGCGACGAGGGTTTCACCAAGCTGATCTTCGACGCCGAAAGCCACCAGATCATCGGCGGCGGCATTGTCGGTCCGCATGCGGGCGACATGATAGGCGAAGTCTGCCTGGCCATCGAAATGGGCTGCGACGCCACCGACATCGGCAAGACCATCCACCCGCATCCCACCATGGGCGAGTCCATCGGCATGGCGGCGGAAGTGGCGCACGGCACTTGCACTGATTTGCCGCCGCAGCGCAAGAAGTAAGCGCGGCTCGGAAAGGAAAAGGGCGAACCTCCGGGTTTGCCCTTTTTTTACGCCTGCCCATTTTGAGCGAGCGCTATAAAAAACGCTTGAGGGCAAAACTATTGTCCGCGCGGCCAGTCATACCGCCTTGCGCCTGATTGGCGCGCGTGGCCGGGTTGCGATGAGCAAAGCGAATGCCTGCGCGCCGTTTATCTAAATTTACATTGAATATAAATTAAGCTTTTGGTTTAAGAAAACGCCGGCCTGTCCCCGCGATTTTGAAGCCGCCCAGCCGCTTCTCGCCAGCCGCCGCAAGTTTCGTTACCATGGCCTCGACACCAAACGAATCGGACCATGCCAAGCTCCCGCCTGCTTATTTCATTGATCTTATTGCTGTCGGCTGCGCCCGCCTGGGCCAAGCTCGATTACAGCGTGCGCGTCGACGCGCCTTCCGGCCTGGCCGGCTTGTTGCAAGACAATCTGGAATTGGTCACCAGCCGTCTGGAAGAAGAAATGGACGAAACGCTGCTGACCGAACTGGTGCGGAGCACCCCGGAGGACGCGCGCAAGCTGCTGGAGACCGAGGGTTACTTCGACGCGCGCGTCACTGTGCGCGAAGAAAGCGCCCGGCAGTACGTGATCGAGGTCAAGCCCGGCGAACCCACGCTGATCGACGACGTCACCATTCGCCTCAACGGGCCGATACGCGACGAAGGCGATTTCCAGCAACGCTTCGCCGCGGTGCTGGAGGCCTGGTCGCTGCCGATGGGCGCGCCTTATCGACAATCCGACTGGGACGGCAGCAAGCGCGCGGTGATGCGTCTGATCACCGCCGACCGCTTCCCCAGAGCGCAGATCAGCAAAAGCGTGGCGGAAATCGATCCGGCCACCCGCCGCGCGCAACTGGTGGTGGACATCGACAGCGGCCCGGTGATCCTGTTCGGCGACATCACCGTCAAAGGCATGAAGCGTTATCCGGAAAAGATCGCCACCGGCTTGGCGGATTTCTCCCCCGGCACCGCCTACCGGCTGCAGAAAATTTTTGATTACCAGTCGGCGCTAGAGCAGGCGCCGCATTTCTCCAATGTGGTGGTCAGCGCCGACATGGCCCGTATCGACCCGGAGACCCACCGGGTGCCGGTGGAAGTGGACGTCACCGAAATGCCGCGCCAGAAGCTGGAGCTGGGCTTGATCTACGACTCCGGCGACGGCCCTGGCGTGCGCGTCGGTTACGACCATTACAATATCTTCCGCCGCGGCTACACCGGCTCGCTGGTGACCAACTGGAAGAAAAACCAGCAATCGCTGTCGTTGGGTCTGGGCTTTCCGCGCCAGTCCGACGGCTATTCCCACTCCATCACCAGCGCTTTCAAGACCGACGACGTGCAGGGCCTGAAAACCCGCAGCAGCGATGTGGGCGGCTGGCGCACCCGTACTCGCGGCAATATCGAGGCGCGCCTCGGCCTGCAGTACCTGATGGAAAGCGAGGAGGCCGGCGGCGTGTCCAACAAGGACACCCGCGCCTTGCAGCTGGTCTACGGCTGGACCCAGCGCGCGGTGGACGATCTGATGCGGCCGCGTTCCGGCGTCTTGCTGGACTTCCAGCTTTCCGGCACGGTCGGCAGCGCCCTGTCCTCCACCTCCTATGTCCGCGGCTACGCCCGCACCGTCGGATACTGGTCGCCGTTTCCCAAGTACGGCACCTTTGTCGGCCGGCTGGAGCTGGGCCAAGTGTGGGCCAACGACAAGGACGCGGTGCCGTCCTCCATCCTATTCCGCGCCGGCGGCGCCAACAGCGTGCGTGGCTACGATTACCAGAGCTTGGGCCTGCCGGGCCCCAACGGCTCGGTGCTGGGCGGCCGCGTGGTGGCCACCGGCAGCCTGGAGTATCAAATCCCGATCAAGCCGGACTGGTATCTGGCGTTGTTCACCGACGCCGGCAACGCCAGCCAGAGCTGGAAGGGCTTCCAGGTGGAGCGCGCCAACGGCGTAGGCGTGCGCTGGATGAGCCCGGTGGCCCCGCTGGCCTTCGACTTCGCCAAGGCGGAGCGCGACGGCAAAATCCGCTGGAACCTCAGCCTGGGCCTGGCCTTCTGACCCGAATGCATTCATGAGCGAAACCGACACCTCCCCCACTCCCGACACCGCCCCGCCGCCGCCGCCGGCCAAGCCCAAGCGCCGTCGTTGGCGCTGGCTGCTGTGGCTGCCCTTGTTGCTGGTCGCGCTGCTGCTGGCCGCCAGCGCCTGGCTGACCGGCAGCCGCGCCGGCTTTGCCTGGTTGATGCAGTCGTTGGGCGGCCTCAGCGGCAACGCCGTCAGCGTCAAGCAAGCCGAAGGCACGCTGTGGGACGGCTTCAAACTGAGTGAGGTGCGCGTGCGCAGCGCCGGCAGCGACGTGGACATCGAGTCCGTGCAGCTGGACTGGCGGCCGGGCGCCTTGTGGCAGCGCCAATTGTGGGTGCGGCAATTGGCGGTGGGCCACGTCAAGGTGGCGGTGAAACCGACGCCGGCCGCCCCGCCCAGCGGTGCGCCGGAATCTCTGGCCTTGCCCCTGGGCATCCGTCTGGACCGGCTGAGCGTGGCCAGCGTAACGCTGGAGCCCGCCAAGCTGCGGCTTTACGGCCTGGAAGCCGGCTACGTCTACGACGGCCGGCGCCACGATCTCAAGCTCAAGCGCCTGGGTTCGCCCTGGGGCGAGGCCGCGGCGGCGCTGCAATTGGCCGACGCCAAGCCCTTTGCGCTGCAGGGCAAGCTCAGCGCCGACGGCGAACTGGACAAGATTCCCTATCAGGCGCGGCTGGCGCTGGGCGGCGATCTGCTGCACCTGAGCTTTGACGGCGAGTTGTCCGGCAAAGACCTGGTGGCCGACGTCAAGGGCGGCCTGCTGCCCTTCGCCAGCAACCCCTTCAACAGCTTCACCCGGCTGGACGCGCGCATGGCCGGCATCAATCCGCAAGCCATCCTGCCTGAATGGCCGCGCGCCAAACTCAGTTTGGCGGTGTTTGCGGAGCCGGACGCCGGCCAGCGCGTCAAAGGCGGGCTGACCCTGCTCAACGAGCAGGCCGGCCCCTTGTCCGAGCAGCGCTTGCCGCTGTCCTTGTTGGCCGGTGAGTTCCGCGCCGACGACAAGGCGCTGGAGCTGTTCAACACCCACGCCCGGATCGCCGGCGGCGAAATCGGCCTGGCCGGCCAGGTGCGGCCGGACCGGCTCAAGCTGGCGTTGGATATTTCCAAACTGGGCCTGCGGCAATTGCACGCCGACGCGCCGGACGACAGTCTGGACGGCCGAGTGACGCTGGACGGCCCCCTGAGCGGTCCGAACATCCTGGCCCAGCTCAAGGGCAAAACCCTGCAGGCCAAGGCCAATGTCGGTTTTGCGCCGGCGCCGCACCCGGCGCTGCTGATCCGGCAGGCGGAATTGACCGCCGGCGTGGGCAGCCTGGCTCTATCCGGCCAATTGGGGCTGGATGGCAAGCAGTTGTTCGATTTCAACGGCAAGCTCAATCGCGCAGACCCGTCCAAGCTCAAGCCCGGCTTGCCCAGCGGCGACCTCAACGCCAGTCTGCAGGCCAAGGGCCAACTGGTCAGCCCGCTGAATGTGGCGGCCAAGCTGCAATTCGCCCCCAGCAAACTGTCCGGTGCGCCGCTAAGCGGCGCCGCCGACCTGCAACTGCAGGGCGAACGCCTGAAATCGCTCAGCGCCGACCTGAGGCTGGCGCAGAACCGGCTGCAGGCCAACGGCGCTTACGGCGCCGCCGGCGACAAGTTAAAACTCTTGATCGACGCGCCCAACCTCGGTCTGATCGGCCCCGGCTTCTCCGGTGTGGTCAAGGGGCAGGGAGAACTGGCTGGCACGCCCAAGGCGCCGTTGATCAGCGCCAATCTGCAAGCCGACCGTCTGAAGCTGCCGGGCAATATCGCTGTGCAGAGCATGCAATTCAGCGGCAACGTCAAAGCGGACCAGAACAGCCCGTTCCAGCTCAAACTGGATGTGGCCGCGCTGCAGGCCGGCGGTTTCCGCGCCGAGCAATTGCGCGCCAGCGCCAACGGCACCCGCGCGCGCCACGCCCTGCAGCTGGATGGACGTTTCCGACTGGCCGATCACCCCTACGCGCTGCAACTGGCGGCCAGCGGCGGCTTGCGCGGCGAGGCCGGGCCTTGGGCCGGCACCTTGAGCAAGCTGGAGTTGAGCGGTCGTCCCGGCCTCAGCCTGCTGGCACCGGTGGCGCTGGAGCTGGGCGAGCAGATCAAGGTGGGCAACGCCCGCTTGGCCGCGCTGGGCGGCAGCATTACCCTGGCGGAACTCAACCGCGGGGCCAACGGAGCGCTCAGCACCCGCGGCTCCGCGCGCGGTTTGAGGCTGGCGGAGCTGGGCCCCTTGCTCAGCCTGCCGGTGAAGCAGGATCTGAGCTTCGACTCGGACTGGAATCTGAATCTGGCGGCCAACGCCAAGGGCCAATTCGTGCTGCGCCGCGCCGGCGGCGATGTGCAATTGCCGGGAGACAAGGGCAAGGACGTGGCGCTGGGCTTGAAGACCGCGGTCGCCACCCTGACGTTGGACGGCGGCCGCGCCTTGTTCGATCTGAATTTGGACAGCCGCTACGCCCAGCTGCAAGGCAAGGGTTCCGTGCCGTGGAACGGCGGCGCCATCGACGCCAAAACCCCGCTCAACGCCACCGTCAGCGCCAGCGTGCCCTCGCTGGCGACGCTGGCCAGCTTCGCCGGCCCGTCTTTGGAACTGGGCGGTCAGATCGGCGCCAATCTGGCGCTGACCGGCGCGCTGAGCCTGCCGATGGCGCAAGGGACGATACGCGGCGACAAATTATTGCTGGCCGACCGCCGCACCGGCATCCGCCTGGGCGACGGCAGCCTGCTGGCTCGGCTGGACGGCCGCAAGCTGGTGTTGGAGCGCTTGCGTTTCGCCGGCGGCGAAGGCGAGGTGGCGGCTAGCGGAGCGCTGGATCTCAGCGGCGACACCCCGGATGCGCGGGTAGCGGTGGAGTTGCGCAAGTTTGGCGTGTTCGACCGTCCCAACCGCCGCCTGGTAGTGTCCGGCCGCACGGAACTGGCGATGGTGGCTGGCAAATTGTCGCTGACCGGCCATATCCGCGCGGATCAGGGCCGCATCGGCCTGCCCAAGTTCGGCGCGCCCAGCCTGAGCGACGACGTGATGGTCAAGGGCCGGCCCGGGCCGGAGCCGTCGGCCTTCGCCAGCATGCCGCTGACAGTGGCGCTGGATCTGGACCTGGGAGATCACTTCCGCTTCTCCGGCCAGGGCTTGAACGTGGACTTGACCGGCTCGGTGCGCGTGAGCGCCAATCCGGGCGAAGCGCCGGGCGCCAAGGGCCAGGTGCGTGTGGTCAAGGGCCGTTACAAGGCTTACGGACAGGACTTGGACATCGAGTACGGCGCGATCACCTTCAACGGCCCGCTGGATAATCCGCTGCTCAATGTGCGCGCCAAGCGCCGCCTGTCGCCGGTGGGCGCCGGCGTGGAAGTCAGCGGTTCGGTGTCGGTGCCCAAGGTGCGTCTGATCGCGGACGAGCCGATGTCGGAAAAGGACAAGCTGGCCTGGCTGGTGTTGGGCCGGGCGGCGAGCGGCGAGCGCGACGACAACGATCTGGCGGCCTCCGCCGGCATGATGTTGGCCGGTTCGCTCAACGACCAGATCGGCCTGTTCGATGACTTGGGCGTGTCCAGCCGCAAGGAAAAAACCTTGGCCAACGGCACGGTGAGCCCGGCGGAGCAGGTGGTGACGGTGGGCCGTCAGCTGACCCGCGAACTGTATTTGGGCTACGAGTACGGCGTAACCAGCGCGAACCAGGCGGTGAAGCTGGCCTATCAACTGAGCAAGGGCTGGTCGATGGTGCTGCGGGCGGGTACCGACGCCTCGGTGGAGTCGCGTTACACCTTGCGCTTTGATTGAGCGAGGCAATCGCCGGTCAATGCCGTACCGACGAATCTTCGCGGCTTTGAACGGGTTCTAAAACCGCAGCGTCAGCATGTGCGCCAGCGCCCGGTCCTCCGGCCGGGGCGATCGCATGCGTTGGCGCAGCGTCTGCCGCAGACAGTCGATGAAGCCGCGCGCGGCGTAGCCGTGAGCCTGCCCTTGCAGGCTGATCACGCCGATGACGATCTCTTCCATGTCTTCCCGCAGCGACAAGGCCTGGACCTTGCCGGCGAATTCCGGGCACAGCAACAAGGGTTCCGGGCCATAGCTGAGCATGCCGGCCTGTACCAGGCCGGCCAGCAGCGCCATCGACTGCGCGCAGATCAGCCGTTCCGGCGCGATAGCCAGGCCGTGTCGGGTGAACAGTTGGTTCAGCACGTGGCGGTAACTGGCCGGGCTGTAATTGACCACCCAATCCTGCTCCAGCAGCGCGGACAAGGATTGTGCGCGCAACGCAGGATGGCCGTTGCGGGCGAACACACGGCCGCCGTGGCTGAACAGCGGCTGGCAATGGAATTCCTGCGCCAGCGGCTCGAACAGCGGGCCGATGGCGAAATCCATCTGGCCGTCGCGCAAGCGCGGCAGCGCCACCGCCAGCAAGCCTTCGAATAGTTCCAGCCGGATTTCCGGCAGACGTTGGCGAAAGCGCAACACCACTTCCGGCAATAGCGTGGGCACCAGCCAGGGCGTGACGCCTATGCATAGCCTGGCGTCGCGTTGGCCGCGCATCGCCTCCATTTCGCCGTGGGCGCGTTCCAGCTGCATCGCCACCTGGCGAGCATGGATCAGCAGCGCCTGGCCCGCCTCGGTCAGCCTCGCGCCGCTGGCGTGACGCTGCAACAGGGGCAGCCGCTGTTCTTGCTCCAGCTCGCGCAGCGTCTTGCTGACTGCGGCCTGGGACAGACCCAACATGCGCGCGGCGGCGCGAATGCCGCCGCCGTCAGCCAGCGCGATCAGCGCTTGCAGTTGCTGCAGTTTCATCTCTTCTCCAAGTGGACAACCAGAAGTGTTCTCGACCACTTTCTCAAGTCTATTCACCTGTTAACTATTGCCGCTAGTCTGTGATCGCTGTCGCGGCGTTGTATCCATCGCCGCCAAGACAGTGTGCGACAAGAGGCTCATAGACACCATAAGGAGACGACGCCATGAACGCTCACATTCTGCCCGGCATCCGCGATATCGCCCCGGCGATGATCGCGCTGCGCCACGACATTCACGCCCACCCCGAATTAGGCTTCGAGGAGGTGGAAACCCGTAGCCGGGTAATCCGCTGCCTGCGCGACTGGGGCTACGAGATTCACGAAGGATTGGGCGTCACCGGCGTGGTGGGCACCCTGCGCCGCGGCGAGGGGCCGTGCATAGGTCTGCGCGCGGATATGGACGCGCTGCCGATCCAGGAGACTACCGGCCTGCCCTGGGCCAGTCGCGTAGAGGGGAAAATGCACGCCTGCGGCCATGACGGCCATACCGCGATGCTGCTGGCCGCAGCCTGCGAGCTGGCGCGGCGCGACAGCTTTAGCGGCACCGTGCATCTGATCTTCCAGCCGGCGGAAGAGGGCAAGGGCGGTGCCAAGCGCATGCTGGACGACGGCCTGTTCCGGCTGTTTCCCTGCGACGCCATTTTCGCCATGCACAATATGCCGGGCTTTCCGGTGGGGCAACTGGGGTTCCGACCCGGGCCGTTCATGGCCTCTGGAGACACCGCGGTAATCCGCATTCACGCCACAGGCGGTCACGGAGCGGTGCCGGACAAGGCGGTGGACCCAGTGGTGGTGGCCGCTTCGTTGGTGATGGCCTTGCAAAGCGTAGTGGCGCGCAATGTGTCGCCGCTGGACATGGCTGTAGTGACGGTGGGGGCGATTCTGGCAGGGGAGGCGCCGAACGTGATCCCGGAGAGCGCGGAAATGAGGCTGAGCATACGCGCCTTGCGGCCGGAGGTGCGCGCTTTGCTGCGGCAGCGGATCGAAGCGTTGGCCGAAGCGCAGGCCGCCGGTTTCGGCGCGCGCGCCGAGGTGGATTATCAATATGGCTATCCGGTATTGATCAACGATGCATCGGCCACCGCGCTGGCGCGGCAGGTGGCGCTGGACTGGCTGGGCGAGGATGGGGTGGCGGCGGAGATGCCGCCGCTGACTGGCAGTGAGGATTTCGCCTTCTGGCTGGAGCAGGTGCCGGGCTGTTATCTAATCATCGGCAATGGCGATGGAGAGGGCGGCTGCATGGTCCACAACCCAGGCTACGACTTTAACGATGATGTCTTGCCGGTAGGAGCCAGCTACTGGGTCAAACTGGTGGAGCGTTATCTGGGCGGCGCGGCTGGGGATGGGCAATGACGGCGGCGCAATGGGCGGCCACGCGGCCGGCCGCGCCCAGCCGGCGCGCGATCACCGCCATCACCGTGGGCAATGCGTTGGAGTTCTACGATTTTATCGTCTACAGCGCGTTGGCCACTTTAATGGGGCGCTTGTTTTTTCCGTTCAGCGACGAGCCGCTGCTGCAATTGATGCTGTCGTTCGCGGTGTTCGGCACCGGCTTCATCAGCCGGCCGATAGGCGGCATCGTCATCGGCCTGTATGCGGATCGGAAGGGACGCAAGCCAGCTTTGCGGCTCAGCCTGTGGCTGATGGCGATAGGCTCGATGCTGTTCGTGGTGGCGCCCACTTACGCGCAGGCCGGCTTGTTCGGACCAGTGCTGGTAGTGCTGGGGCGGCTGGTGCAGGGGTTTGCCGTTGGCGGCCAGGTGGGCGCAGCGACCTCCATGCTGATGGAGTACGCCGACGATAAGTCGCGGGGCTATTACTGTAGCTGGCAACTGCTCAGCCAGGGTTTGGGTGGCTTGGCAGGGATGCTGACGGTGAGCGTGTTAAGCGGGCTGTTGTCCGCTGCGGCAATGGAGGACTGGGGTTGGCGGCTGGTGTTCGCCATCGGGGTACTGGCAATTCCGGTGGGCGAGTACATCCGCAGTCAACTGGATGAAACCGCCGCCGTTGCGGTCGCGCCGCAGGCGGCAACGACGACGGAACCGGCCGGCACCTTGCTGCGGCGTCATTGGCGACTGTTGTTGGCCGGAGTGCTGTTGACCATAGGCGGCACTGCGCCCAACTTCATCATTGTCCATTATCTTGCCAATCATGCGGTGACGGTGCTGGGTATGTCACTGGCGGTAGCGATGTGGGCGGCTTCAACCGCGGCGCTGTTGCAGGTGATGCTGTCAGTGTCAGCCGGGCGCTGGAGCGACCGCATCGGCAGACGCAAGTCCATTCTGTGGCCGCGTTTGTTGTTAATGTTATTGATCTATCCGGGCTTCATGCTGGTCAACGCGGTACCGAGCTGGCCGATGCTGTTCTTGGTGGTGGCGGTGTTGACGGTGCCGCTGGTGTATACCTCGGTGCCGAGCATCGCGGTGTTGCCGGAACTGTTCCCACGCCGTATCCGCGCCAGCGGCATGTCCATTGTGTATTGTATCGGCGTGATGATCTTCGGCGGCTTCGCCCAGTTCTTCGCCGCCGGGCTGGTCCGGTTGACCGGTGACCCCAACGCGCCGGCCTTGTACGCGGTGTTGTGCATGCTGATATCGCTGATCGGGCTGGCGATGGTGCCGGAAACGGCGAACCGGCCGCTGGACTGAAGCCTGCGGGGCCCGGCCCGGCAAAAGCCGGGTCGGATTCACACTGACAGGCGCTGCCGCAGCGTATCCATCCTTTGCTCCATCGCCTCGGCCGACAGCGGCGCGCCTAGCAGATAACCCTGCATCGCCGAGCAGCCCAGCTTGCCCAGATAGGCTTGCTGCTGGGGGTGTTCGACGCCCTCGGCCAGGGTGTCCATGCCCAGCGCGTTGGCCAGGTGAACGATGGCGGAGACGATGGCCGCGTTTTCCTCGTCCTGCGGCAGATCGATGATGAAGGAGCGGTCTATTTTGATGGTGTCCGGCGCGAAGCGCTTCAGATAGGCCAGGCTGGAGTAGCCGGTGCCGAAATCGTCTATCGACAAGCGCACGCCCATTGCCTTGATTACCGCCAATTGGCGCGCGGCGAAGTCCGCGTCCTCCATCAACGTGCTTTCGGTGACTTCGATCTCAAGGCAGTAGCCGGGCAGGCCGCTGCTTTGCAGCGCGTCGCGCACGTCGTCGACGAAGTCCGGTCGCGTCAGTTGCCGCGCCGAGACATTCACCGCCATGCGCACCGGGCGCAGGCCGCTGTCGTACCATTGCGCCGCCTGGCGGCAAGCTTCGCCCAGCACCCAGCGTCCCAGCGGCACCACCAGGCCGGTGTCCTCAGCGATGGGAATGAAGCGAGAGGGCATGATCAAGCCGTGTTCCGGATCACGCCAGCGCACCAGCGCCTCGCAGCCGAGCAGGCGCTCGCCGCTCATATTGAATTGCGGCTGATAAACCAGATAGAGCTCGCCATGTTCGATGGCGCGGCGCAGCCGGGTTTCCAGATGCAGCCGTTCGGCCACTTCCACGTTCATTTCCCGGGTGTAGAAGCGGAAGGTGCTGCGGCCGTGCGCCTTGGCGTGGTACATGGCGAGATCGGCGTTCATCAGCAGATTCTGAAGGTCGCGACCGTCGTCCGGCATCAGGCTGATGCCTATGCTGCAACTGACGGTAAGCTGGTGGGCGCCGATGTCGAAGGGGCGTTGCATCGCGGCCAGCACGCGTTCGGCCACTTGAGCGGCCTCGCCGGGCTGATCAATGGACGGCAGGATGAGCACGAACTCGTCGCCGCCGGTGCGGCCGACGGTGTCCAGCGCGCCCACCGCGGCGCCTAGGCGGCCGGCCGCCTGTTTCAACAGCTCGTCGCCCAAGCCGTGGCCCAGGGTGTCGTTGATGTTCTTGAAGTGATCCAGATCGACGAACAGCACCGCCAGCTGGCCCTGACGCAACTCGGCCTGGCGGATCGCCTGCTGCAGCCGGTCGTTGATCAGCACGCGGTTGGGCAGGTCGGTCAGCGCGTCGTACTCGGCCAGGTGCTGGACCCGCGCCTCTTGCTCCTTGCGTTCGGAGATGTCGGTGAACAGCGCCACGTAATGGCTGATTTCGCCCTGTTCGTTTTGCAGCACGCTGATGTTCAGCCATTCCGGGAAGATGTCGCCGTTCTTGCGGCGGTTCCAGATCTCGCCGGACCATTGGCCGCGCTGGGTCAGCTGCTGCCACATGTTTTCGAAGAAGGCCGGTTCGTGACGGCCGGAGGCGAGCAGAGCCGGAGTCTGGCCCAGCGCCTCGCTCTCTTCGTAGCCGGTGATCGCGCAGAAGGCGCGGTTGACCGCCAGGATGCGGTTGTCCGGGTCTGTGACCAGGATGGCCTCGTTGCTGGATTCGAACACCTTGGCGGCCAGCCGCAGTTGGCGGTCGGTCTGACGGCGGGCGGTGATGTCGCGGCCGGTGGCGCACAGATAGTCTTCGCCCTGGTAGTTGAGCGGGCTGACGGTGACCTCAAGCCATTGCTCTTCGCCGCAGCACTGCAGCCGGGTGTCGAAGGTGCGGGGCAGGGCGTCCGTGGCCGGACGGAACAGCGCGCGGGTCAGCGTCGCGGCGTCGCAACCGCAATCCAGCCGTTGGCGCGCCGCTTGGTTGCAGTAGACGATGTCGCCGGCGGCGTTGCGCAGCGCGATCAGATCGGTGGCGTTGTCCACCATGAAGTGGCTGAGGCGCAGGTCGCGCGAGCGCTGTTCCAGCGAGAGGTGGCTTTGCTGCAGGTCTTGGCGGTAGCGCTGCACCAGCGCGTTGAGCCAGCGCAGGAAGAACCAGCAGAAAGCCGCGGCGACCAACAGGGCGGCCAGGGTCAGCAGCAAGGTGGCGACGATGCGTTCGCGCAGGCTGCGCTCCAGTTCCTGTCGCGCCCGCTGGCTGCTGTCCTCGATGGACTGCACGCGCAGGCTGGTGACCAGGGTCCAGTCCCAGCCGGGCAGTTGGCGCGCGTAGGACAGATAGCGCTCGCCTTGCGGCGCGTCCAGGCTGCTGATCAGGTATTCCATGAAACCGCCTTGCTTGCCGCGGCGGATCAGTTCGGCAATGCGTCCGCGGTCGGCGCCGGGCAGGGCGGAGTAGTGCTTGCCGTTCATCGTCGGATTGGATGGGTCCAGCAGGATCACGCCGTGGCGGTCTATGATCATGAAGTCGCCGCTGTCGTGGCCGAAGCGCATTCGCGCCAGCATCTCCAGGCCTTGCTTCTGCATATCGGTTTCGACGTTGTTCAGATATTCGCCGCTGCCTATCAGCCAGTTGTAGGGCCCGAAACGGCGGGCGTAGGCGACTTTCTCGCTCATCTCGCCGCGGCCCGGCTGGTACCAGCGGTAAGAGCTGAAGCCGCGCTGTTGAGGGTTGTCCACGGACTCGATCAGCGCGCGCATGATGTAGCGGCCTTGGTCGTCGCGGTTGGCCAGCAGCGAGCCACCTTCCAACTGCGGCGCGGTGGGCAGCAGCACGCAGCGCCCGTCCAGGCCGTCGATGAAGAAGTAGCCGCGGCCGTCGAAATAGCGCAGCGGCCGCAGCGCTTCCGCGATCAGCCGCTGTACTTGGCGCGGAGGCCGGCGCAGGCGCTCCTGGCGCCAGACGGCGTCGGCCAGGTTCCAAGCCTGGTCCACTTGCTCGCGCAGTCTTTGCTTCAGGGTATCGTTGGTGCGTTCGCGCAGCGCGGACAAGGTTTGGGCGGCGTGATCGGCATAGGAGCGCAGGTAGTCGCGCGCGCGCGCGTAAGCGTCCTGACGTATGGTGTGCTGGCGGGTCTGGAAGTCATTCCAACTGCTCAGCAGGAAGTAGCTGGACAAGGTCAGCGCCAGCATGAACACAATAGCGAGCGTGCCAAACAATTGCAGACGGGACAGCTTGGCCTGATTCAGCTCCATGTTTTTGTCGTTATCGCTCGGTGGACCCGCCAGTATAAGGGATTATCGCGTTTGTCATGGCAAAATGTCGGGCCGGCCGGGGCGGAATCGGGTAGAATGGCGGCCGGAAGTTGGCCAGACAGTCGCCGCGCGAATTCGCAAGAAGGAGCGGGGAGGAAAGTCCGGGCTCCGTAGAGCAGGATGCCGGTTAACGGCCGGACGCCGTGAGGCGATGGAAAGTGGCGCAGAGAGCTGAACCGCCGATGGCCGGAAGAAGCGCCCGCAAGGGCGCGGATTCTTTATTTCGCCGCGCAAGCGGCGGGACGGATCAGGCAAGGGTGAAAAGGTGTACTGGCCGGGTGAGAGCCCGGTCGGACAGGTAGGGTGTGGTGCCCTATTCTGCGGTAAGAGCGCACCGCGGACGTGGTAACACGGACGGCAGGCAAAACCCCATCCGGAGCAAGACCAAATAGGGGGAATTGACGTTGCTCGCGTATATCCCCGGGTAGGTCGCTTGAGCCTGTCGGTAACGGCAGGCCTAGAGGAATGACTGTCCAACGACAAGACCCGGCTTATCGGCCAACTTCCACCTCATCCCCGCGATCCCATGGCTTGCCGCTATGGGGTTTGCTCAAAAAATAAGCAAAAAAAATCCACGTCCCTGGGAAAAAGCTTTACAATACCGGCCCTTCAGTCAGTTATCCCAGAGTTTCGCAAGCATGCGCATTGGTTCGTACACATTGAAAAACCGGCTGATCGTGGCGCCCATGGCCGGGGTGACGGATAGACCGTTCCGCATGTTGTGCAAGCAATTGGGCGCGGGCATGGCGGTATCGGAAATGATCACCTCCAACAAGGCGCTGTGGACCACGGCCAAGACCTTGCGCCGCGCGGATCACGCCGGCGAGGTGGAGCCGATCTCGGTGCAGATCGCGGGTTCCGATCCGGCGCAAATGGCCGAGGCGGCGCGGCTCAACGTGGAGCGCGGCGCGCAGATCATCGACATCAATATGGGCTGTCCAGCCAAAAAAGTGTGCAATGTGGCCGCCGGTTCGGCGCTGCTGCGCGATGAGGCGCTGGTGGGTCGTATCCTGGAGGCGGTGGTCAAGGCGGTGGATGTGCCGGTGACGCTGAAGACGCGGACCGGCTGGAGCCCTGAGCACCGCAACGCGTTGAGAGTGGCCAGGCTGGCGGAGGATTGCGGCATTGCCGCGCTGGCCTTGCACGGCCGTACTCGCGAGGACATGTATCGCGGCGCGGCCGAGTACGACACGATACGCGAGGTGAAGCGGCAAATCCGGATTCCGTTGATCGCCAACGGCGACATCGATACCCCGCAGAAAGCACAGTGGGTGCTGGAACATACCGGCGCCGATGCCATCATGATAGGACGGGCGGCCCAGGGGCGTCCGTGGATTTTCCGCGAAATTCAGCATTTTCTGGAGAGCGGCGAATGCCTGCCGCCGCCGAAGGTGAGCGAGATCCGCCAGCTCTTGCTGGGGCATCTGGATGAGCTATACCAGTTTTACGGCGAATACTCGGGCTGCCGCATCGCCCGCAAGCACATCGCCTGGTACACCAAGGGGCTGCAGGGCGGAAATGCGTTCCGCCAGCACATGTACCAACTCGAGTCCACGGCGGAACAGCGCTTGGCCGTGGCGGCTTATTTAGACCGTTTGGCGGGGGACTCCGAACGGCTGGTGTATTTGGATGGCGCTGGGGAAGCGTTGGACCACGACTCGGAGACGGTGGTGGATGGCTAATTCCAATCAGACTTGGACAGAATAATAACCATGCAGAACAATGACCATATCTCGCAGTCGGTGCGGCTGGCGATGGAACAGTATTTCAGAGACCTGGATGGCGAGAACCCCTCCGCCATCTACGACATGGTGTTGGCTTGCGTGGAAAAGCCATTGCTCGAGGTGGTGCTGATACATACCCAGGGCAATCAGACCCGGGCGGCGGAGTTGCTGGGATTGAACCGCAACACCCTGCGCAAAAAGATGAAGTCTTATGATTTGATATGAAGACAAACCGGCCATACCGAACAGGGTGGCCGGTTTTTTTTGTGTTCCTTTTTAGTTAACGCGGTAGAGAACCATGAGCAAAATCGAACGTGCGCTGATCAGCGTCTCCGACAAGAGCGGCATTCTGGAATTCGCCCAGGCCCTGGCCTCCCAAGGCGTGCACATCCTGTCCACCGGCGGCACCGCCAAACTGCTGGCCGACGCCGGCGTGCCGGTGACCGAGGTGTCCGATTACACCGGCTTCCCGGAAATGCTGGACGGCCGGGTCAAGACCTTGCATCCGAAAGTGCACGGCGGCATCCTGGGCCGTCGCGATCTGCCGGAACACGTGGCCAAGATGGCCGAGCACGATATCGGCAACATCGATCTGGTCTGCGTCAACCTCTACCCGTTTGAAGCCACCATCGCCAATCCGGACTGCGAGTTGGAAGACGCGATCGAGAACATCGACATCGGCGGGCCGACCATGGTGCGTTCCGCCGCCAAGAACTGGGCGCACGTGGCCATCGTCACCGACGCCGCCGACTACGCGGCGCTGGTCGATGAAATGCGCGCCAACGGCGGCGCGCTGTCCAAGGCCACTCGCTTTGAGTTGGCCAAGAAGGCCTTCACTCACACTGCCGCCTACGACGGCGCCATTTCCAACTATCTGACCAGCCTGGCTGACGGCGCGCTGGCGGGCAAGCCGGAACGAGTGGCCTTCCCAAAACGCCTCAACGTTCAGTTCGTCAAAGTTCAGGACATGCGTTACGGGGAGAACCCGCACCAGGCGGCCGCTTTTTACCGCGACCTGGACCCGGCCGCCGGCTCCATCGCCAATTATCGCCAACTGCAGGGCAAGGAACTGTCCTACAACAATATCGCCGACGCCGACGCCGCCTGGGAGGCGGTGAAGACCTTCGACGATACCGCCTGCGTCATCGTCAAGCACGCCAACCCCTGCGGCGTGGCGGTGGCGGGCGACACGCTGAGCGCTTACCGGCTGGCCTTCGCCACCGATACCACCAGCGCTTTCGGCGGCATCATCGCCTTCAACCGCCCGGTGGACGCCGCCACGGTGGAAGCGGTGACCGGCCAGTTCCTGGAGGTGTTGATCGCGCCTGCCTTCACCGAGGAAGCCAAGGCCGTCATCGCCGCCAAGAAAAATGTGCGCGTGCTGGAAATTCCGCTGGAAGCCGGCTCTAACCGCTTCGAGCTGAAGCGGGTGGGCGGCGGCGTGCTGGTGCAGACGCCGGACATCCGCAATGTGGGCCTGGACGAGTTGCGTGTGGTGACCCAACGTCAACCGACGCAGCAGGAGCTGTCCGACCTGCTATTCGCCTGGCGCGTGGCGAAATATGTGAAGTCGAATGCAATTGTTTTCTGTAAAAATGGTCAGACTGCCGGTATCGGCGCTGGTCAGATGAGCCGCGTGGACTCCACCCGCATCGCGGCGCGCAAGGCGGCAGACGCAGGCTTGAGCCTGCAGGGCGCAGTGGCGTCGTCCGACGCCTTCTTCCCGTTCCGCGACGGTATCGACGTCATCGCCGAACAGGGGATCAAGGCCATCATCCAGCCGGGCGGTTCGATGCGCGACGAGGAGGTCTTCGCCGCCGCCGACGAGCACGGCATCGCGATGGTGCTGACGGGAGTGCGCCACTTCCGCCACTGAGTTTTTCCGATTAACCGGAGGAGGCCGGCATGCCGGCTTCTTTGCATGGGTTTGTTGTTTTTCGATGAGAGCAATTGTCTGTTGGCTGGGCGCCGGCTTGTTGGCGTTCGGCAGTCTGACGGCGCGGGCCGAAGAGTCCGCCGCCGAATCGCAAGGTTTCTGGCAGCGGAGCCGCGCCAATATCGAGGCGGCCTGGCGTTCCGACCAGTATGAGCTGTACGTGCCGGCGGTGACGTGGCATAACCGCGCCTTCTACGATAGAGAGAAGATCCAGCAGTTCAACGAACGGCCGTGGGGCCTGGGAGCGGGGCGCTATCGCTACGACGCCGACGGCGATTGGCACGCGGTGTACGCGATGGCCTTCCTTGATTCGCATAAGGACGTGGAGCCCTTCGTGGGCTACGCCTTCCAGAAAGTGTGGCGTCCGCTGGAAGGCTGGCGCTTGGGCGCGGGCTTTACCGCCGGCGTCACCGCGCGCTCGGACTACAGTTACGCGCCGTTGCCGGCGGTGCTGCCGCTGGTGTCGGTGGAATACCGCCGGCTGGCCTTGCAGGCCACTTATATTCCCGGCGGGCACAACAACGGCAATGTGTTGTTCGCCTGGCTGCGTTGGCAGTTGAGTTGAGTGAAGAATCCGGCGCGTTGCGGCGCGCCGCAAAAACGAGTGGAGCATCGCACATGAAAGTACTGGTAATCGGCTCCGGCGGGCGCGAGCACGCGCTGGCCTGGCGCATCGCCAAGTCGCGCCGGGTGTCCAAGGTCTTTGTCGCGCCGGGCAATGCCGGCACCGCGCTGGACTCCAACCTGACCAACGTCGAGCTCGGCAGCGTGGCGGAGTGGGTGGCTTTCGCCAAGCAGGAGAAGATCGAACTGACGGTGGTGGGTCCGGAAGCGCCGCTGGCGGCCGGCGTGGTCGACGCCTTCCGCGCCGAGGGGCTGCGGATTTTCGGCCCCACTCAATACTGCGCGCAGCTGGAAAGCTCCAAGGATTTCGCCAAGGCCTTCATGAAGCGCCACGGCATCCCCACCGCCGCGTATGAAACCTTCAGCGACGCCGCCGCCGCCCATGCCTATGTCGACGCCAAGGGCGCGCCCATCGTGATCAAGGCCGACGGCCTGGCCGCCGGCAAGGGCGTGGTGGTGGCGCTGACGCTGGACGAGGCGCACGCCGCCATCGACGACATGCTGGTGGGCAACAAGATGGGCAGCGCCGGCGCGCGAGTGGTGATCGAGGATTTCCTGCAGGGCGAGGAGGCTAGCTTCATCGTGATGGTGGACGGCGACCACGTGCTGCCGATGGCCACCAGCCAAGACCACAAGCGGCTGCTGGACAACGATCAGGGCCCGAACACCGGCGGCATGGGCGCGTACAGCCCGGCGCCGGTGGTGACGCCGGCGGTGCACAACCGGGTGATGCGCGAAATCATCCTGCCCACGGTGCTGGGCATGAAGAAGGACGGCCACAGCTATACCGGCTTTCTCTACGCCGGGCTGATGATAGACGCCCAAGGCAATCCTTACACCATCGAGTTCAACTGCCGTTTCGGCGATCCGGAAACCCAGCCCATCATGGCGCGGCTGAAGTCCGATTTCACCGTGCTGCTGGAAGCCGGCGTCAACGGCCGCTTGAACCAGGTGGAAGCGGAATGGGACCGACGCGTGGCCTTGGGCGTGGTGCTGGCGGCCGAAGGCTATCCAGAAGCGCCGCGCAAGGGCGACCTGATCAGCGGTCTTCCGCCGGAGAGCGAGGACGGCATGGTGTTCCACGCCGGCGTCAGCCTGGACGCGGACAAGCAACTGCGCAGCAACGGCGGGCGCGTGCTGTGCGCGGTGGGCCTGGGCGACAGCGTCAAGATGGCGCAGGGCAAGGCTTACGCGCTGGCCGACCAGATCCAGTTCGCCGGCAAGCAGCTGCGGCGGGACATCGGCGCGCGCGCGATTGGCCGCAAACATTAGCGTCTTGCCGTTTGATAAAGAAACAGCGCCGCAAGCGGCGCTGTTTTCATTTCCGGGCTTGGGTCCGGCTCAGCCTAATTCGGCCAGGCGCAGGCCAGGCGCCGCGCCGTCCTTAGGCGATAGTTGGGGCTCTTCGTCCAGCGGCCAGGCGATGTCCAGCTCCGGGTCGTTCCAGGCGATGGCGCGCTCCAAGTCCTTGAACCAGTAATCCGTGGTCTTGTACAGGAACTCGGCGTTGTCCGACAGAGTGAGGAAGCCGTGGGCGAAGCCCGGCGGCACCCATAGCTGACGCTTGTTGGCGGCGGACAGGCGCACGCCCACCCATTGACCGAAGCTGGCCGAGTCGCGGCGGATGTCGACGGCGACATCGAAGACCTCGCCTTCGACCACCCGGACCAGCTTGCCTTGAGCGTGCGGCGCCAATTGGTAGTGCAGGCCTCGCAGCACGCCTTTGGCCGAACGGCTGTGATTATCCTGAACGAAGTGGACTGAGCGGCCGACGGCGGCTTCGAAGCGCTGCTGATTGAAGCTTTCGAAGAAGAAGCCGCGCTCGTCGCCGAACACGGCGGGCTCGATGATTTTGACGTCGGGAATAGTGGTGTCGATGATGTTCATGCGCTGCTCGTCGGTATCAATAGACTGGCTGATCCAGCATCGCCAGCAGATAACGGCCGTAGCCGGTTTTCTGCAGCGGCTTGGCTAGTTGGCGCACCTGTTCGTCGCCTATCCAGCCGGAGCGGTAAGCCACCTCTTCCGGGCAGGCCACTTTCAGGCCCTGACGGCTTTCAATGGTGGCGATGAATTGGCTGGCTTCCAGCATCGATTCATGGGTGCCGGTGTCCAGCCAGGCGTAGCCGCGGCCCATGGTTTGCACCGATAGCTGTCCCTGTTGCAAATAGACGTTGTTGACGTCGGTGATCTCCAGCTCGCCGCGAGGGGAGGGTTTGATGGACTTGGCGATGTCCACCACCTGCTCGTCGTAGAAGTACAGGCCGGTCACCGCGTAATTGGATTTGGGCTGCGCCGGCTTTTCCTCGATCGACAGCGCCTTGCCGTCGGCGTCGAAGTCCACCACGCCGTAGCGCTCCGGGTCGTTGACGCGATAGGCGAATACGCTGGCGCCGCTGCGTGTGGCGTTGGCGTCCTGCAGCAAGGCGGAAAAGTCGTGACCGTAATAGATGTTGTCGCCCAGCACCAAAGCGGACGGCGCTCCGGCCAGGAAATCCTCGCCGATGATGAAGGCCTGGGCCAGGCCGTCCGGGCTGGGCTGCACCGCGTATTGCAGCCGGATGCCCCATTGGCTGCCATCGCCCAGCAACTGTTCGAAGCGCGGCGTGTCCTGAGGGGTGGAGATGATCAGGATCTCGCGGATGCCGGCCAGCATCAGCGTGGTCAGCGGATAGTAGATCATCGGTTTGTCGTAGATGGGCAGCAATTGCTTGCTGACCGAAATGGTGGCCGGGTAGAGCCGGGTGCCGGAGCCGCCGGCCAGGATGATGCCTTTGCGTGCCTGAGTCATTGGATGTCTTTCTGTAGCGGCTGGGCGGCGAGTTCGGCCAGCACTTGTTCGACGCCGCTTTCCCAGCGCGGCAGCGCGAGGCCGAAGGTCCGCTGCAGCTTGGCGCAGTCGAGCCGGGAGTTGGCGGGGCGGGGAGCCGGCAATGGATAGTCGGCGGTGGCGATGGGCGTGATGTCGGCGGGCGACAGCCGCAGCGTGAAACCCAGTTTTTCCGCCTCGGCGACCAGGAAGCGGGCGTAGCCGTGCCAGCTGGTTTCACCCTGCGCCGCCAGGTGGTAGCTGCCGTAGGCGAAGTCGGTCGGCTTGCGCAGATAGTCGCGCAGCAGCGCCGCGGTGACTTCGGAGATCAGGGCGGTGGAGGTGGGCGCGCCGATCTGATCGGCGACCACCCGCAAGTTGTCGCGCTCTTGGGCCAGTCGCAGAATGGTTTTCAGGAAATTGCCGCCGTGGGCGCCGAACACCCAACTGGTGCGCAGAATCAAATGCCGAGGCGCGGCAGCGCGCACCGCCTCCTCTCCTTCCCATTTGCTTTGACCGTAGACCGAGCGCGGCTGGACCGGGTCGTCCTCGCGCCAAGGCCGTTCGCCGGCGCCGTCGAACACGTAGTCGGTGGAGTAATGCAGCAGCAGCGCTTGTCGCCTCGCCGCCCATTGCGCCAGCAACGCCGGCGCGGCGGCGTTGACCGAGCGGGCCTGCTCCACTTCGCTTTCTGCGCGGTCCACTGCGGTGTAAGCAGCGGGGTTGACGATGATGTCGGGCTGGTGGCGTTCCAGTGCCTGGAGGATGCTGTCGGCCTGGCTCAGGTTCAGTTCGGTCCGGTTCAACGCGACGATATTGCCCAGCGACGCCAGCGCGGTTCGCAGCTGATGACCGAGCTGGCCGTTGACTCCGGTCAGCAATATGGTGGGTTCGCGCTCAGCCATAGTGCCGGTTCACCCAGTCGCGGTAGGCGCCGCTGCTGACGTTGGCCACCCAGTCTTGATGTTGCAGATACCAGGCCACGGTTTTGCGGATGCCGCTATCGAAGGTTTCCTGTGGTTTCCAGCCCAAGTCGCGCTCCAGCTTGCGCGCATCTATCGCGTAGCGGCGGTCGTGGCCGGGGCGGTCGGCGACGAAGGCGATCTGCTCGGCGTAGCGGCGAGCCGGGTCGGCTTGAGGCGCCAGTTCGTCCAGCAGCGCGCAGATGGTCTTCACCACGTCCAGATTGGTTTTTTCGTTCCAGCCGCCGACGTTATAGGTTTCGCCGGGCACGCCGGCTTCCAGCACGCGGCGGATGGCGGAGCAATGGTCTTTGACGTAGAGCCAGTCGCGCACCTGGCTGCCGTCGCCATAGATGGGCAGCGGCTTGCCGGCAAGCGCGTTGAGAATGACCAGAGGAATCAACTTTTCCGGGAAATGATAAGGGCCGTAATTATTGCTGCAATTGGTGGTCAGCACCGGCAGGCCGTAGGTGTGGTGCCACGCGCGTATCAGGTGGTCGGACGCGGCCTTGGAAGCTGAGTAGGGGCTGTTGGGCTCATAACGGTGGCGTTCGGAGAACGGCGCGTCGTCGGGCCCCAGCGTGCCGTAGACCTCGTCGGTGGATACGTGCAGCAGGCGGAAGCCCCGTTGCTCCTCGGCGGGCAGCTGGTTCCAGTAACCGCGCACGCTTTCCAGCAGATTGAAGGTGCCCACCACATTGGTCTGGATGAAGTCGCCCGGCCCGTGGATGGAGCGGTCGACGTGGCTTTCCGCGGCGAAATTGATCACCGCTCGCGGCTGGTGTTCGGCCAGCAGGGCGCTGACCAGAGCGTGGTCGCCGATGTCTCCGCGCACGAAGACGTGGCGCGAGTCTTGTTCGAGCGTTTTCAGAGTGTCGAGATTGCCGGCATAGGTCAGCGCGTCGAGGTTGATGATGCGTTCATCGCTCTGCGCCAGCCAGTCCAGCACGAAATTGCCGCCGATGAAGCCGGCGCCGCCAGTGACCAAAATGCTCATATTGTTCTTTCAGTGTTGCTGCGTGCTCAGAATCTGTACCAGTAATGGGAGTGTGGTTCTATGCTCTAGGGGCATGTATCCGGGATGGATTTGCCCGAACATGGAGCGCGGCTCCTGATTTTGAGTTTAAAGCTCAGCGAGTTCAATACGTATCTTGAGAATCGGCCCATTGTCGCGCGAGCGGAAAAAATACGAAAGCCTGTGAAACTGTTTTAATGACCTAAACGATAAATGTTTAGCGAACTAGTTCCAGTAGCGGGCTTGAACTATGACAGCTTGCAAACCCTATTTGGTTTTGGGGTCGGCAGGCTCTATTGGTTCCGCTCCGAGCTTAAAGGCGTTGGGATGTTCAAGCCATGGAGAGTAGCCAAAGTAAGCGCCGTTCAACTGGGTATGTTTGACGAGGTAGGAACGCAGTTTCCGGTACAGCCTGGCTTGGGGAGGTGTTGGCCTGCGCCAGAATCGATGCAGCTCGGTTTGGCAAGTCAGGCCCGGAATATCGTATAGCGCTCGTCCCATGGTGATCAAAGGCTTGTCGTGATGCAAGGAGGACAAGCCGACGGTGCTATTGATGGTGACCACGCCTAAGCTATGTTTCAGCAGGCTGGGCAAATGGCCGTCGTGGATGTAGAACACGCGGGATCCGACGTTGTTTTGACGGGCCAACCCACGGATATAGGCGGCGTAGTTTCTGTGTCCGCGGTCCAACGGGTGATGTTTCAGCACCAGAGCGGCATGTTCGGGGGCGTATTGCGAAAAAGAAAAGATCACTTCCGCGATGAAGTCACGCACATCCCGATAAGGGCTGTGATGCAGCACCTGGCTGTCGTTGAAGACTTGCAAAGGCACTAGAAAATAGCGTTGGTCCCACTCCCGCAGGATACGGCGGCGCAGCTTGTGCTCAAGCGCTTGATACAGTGCTTTGCGCCAACCGGCGCGCAGCCAGCAGAAGAACTCGCGAAAAGGCGAAAAGTCCTTGTGATGACGATAGTGCGGGTAGCGCGCGCGCCAAAACCAGCCCGCGACATAGTAGGCAGCGGCGCTGCAGGCCATCCGGCGAAAAGAGGCTTTGGTGGGGATGGGGGCGGGGAGCTTGCCGGCCTCATAGCGCAGCATGACGGCCGGATCGGCGGCCAAGCGAGAATGGGCATTGACCCCGTTCTGCTCCAGGGTGATGTAGTCTGGCCGCAGATAGCCTTCCTCGAAGGCATAGAAAGCCATGGCCTGTTCCTTGCAGATTTGGGCCGCCGCGCGGTGGTAATGGCGGCAATCGCCAAAGCAGACGACGGCGTCGATGCGATGAGCCTGTAGAAACGCCCGCAGCCAAGGGGTGAAATCCTCAGGGCGTCCACGGTAGTCGGTGGCGTCCAGATGCCGGTGATAAAGCCGATCCCCGCCGTTGAAATTGATCTTGGCCACGTGAGCGCCATGGCGGCGCAACCAACAGGCCAGTTGGTTGAAGAAGTGGCCCATCGGTCCTTGCAATAGCAGTAGGCGGTGATGGGAGAGCAGGGCTTGAGCGGCGAGCATGGACGCGTGCTCAGCGCAGCGTGCGCAACAGGCCCAGGCCCTTGCGCCACTGTCTCGCCAGCCAGTGCGAACGGGTGCGTCCAGGCTTGAGTTGCTGTTTGCGCCGCCATAGGTGTTCAACCACAGCTTCGGCTCTGGCGAAGCCCGGCTGGCCCGGGATCATATAACGGGGGTAGGCAATCAACACGCCATAGACCAACTGCTCCAGCGTGAGCCGGCGTTGTCTATGGAACACGGGCAGATGATCGTGAGTCAGGCCCCAGCCTGCATAGAAGGGCATGCCGTAGCAATGTACCGGCTTGCCGCGCAGCAGGGCTTCGAAACCGGCCTGGGAGGTCATGGTGTGGACCTCGTCCGCGACGCTCAGGCAGGCAATGATGTCGGCGTTGTCCGCCACTTGGTCCGCCAAGCATGCAAGCTCCTGCTCAGAGACCGCCCCATGCCGGTTGCCGGACGTTACGTCGGGATGCGGTTTGTAGATCAACCAGGCGTGCGGCCGCAGCCGGCGCACCTCCCGCAGCAGCGACAGATTGCTGTTGAGCCAAGGGGAGGCCTCACGGAGGGATGCATCGTCTTCCACTTGGCCGGGAACCAGGACTATGGTTTTCCCGGTGGCCGCTGCGGCGAGCTCGAACGCCGCGCCCACATTGTATTTGCTGAGTCGCAGCTCCAACAGCCGTAAGCTGAGGCGCTGGGCGCGAAGCATCTGCTGCGGGTCCAGCTCGAGTTCGCAGAGCAAGCGTTCCAGGCGCGAAGCCGGCGCCGGGGCGTAATAGAGGCCGGCGTCGTCCACCACCACGGACAAGGGCGGCTGCAAATCGGAGCCCAGCCCCAGCGAGCGCACAAAGCCGTCCTCCATCCTCAGCAAAGGCAGGCCATGCCGCGCCGCCAGGGAGGCGGCGTCCGGCGCCATGCCCCAGGCCACCAGCTTGCTGTCCGGAGGAAGCCGCGGCGGCAGCTTGCCTGGTTTCGAGATAAAACGGACTTGGTTGCCGGGGTGCTTCAGGAAGGGCCACACCACCGCGCGTTTCCACCAGCTCATGCCGACGCACCACAGCACGCCGCCAGTTTGCTGTCGCAAGTTCCGATTCAGATGAATCCACTCCGCGACGTCGAAGAAGGTGCCGGGTTCGCCGGTTTCCGGATGAATGTAGCGGGCATAGCGCAGGTAGGCGGCGTGAAACAGCTGTTCCAAGGATCGATGGCAGTACCGGCGCAGCTTCAATGTCGGCATCTCCGGATGACGATCATCGGTCAGCCCCCAGCCCGCATACCAGGGCATGCCGAAGCAGACGACCTGGCAGCCGGCGATCAAGGCTTCGAATCCCATGTGCGAGGTGGCGGTGTAGACCACATCCACCTGGGACAGCAGCGATTGAGGACAGGCGTCCTCAGCGATCAACTTCACGTCGGGCGGAGGGAGAGGCAGATAGCCTCGTTTTTTGCCGGCGATCACGTCGGGATGCGTTTTTACCCAGATTTCCGCTGCGGGATGCTCGCGGTAGGCGGCTTCCAGCATGGCTTGAAAAGTGCATGTGTCCGCACCGCCCAGTCGCACGGACACGTCGCCTTTGGTTTGATCCAGCACCAGCACGCGTGGGCATCCGCTTCGTGGAGGCAGGGCAATGGTTGGCGCGTGGTTGTATTTGGAGAGCCGGTCACGGCGCATCCGTTCCAGACCGCTTTGAGCGTTCTGCCGCTCGGAGCCGGATAGCGATGTGGAAGCAATCAGCTGTTCCAATTGAGATGGGCGGGTGGCGTCGTAGTAGATGCCTAGCTCGTCGATCAGCAGCGACACCGGTGGCTCGCCGTTGACGCCTAGGCCGAGTGAGCGCAGAAAACCGTCTTCCAGCGCGATATAAGGCAGGCCGCGTTGCTGGGCGAAGGCACGGGCGCGACGAGCGGACGAACGCAAGCCCCAGCCGGCCACGGCCGTCAGAGGCCTGGTTGAGGGCAGCGATGACCAGCGGAGATGGCATACCGGCAGACCGATCAGCGCCCGCAGACGAGGAATACGGGCAATGCCGGGTGAAAGGACGGCAATCGTCACTGCAGATTTTCCGCCAAAAAAGCAGAGAATGCTTGATGCGTTTCAGGATGTTTCAAGCCAAATTTTACTGTAGCTTGCAGATAACCCAGTTTGGAGCCGCAGTCATAGCGAATGCCTTGCAGCGGGAGCGCCAGTACTGCTTCCTCCTTCATGAGGGCCGCGATGCCATCGGTCAGTTGAATTTCGCCGCCTACCCCGGGTTTCAGGTGTCTAAGCCTGTCAAAAACACCTGGTGTCAGGATATAGCGTCCCACTACGGCCAGCGTGGAAGGCGCGATGGAGGGGTGGGGCTTCTCCACAATGCCGGTGATACGTTGCACGCCCTCATTCTGCATGGATGTTTCCACAATGCCGTAAGAACTAGTGGCTTCGCGCGGCACGTTTTCCACGCCCAGGATGGAGGTGGGTTGCTGTTCATACAGCTTTACCATTTGCGCCAAGGCACCGGGCTCGCTGTCTATCAGGTCATCCGCCAGAATTACGGCAAATGGTTCATTGCCTATCGCGGGCTGGGCACACAATACGGCATGTCCCAGTCCTAGCGCCTCGGCTTGGCGGATATATAGACAGGAGACATGCGGCGGCAGGATGCCTTGCGCCAGTGGCAAAAGTTTGTGTTTGTTGCGCAGCTCCAGTTCGGTTTCCAGCTCGTAAGCTTTGTCGAAATGGTCTTCGATGCTCCGCTTGTTGCGGCCGGTGATGAAAATCAGCTCAGTCATGCCGGCTGCAATCGCCTCCTCCACCGCGTATTGAATCAGCGGCTTGTCGACAATCGGCAGCATTTCCTTGGGGCTGGCCTTGGTGGCAGGCAAAAAGCGGGTGCCCATGCCTGCTACTGGGAAAATGGCTTTTCTAATTTTTGATTTCATGCTTTAACCTATATAGCAATGACTTGCCCGTGTTATTTTTTTCAATGATTGATCGTTCAATGGTCGTGTCCATGTTGATGGTTTCTCCTAAAGCAATGGTGAGCGCCCCGGCAGGGATGTTGCTGTTTTTAGATATTTCAAAACATAGTTTGAAAATAGAATAGATGTCTTGTCGTGTGACAAGTATTCCATTGATGGTTGTTTTTGAATGGGTGCATAGATGCTCGTAATATATGGCGCAGGCCAAATAATAAAATAGGGAATAATTTTCGATGGAGCACTCTCTCCATAAATGAATGTATTTAATTCCTTGTGAGATTGCACTTTTATATTTTTTGTTTTGAGAGTCAGATAGGAAGTTTGAGATTGAGAAGTTATCTTCAAATTGTAGCGGCGCATGCTGGCAGAGTGCTCGGCTCCAAACAATACCATGCTTGATGGTCTGTGCAGGCTGCCCAGCAATAACACAGTTGCTCTCGTGAGAGCGAGTAACGACAGCACCTGCGGAAACCACACAGTCAGAGCCAATCGTGCAGCCTTTTAATATCATGCTGTTCTTTGCAGCCCATACCCTATTGTTAATTTTTATAGATTTGGCAGGGTTTAATCGAGTGCCGGACTGCAAGTCGAATATGCTGTGAAAATCAGTTGTGCTGATTATTGTGTTGTCGAATAAACAGTCGTTTCCAATATTTATGTCGCTATATTCCCGTGCTGTTATGGATACGTTGCCGTTGCAGGCAAGTCCATGGCCTATTTCTATTTTTGATGACTGAGAAGCGTTGAAGCTGCCTTTGATTTTACAAGCATTGCCAAACTTGACAAAGCTGTTTTCTTTTATTGAAATAAAGCCATTTAAAATAAAGCCATCACCGCATTCAAAGTGACTGTTGGCATCAATTTCGATGTGACCATGCTCTATTTTGCAATTGATTCCAATAGATATATTGGAGGGGAGGTTTGAAAATGATTTTATGGTTGCCATGGTGTTTTGTGTAGTGATTGATATAATTAAAAATTAAATTTAGGTATGCTCTAGTATTAAACCGGAAACGGTTTTTTCTATGCGCATGGAATTGTTATTGTCTGTGTGTGAAAAAAATTTACGGGAAGTGCGCAATTGTTCTTGAGAAATTTTAAAGTTATTATTCTTATACTCTATGATGGTATTTATCAGATCGTTGGCATTGTTGAGTATGGGGCCAGGTATGCCATTGATAGGGCATACTAGAGGCCCTCCACGAGAGGCAAAAAATTGTTGCTGATCGAACCAATAAAAGAGGACTGGTTTTTTTTGATATAACATGTCAAATGATGCGGATGAGTAGTCTGTCACCATTAAGTCGGATTTTATAATTAGTTGTTGAATGTCAGTGTTGTTCATTTGCACCATTTCTATTTCGATGCTTTTGTCGAGCATGTTGAGATGTTTGTGCATCTTATGATGTAAACACATAATTATTTTTGTTTTATGGGTTTGGATGAATGAAATTAATTTTGGATGAGTGATCAATTCGTATATTTTTTTGAAATACTGAGACTTTTCAAACTCGGTAGCATTTTTTTGAGATAGCCAGTCTCGCCATGTCAATAATATTAAAATTTGATTGTTTGTTTTTTTTCTGAATTTTGGCAGGCTGTCAAATCTTGATAAACCAGTCACGGATACTTCATTGTTCTCAAAACCAAACTGCTCACAAATGAGTTTTTTTTCAAAATCGGAACTGACGATAAACTTATCGGGTAGCTCATTTCTTCTTTGCATAGAATTTTTGTCGTAATAACCTTTGGCACGACTGGTGGCGAATATGCCATGCTGCAGAAATACTTTCTTTTTGTCGGAGAATTGATGGCTGACGCGCCTCCATTGATGCAATACATCTCTCATAGAGTCACTAAATATATAGGCGCAGCTTTGTGGAAAATAATAAAATGCTTCAAGCTGCCATAGTGGACAACGTTTTTGTATGGCGCTAGATTTTTTATTGTTTCGGCGTTCTTTTCTATAACGAAATAGTGCGCTAAATCGGTAGATTTTTTTTCTTGCGTGTGTTTGAAATAGTAGTAGCTGGTGTCGTTTGCAGTTTGGCCCAGGCGTTCTCCGACCAAGACGATATTGTTCTTCTGCACAGACTTGGCCGCAATGAATTTTGCGATATTGAATTTTAACCACCATCCCAGCAAGCGATATTTGTTTAGAATATTGGTTTTTATTTCTCTTGTCAGAGTGAAACGATTTTTTCTTACTATGCTTAAGTAGTCTTTTATGATGGTGGCGTCGTTTATTTTCTTGCCTCGTCTCAAACAGCTTCTCTTTATTTTCTCGTTTGCAACCCGATAAGCCTCACTGTAAAAACCATGAAATATCAAAGTGAGCAGTAAGCGCCGTTCAGGAGTAAATATACCTATCATTGAGTAACCAATTTCGTTTTTTATGAAACTCCTGACGGATTTGTAGATAGGTTTTGTGACTGTAAAGCTATTGTCTTTTGAAAATTTCCCCAGCCGATAGAGTAAACTTTTTAATATAAAAATCTTTATATATCGAATTTGAGGGTCAGGAAGATTGAATTGCTTGGTCAGCTCGTAAACAATGAGCAAGTCGTTAAAGACTTTTTCATTGACAATCTGTGTGCACGAAGGATTGTTTTCATCGTCTCTTCCTTGGTAGAGATAGGTAATGTCTGGAGTTGTCGAGATATGATTTGCACGATAAAGTGCATGGATGACAAAAATCCAGTCCTCAGCTAATTTGATCCCTTCAGGAAAAGTGATGTTGTATTTTTCGATAAGCTGTTTCTTGAATAGCTTTGCCCATGGCGGACTGGTTTTTATTAATATGGATCTATGGGTGAATTTGACCTTTCTGAATGCCGCACTTGCAACTTCGGCATGATCATCAATAAACCAGCTACGTCTATTATTGAAGGCCTTGCTTTGAGCAATGACGACTTCGGATTGAGTTTCTTTTGCTAATTTATATAGCGGCGTTAGCGCATTGGGTGGAAGTAAGTCGTCAGAATCCAGGAAGTAGATGTACTCGCCGCTGGCAATTTTTAAGGCATTGTTTCGGGCTGAGGATTGCCCGGAATTGGGTTGCCGTAAAAGTGTTATGTTTTTATATTTTCGGACGTACTGTTTAATGATCTTTATGGAGTCGTCAGGTGTGCCATCATCTACGACGATAATTTCAATGCACTCTTCTGCTGGACGGCCTTCTAGTTTTTGAGAAATAACGGAGTCTAGACATTTGGCAATGTACTTTTCTACATTGTATACGGGGATGATGACGGAGATTGCGTAGTTCATTTCATGGTCCGGAATAATGGTGATTTAATAAAATATAAAATATGCTACGATTGCCAGTATTGCTTGATGGCAAGGTGTTGTTTATGTTTATTTGTTTGAGAGTTGAAATCATTTACGCAAAATGAATGAGGTGAGCATGGTGTTCCTTTTCTTTTTTTTAAGTCCAGCCAGAAAGAATTTGCACTCGCTGAGCTTATGTTGAAGTAATAGCAAATGTCTCTAGCTGGCGACGCCTGAGCTTGGGTGTACATTAACCAGGGCACAAGAAAGGTTGCCAAATTTAAATCATTGTTTTGCCGAAATCGGTTGTTAAGAAATTGAAGAATTCTATAATTAAATCGGTGCCATGACTCTTCAAATGCGCTTTTTCTTAAAGGTATGTAGCTATGAATGAGAGGCGTATCTATTTTTAAGCCAAAGCTCATTTCCAATAATGCGGCGCACTGGGTAGCAGCATGTAAAGTTGGTGTCGATATACCTCGTGCCCACATGGCCTTGAGGCTTTTGTGTGATAGGAAAAGTGATGCGATGCCGTTGCTACGAAAAAAATGACCGGGGGGAAGTGGACGTGCGACAAAAACATCATCGTTGAAATAAATGAAGTGCTCGCTTAACTCAGGAATACGGTGCAAGTGCGCTTCAATCACATGAGAGTTGAAGGTAGGCAAGTAACAGGGTGATATCAGTTCCTGATGGTCTATCACGCGGACACGGTTATTTGGAGTCAGCCATTCAGGGCATTGTTGGTCAGTGACGATGTAAATGCGGCGAACCCATGGAAGGTAAGTCTGAACGCTGTTCAGGGAATAGCGCAGCTCGTCATGATTGTTGAAGCGGGCGGGGTCGTTGGCGTATAGCCCTAGGTGTTCAGGGCTATGGCTTGCCAATGTTTTTGTGCGGCGGGCTTGCCACTGAGGATCGTCACCGTTGACCCAAGTAAAGACCACATCAATTTCCAATGTATTGTCCAGCAAGCTTTCCAGTGCCAAGTCGTGCTTGAGCAAGATGGCTTCTTCATCTTGCGGACAGGCGATCTCGTTGCGAATGATTGGATATTGTTTGTTGAGATAGTCTCGGAAAAAAATCCCGGGATGCCGTAGCAATTTCTTCAGTTTTCTCATAAATTGAAAATCACTTTCGCCGCTACTGCGATCTGGTAAAGAATCTGCGTAATGCCGCGTGTTATTTCAATATTCTTGGTTTCGAGCTTAGGCATGACCATGACTTCGTCACCGGCATCCACTTGGATGCGTTCACCGACAGGGAGAGCGCTACCGTTTTGCTTCATCAAGATTAATCGGGACTTGTCCGCGGTTTGGTTGTAGCCGCCGACGCGTGCGATGTAGTCACCTATAGTCAGGCCTGCTTGCCAATTGACGGCGTTGGGAAACAGCACGTCGCCATGGACCATCACGACGCTGGTTTTTTCAGGAATGCGAATGACATCTCCATCTTCCAGCAGAGTGGTCGGCAGGTTTTTCTCGTCAAGCACGACCTGTCCGCGTGGTTCAACCTTGCTGGCCTTGGAGACTAAGCGTTCGATCAGTTCGGCTTCGCGGGTGCGCAGGTCCGCCTCTTCCTTGGTGGAGGAGCGAGCGGAGAACGCGGTTTCCTGCAGCTTTTGCAAGGACAAGGTCAGCATGGTTTTCTGCCGCTCGGCTACGGATTTGCGGAACAGCTGCAGCGCGCCCATCTGCGACATGCTGTTGGCTTGAATCTTGGTCAGCACGTCGGCCATGCTGGCGCCGTAGGGCAGCACGATGGCGTGTTCGCCGGAATGAGCGCCTTCCACTCGAACCTGGATGGTGCCGGCGTAGCGGTCGGCGCTGATCAGCAACTGGTCCCCGTCTTGCAGAACCACGTCTCCAGCCTGTTCCAGCGGGTAGTATTCGCTGCGCTTCTGCGTGCCTTGGCGACGGATGATGCTGGCGTGGGTGGCTCCGGGTTTGGGGCGAGAGACTTGCAAGGCTTGTTGCAGGCTGATGCTGTTCTGCCCGAATTCGAAGTCATAGGCGTTGAATACCTGACCGCTGACTGAGAAGGTATGTTGGCGCGGGCCCACCACGATGACGTCGCCATCGGAGAACTGCACCATGTCCATCCTGCCCTGAAGCAGGAAGTCGTAAAGGTTGACGCGTTGACGCACGAGGTCGCCGCGCTTGATCTGAATGTCGACATAGCTGCCGCGCTCGGCGTCGACGCCGCCGGCCTTGTCCAGATAGCTGAGCACGCTGTCGGCGGCAATGCCGGGGTAGAGG
Source organism: Chromobacterium sp. IRSSSOUMB001 (assembly GCF_023507765.1). NCBI lineage: Bacteria > Pseudomonadati > Pseudomonadota > Betaproteobacteria > Neisseriales > Chromobacteriaceae > Chromobacterium > Chromobacterium sp. IRSSSOUMB001. The sequence goes on from NZ_JALCYU010000003.1 coordinate 245,039, forward strand.
CCGGGGTGTTTCACGAAGCCGGTGACGAAGACCTTGACTGGTTGAGCGATATCGAGAGCCGCGTACACGTTGACATTGGCCTTGTAGACCCGGCGCACTTGGTTGGACACCGCCGCGTTCAGTTCGCCGTTGCGAATGCCGGCAACCGGCACCGGACCGATATTCGGGATGAAGATATTGCCCTGGGGGTCGACGAGCAGTTGCGCGTCGAAATTGAAGGCTCCCCATAGGCGCAAGGCGATGCGGTCGCCGATGCTCAGTTGATAGTTGGGGTTGAAGCCTTGGCCTGCGCTATTGCGGAAGGCGCCGCCAAAGAGCTGCGAGCCGAACATGCGGCCAGGCGCTTGCGGCGGGACGACGAACGGGATTTCCTGCGACACGGCCGGCGCGGCGCGCTCGGCGGGCTGCTGTCGCGAGGGCGGTTCCGGTTCCGCCGGCGTGCCGGTCAGCAGGGAAACCGCGTGAGCCTGGCCCAGAACCAGGCAGAGAAGCGGGATGAGCTTGGCGCGTTGCATAGTGAAGTTAAATCTTGTGGTCTTCGATAATGGACAGGGCCAGGCGCGCGCAGCCGTAGAGCAGGCTGCAGGCGATCAACAGCGTGGCCAGGGTATAAAGTCTGCGCGGGTATTCCGCGTCTTCGGCCAACTGCGGCGAGGTCACGACGGCGAGGCTCTTGCGCTTGTGGCTGGCTTCCACGCGGCTTTTCTCCAGCGCGGTCAGCGCCAGCTTGTACAGGTCGGCCTGAAAATCGACTTTGGCCTTCAGTTCCTGATACTGGGCGGCTTGACGGTTCAGCCGTCCATCTTCAGGAGCGGCCAGCTTGCTTTTTTCATGGAGAATCTGGGCCTTCAGCGCCGCCAGTGCGCCGGCCAGAGCCGTGATCTGGGGGGCGTCGCTTTGCAGATAGCTTTGCAAATTGCGCAATTCGGCCTCTAATTGCGCCTGCTTGGCCTGTAGCTCCGCCAGCAGTTGGCCTGCCGCCTGGGCCTGGGCGATCGGATCGAGTTGGCCATGGCTGTTCTGATACTTCAGCAAGGCCTCTTTGGCTGTGTTCAGGCCTTGATAGGCGCGTTCCGCTTCTTGTTGGGCGAAGGCAAGCTCGTTGCGGCTGATGGTTTGCGACAGTCCGTTGATGAAGCGCTCGCATTCTTGCAGGATGGCGAGATTCAGCCCCTGGGCGAACTGCGGGGTGAAGCCCTGGCTGCGTATCGTCAGCAAGGAGGTTTTGTCGTCGAACATCACACCCACCTTGTTGCGATAGAAGGCCAGCGTGTCTTCCTTGCTGGCCGATGCCGATAGCCGGTGCGGCCAATCAAGACCGGCGGCGTCAAAGGCTTTCTTGAACGCCAGCCGTGTTTCCAGCCGTTGCAGCATGTCCGGCGAATGGATGTACTGCTGCAACAGCATGGCGTCCTCCCGGACCGTGGAGGCGCCGGCGCCTAATAGTGTGCTCAGATTGAGATCTCCTCCGCCGTCGCTGGAGCGTTTGACGATGACCTTGGACTCGCTGACGTAGCGATCCTGGGCGATCAGGACGAAATATGCGCCGCACAGCGTCAGCGGCAGTCCGATGCAGATCCATGGCGAGACGAGGCGGGCGAGCAGGGCTTGGGGCAGGAAACGGTCAAACCACTTCAACATTTTCTTCTTCCCGGTAGGCCTGAATGGCGTCGTCAATGCGCTGGAAATAACGGACTTGGTAACGGCCGATCAACAGTCCGGCGTCGCAGAATTTCTTCAGTTCGGACATGGAGTGCGACACCATCAGGAACTGGCTGTGTCGGCGCCGCTCCAGCATCAGTGCCGCGCTTTTGCGCTTGAAGGCGGCATCGCCCACTGCGGTGATCTCATCGACCAGGTAGTAGTCGAAGGGGAAGGCCATAGACAGGCCAAAGCCGAGTCTGGAGCGCATGCCGGAGGAATAGGTCTTGATCGGCATGTCGAAATAGTTGCCCAACTCGGCGAAGTCCTCGACAAAAGCGACCTTGTCGTTTAGCTCGTGTTTGCGGGCATAGAGCCGAGCGACGAATTTGACGTTTTCACGTCCGGTCATGCTGCCTTGAAAGCCCGTGGCCAAACCCACTGGCCAGGAAATGCTGTGGCGAGTGACGATGCTGCCGCAATCCGGCCGGTCAATGCCGCCGATGATGCGCAGCAAGGTTGATTTGCCCGCGCCGTTGCGGCCGATCAGGCCGACGCTGACATTGGACGGGATCTCGAGGTTCAGGTCTTTAAAGACATGGAACCGTCCGTTGGGCGTCTTATAGGACTTGCTGAGTTTGTGTATCTGGATCATGAGCGCAACATGGCCGGTTCCCGGCCTTTATAGAGAGATAAGCCGGAAAACAGCAGGGCCAGCGTCCAGGCGGAGAGGTAGGCCAGGCTGTCGTCGTTGCTCGGGTAGGCGGGCATGACCGCGTGCCGCATCAGTTCGAAGGCGTGCAGCAGTGGGTTCCACTCCACCAGCCAGCGGTATTCGACGGGGATCAGGCTGAGGGGGAACAAGATTCCGCTGAGGAAATAGAGCAGCTTCATCAGGATGGGCAGCAGCTTGTCTACCGCCTTGAACGCATGGCCCACGACCATGCAGATCAGGCCCCAGGCGAGGGAGAGCAAGCACAGTAGCAGCCAGGCCGCGATCAACAGCGAGAGCTTGCCTAGCTGGATGGTTTCGCCGGCAAGCCAAAGGCAGCTCATCAGCATGGCGTAGACCAGCGCATAGGTCAGACTCTCCAGCAAGGTCCGGGCTAACACCGCGTCCAGCGGCCGCACCGGGCGGTAGTTGAACAGGCCGCGATTGGCCTCGATGGCGTTCAAGGAGCGCAGGGAGATGTTGCGAAACATCATATAAGGCACGATGCCATTGGCCAGGAAGACCGGAAACGACATGCCGGGCATCGCGCGTTGCACAATGAAGCCAAGCACCAGCAGAAGGATGGCCATATGCGCCGCTGGTTCCAGCGGTGCCCATAGATAGCCCAGCCGATACTCGCCGAAGCGGGTTTTCAACTCCCTCAGCAGTAGCGCGTGCACGGTGGCGCGCATGATGTCGAAGCCGCTGCGCATTTCAGATATGGAATGATTTGACGACGCCGGCCATTCGTTGGCGCTCATCGATGACTAGCGGTGCGGTGATCTTGCGCTGGCTCATCAGCGCTTCCGCTTCCGACTGCAGAGCGTCGGCGGCAATGCAGAATGGCGATGGGCGCATGATGGCGCGGGAGAACGGCGGCAGCGCGTCGGCTTGTCGAGTCAACGCCTGTCCTTGCGTGCGTAAGACGCGTATTCCGGTTTGAAGGGCATTCATGCATTTATCCAATAGGGAGCGCGGCGCTGCGGCGTTATTGTTCAGGCGAGTTTGCTGGGAAGTGCAGTCGGCCGACGCAGTGTTAGTGTTTTGTCATGATGCTAGCATTGGCATGAAATATCCTCATTAGGAAAAGTCCTAAAAAAAACGGGGTTTCTTCCCTGTTTTTATTGGTGTTTTCACTGCAATTTAAAATTAATTAACCTATTTATTTATATGTATTTGTTTTCTAGGATTTAATGAAAAAACAATGTATTTAAATTTTATATTTACATGCGATTTTGTAGGCTTTCCCTATCAAGTTTGATTGCATTGCTTGGGCCGCGGTTCGTGCATGGAGTGCGGCGTATATACGCTAGGGAGAGGTCATGCTTGGAGTGAGCGAGGGAGAGGACGTGGAGCCTGGGAGCCGGCGCCGCCAACTGGCGCAGTTTCTACGCCATGAGCGCCGTTGCTGGCGCCGGCTGGCGTATTGGTTGCAGCAGTTTCGCAGCGACAGGCCGCCGCTGCGCTGCTACGCTTGGCGGCCGGCGCCGGAGGATGTCGACGACGCGGCGTCGAAGCGCTAGGTCGCCGCCTCGGACAGCGGTACAATGCGGCTTTACTTTCGCATCGCCGTCCATCATGAAGTTCACGCCAGGTCGGGTGCGGCCCTTGCCCCGTCTGCCCGGCCGCGCCCTGCAACAGAAGGCCCGCGCGGCCCTGAAGCAAGGCGAGGTCATCGCCTATTCCACCGAGTCCTGCTATGGCTTAGGCTGCAATCCGCTGGATGCGCGCGCCATCCGCAAAATTCTGGCGATCAAGGCCAGGCCTAATCACAAAGGGCTGATCGTGATCGCGGCCGATGTTTCCCAGATCCGCCACCTGATCCGTCCTTTGACCGCCGCCCAATACGCGGAACTGGCGCGCTACTGGCCCGGTCCATATACTTTTTTGCTGCCGGCTTCGCGTCGAGTGCCGCCGGCCTTGCGCGGCAAACACGACAAGATCGCCGTGCGCGTCACCGCGCATGGCGAGGCCGCGGCTTTATGCCGCACTTTGGGCACGGCGCTGGTGTCCACTTCGGCCAACCGCGCCGGCCAGCAATCGCTGAAAACCGCGCGCGCCTGCCGGGAGGCGTTCAGCCGGCGGGTTTTGACCCTGCCGGGGCGCATCGGCAAGCGGCGCAAACCGTCCACCATCATTGATTTGGAAACAGGCCGCGTATTGCGCTGAGCCTGGCGATTACAAGAGGAGTTGCCGTGCAACAGATTTCCTTCCTGAGCCTGATCCTGGACGCCAGCCTAATGGTGCAACTGGTGATGGCCGGCCTAGCCTTGATGTCGGTGCTGTCCTGGGCCTTGATCTTCAACAAGATCGCGGTGCTGCGCGCGGCGCGGCGCAATAGCGACGAGTTCGAGCGCAATTTCTGGAGCGGCGCGGACCTGAATCGCTTGTATGAAGACGCCAGCCGCCGCAGCGACACCGTGGGCATGGAGCGTATCTTTCAGTCCGGCTTCGCCGAGTTTTTGAAGCTTCGCGGCCGCAACGGCACCGAGCTGTCGGACATCATGGCCGGCTCGCGTCGCGCGATGAAGGCGGCGGCACAGCGTGAGTTGGACGCTCTGGACAGCCATACCTCCTTCCTCGCCACAGTTGGCTCGGTTAGCCCCTATATCGGCCTGTTCGGCACGGTGTGGGGCATCATGCATGCCTTCATCGGCCTGGGCAACGCTGGTCAGGCCACCTTGTCCACCGTGGCGCCGGGCATCGCCGAGGCGCTGGTGGCCACGGCCATCGGCCTGTTCGCGGCCATTCCGGCGGTGGTGGCCTACAACCGCTTCGCCACCGACGTTGATCGGCTGGCCACCCGTTTCGACAGCTATATGGAAGAGTTTTCCAACATCCTGCAGCGCCTGGCCACACGCTAAGTGAGGCCGCGTCCGCGGCAAAATTGGGCTTGCCACGGACATTCCCATACGGCATGGTATTTGGTTCCACTTTCTTGAGCCGCACCATGCCGTTTTCGCGCATTCCCCCGCTGACCCTAGCCGCTTTCTTCGCCCTGTACGTGATCTGGGGCTCCACCTATCTGGGCATACGCATAGGCGTGGAATCCTGGCCGCCGATGATGATGGCCGGCTTGCGTTTTTCCTTGGCCGGTTGGCTGATGCTGGCTTATTTGTGCGTGCGCAAATACCCGATGCCTAACGCGCGCGAACTGGGCGGCGCCGCCTTGCTGGGCCTGCTGATGCCGGCAGTGGGCAACGGCCTGGTCACGGTGGCGGAGAAAGATGTGTCCTCCGGCGTGGCCGCATTGGTGATCGCCACTGTTCCCCTGTTCACCTTGCTGTTCGCGCGCATGTTCGGCCAGAAGGCGCGCAAGGTGGAGTGGGCCGGCATCGGCCTGGGGGTGTGCGGCATGGTGCTGTTGAACATGGGGGCCAATCTGAAGGCCAGCCCCAGCGGCGCGGCCTTGCTGTTGCTGGCTTCCGCCGGCTGGGCGCTGGGTTCGGCCTGGAGTCGCCATCTGACTCAGCCCAAGGGACCGATGGGCAGCGCCTGGATGATGATCTTCGGCGGCGCGGCTTTGCTGCTGGCCAGCCAGGTCTACGGCGAGAAATTGTTGGCGATGCCGCCGTTGTCCGGCTGGCTGGCTTTGCTCTATCTGGCGGTGTTTGGCTCCATCATCGCTTACAGCGCCTATCTGCACCTGCTGAAAACGGTGTCGCCGGCCGCCGCCACCAGCTACGCCTACGTCAACCCGGTGATCGCGGTTCTGCTGGGCGTGGTCTTCCTCGGCGAGCATATCGGTCTGCACGAGATGTTGGCGATGAGCGTGATCGTGGCGGCGGTGGTTTTGATCAGCTGGCGGCGCTAGCAGCGCTTCCATGTCCGCCGCGCTTCGTGATACGTGGCGAAGCGCAGCAGACTTTGAACAGGCTCTTACTCTTGCCGGAGAGGTTTTAGCTTGTTAACAGCGACATGCGCCGCAACAAACGCCGTCCCCGGCGCTGGTGCTGGATTACCGCGCCGATATGGGCGCTCAGCAGCAGGGCTAGCAGAACATTGCTGGCGAAGTGCAGCTTGGCCAGCGCGCGCGTGGCCGCGCCTGGTTCCAGGCTGGGTTGCAGAGTGAGCAGGCCGAACAAGTCGACCGGTCGTTCCATCATCAGCCAGCCGCTGGCCAGCGATAGGCTGCTCAGCAGATAGAGCAGTGCGTGGGCGCGGCGCGCCAGCCGGTGTTTGGCCGGCGGGATGTCGGCGGGCGGCGGCATGCGGAAGCTGGCGCGGTAGGCGATGCGCAGCAGGAAGACAGGCATGAGCAGGGTGGTCAGCGCGACGTTGAACGGCGGAATCGCCGCGGAGACGGCGGGTGGCAGCGCGCCGGAGGCGAGAGCGAAGCCGCTGATCATCGCCCACAGGATCACGACGGCGCAAATCCAGTGCAGCCAGGCAGCGAGGGGCGGGTAGGTCTGGGTCGAGGTTTCCATCGGAACCGGCTTTCTAGCGAATCCCGGCAGGCGACGCGCGGCAGCCGTCCTGCCTGCGTTGCGGGCATGGGGTGGCCGCCATTCAAAGAATGGGCCTGCGACAGGAGAGGTGGAGGAGGCCGGCCTGCCCAGAGGGGGAAGGCCGGCGGTTCAGCGCGTCACGCTCTTAGAATCTGTTTACGATCTGCTGCGCGTTGGCGGGACTGTTAGACAAGGGCGTTGGAAACGTCTTCGAAATGCTCATGTACCACTTGACCATTCCGCTTTCTCAGCCGTTTTCGCCGTGTCTCGCCTTGGCTCGCGAGATCGTAAACACGTTCTTAGCCCGCGCCGAGCGGGACGGCTTAAGCCGGCGCCCACAAGGCGGGTTGGGTGGACGGAGTCCAGCCCGCGCCGGCCCAGGCGGTGTGCGGCTGCAGGCAGCGGTACTTTTTGCCTTGATAGCTGACGATCTGGCCGGCGGTGTAGGACAGGCCCTCTTTCCAGGTATCGCCCACCGGCGGCGGGTTGATGCCGCCGTCGCCCTTCTTCAGGTCGATCTGGTAGGTGTAGCCCTTGTAGCTGTCGTTCAGATACACGCGGTTGGCGGTGGCGCTATGTTCCGGGGTGATGCTTACCGTGCGTTGCTTCTGATTCATCACGCCGATGCGAATCGCCTTGGAAGTTGCGTTCACTTTCACACCCAGCTCATACGGCCAGTTGGTCATTTGCCCGCTGACGGCGTCCAGTTTGACCGGGATGGTTTCGGCGTCGCGGCCACTGGCGTCGAACACGCGCAAGGTGGCGGTGCTGTTGTTCGGCAGGTTTTCATAAGCGGTCACCTTGCCGATTTCCTTCCACGGATTGGTCACCGGCGGCGGTTCCGGCGGGTTGGTGCCGTCGCCGAAGATCACGTCGGAGCACGAGTAGAAGGCTTCTTCGCTGTCCGCGCGCTTCCAGACATTGAAAATGATGTGCGGGCCGCTCTTGCCGGCCGGCAGCTTGGCCACCATGTGGTAGCGCTTGTTGGCGTCCAGCGGCGGATTGCCGGTCACGGTGTGGAAGGGCTGCGGATCCAGGTCAGACCACTTCAGCGGCTTGGTTTGATCCCAGCCGTTCTTGGTGACGTAGAACTTGAAGTACTTGGTCGAGTGTGGCGCGGTGGCGTGGTAAACGAACTCGTAGTTACCGCTGGCGTCCGGCACCAGCTTGGTTTTCGGCCAGTCGGTGCGGCCCAGGTTGAAGCCCTTGAACTTGTCCTGGCCGCCTGCGCAGAGTTTGCCGTCCGGCACCACTGCGGCGTGATTGTCGCCCTGGGGGTTTTGGTTGATGCCGTTCCAGTCGTACATGGCCTGGGTGCCGCCTACGAGTTTGGCTTGCTGGCAAGCGGCGGACTTCGGTGATTCCGCGCCTTCCTTGAAGCAGTTGTAGGTGCGGTTGATCGGCACTTCCATGGTGCCGTGGGCCCAGAGCGGCGCGCTGAGGCAGGTCAGGGCGAGAGCGGCGGGAAGGCGCAGTTGTGGTTTCATTCTGACTCCTTTGAGCTACGAGTGGTATGCAAGTGCCTGGCAGTTTGCCAGGCAGTCCAATCATCATATGAATGACATATGATTTAAAATAAGACGACTATTTTTAATGTAAGTTTGGCAAAAGGTACTATTGCCATACTTACTGTGTGGTCTTGTATCCGCTTGATTCTTGCAAAAAATGCTCATTCCCAGACCTGTCCCGCCGGTCACGACACATTGATTTCACATTTTCCCCTGCCAAATCATTCGTTTGTCGTTTTGCTGCCATGCAGCAAGTCGACAATAATGCGCGTCAATAAAATGGTATTGACGTGGTATTAATGTGGTATTAACGTTCGCGGTAAGCCGGAAGGCCGGAATCGACACGCGCCAGCGCGGAAGATGCCAGCCGGGGAGACAGGTTATACACTGGGGTTTTCAGACCACTTGCAGACAACCCATGGAAAATCGCTGGCTTGCATTGAAACCGGATGAAACCCTGACCACGCCGCTGTATCTGCAGCTGTCGCGGAAACTGGCCGACGCCATCAACGCCGGTTGGTGGCAGGCGGACGAGGCGCTGCCGTCGGAGCGCACGTTTTCCGAAGAACTGGGCATTTCGCGCGTTACCGCGCGCAAGGCGATGGATGTGCTGCTGGAGCAAGGCCTGATACGCCGACGCCAGGGCTCGGGCACTTTCATCACGCCGCGGCTGGAGCAGCCGCTGTCTCGCTTGACCGGATTTACCGAACAATTGCGCCAACGCGGCTTTGTGCCGTCGTCGGTGTGGCTGGAGCGCGGCGTGTTCGCGCCCAGCAATGAAGAAGTGATCAAGCTGGGGCTGTCGCCCACCTCGCAGGTGTCGCGGCTTAAGCGTCAGCGCTTGGCCGATGGGGTGGTGATGGCGATAGAGATGACAACGCTGCCGGTGGCTTATCTGCCGGAGCCGCAGCAAGTGGGCACCTCGCTGTACGCCCACCTGGACGCCAGTGGCCACTCGGTGGTGCGCGCGTTGCAGCATATCCGCGCGGTGAACGCCTCTGGCGACATCGCCACGTTGGCCGGCATCCGCCCCGGAGAGGCGATGCTGTTGATTACCCGCATCGGCTTCAACGCTGAGAACATCGCGATTGAATTGACCGATACCTATTGCCGTAACGACTACTACGATTTTGTTGCCGAACTGAGACGATGACCCAACACCGAGTGCTGCAAGGACGCATCCTGACCGAATCCGGCTGGATGGACGGCGAATTGAAACTGGCTGCCGATGGCCGCATCGAGTCTATAGACGCGCGCTTGGCCTCCGGGCGCGCGGTGGAGCGCTATTTGCTGCCGGGCTTCATCGATCTTCACGTCCACGGCGGCGGCGGCGTCGACATCATGGAGGGCGGCCGCGCCGCCGAGCGCGTGGCCAGGTTGCACGCCCGCTTCGGCACCACCTCCTTGCTGGCCACCACCATGACCGCGCCGCCGATCGAAATTGAGCAGGTGCTGCGCGCGCTCGGTTCCTCCTGTCGCGAACGCCAGCCCGGCGGCGCCCGCATTCTGGGCGTGCATCTGGAAGGCCCTTACATCAACCCCGGCAAACTGGGCGCTCAGCCCGACGACGCCTGCCGCGCGGTGATGGAGCAGGTGGACTGGTATCGTTCGCTGGCGCCGGTGTCGCTGATCACGCTGGCGCCGGAAATCGCCGGCCACATGGACATCATCCGCCAACTGGCGGAGCAGGGCGTCAAGGTGCAACTGGGCCACACTCTGGGCAGTTACGAAGACGGCGTGCAGGCCCTGGAGCAGGGCGCGTCCGGTTTCACCCATCTGTTCAACGCGATGAGCGGGCTGCACCACCGCGAGCCCGGCATGGTGGGCGCGGCGCTGGCCCACGCCGAATACGCGGAACTGATCCCGGATCTGCTCCACGTCCATCCGGGCGCGATCCGCGCCGCTCTGCGCTCGATTCCGCGCCTGTACTGCGTCACGGATTCCACCGCCGCCGCCGGCATGCCGGACGGCGAATACAAGTTGGGTTCGCACTCGGTGACCAAATGCATGGGCGGTGTGCGCCTGGCCGACGGCACTTTGGCAGGCAGCACGCTGACCATGGACCTGGCGCTGCGCAACCTGGTGTCCATCGGCCTGCCGCTGGCGGACGCTTCGCACAGGCTGTCGCTTTACCCGGCCGACTACCTGGGCCTGGCCGACCGCGGCCGGCTCGCTGCCGGCGCCTGGGCCGACATTGTGGCGATGGATGCGGATTTGAATTTGCAGCAAGTCTACGTAGAGGGAGAACAAATTGGCCTCGTTGATGCTTGAAGAAGCGCTGTACGCCGCCGAGGCGGTGGCCGCACAACACATGTACGCCGATGAAGCGCTGGCCGCGCTGGGGCGCGCGCTGGCGGTGGAGCGCCCCAGCCTGGCGCTGACCGTTGCACGCGGCAGTTCCGATCACGCCGCCAATTACTTCGCCTATCTGGCGATGCAACGGCTGGGCGTGCCGGTGGTGTCCCTGCCGATGTCGCTGGTGACGCTGCACCGCGCGCCGCTGGCGGTGAAAGGCCAACTGGCGGTGGCTTTGTCCCAGTCCGGCCAGAGTCCGGACCTAATCGACACCATGAAAGCGCTGGGCGCCGCCGGGGCGCGCACCGCGGCCTTGGTCAACAAGCATCAATCGCCGCTGGCCGCCGCCTGCGAATGGGTAGTGCCCTTGTGCGCCGGCGACGAAAAAAGCGTGGCCGCCACCAAGAGTTACATCACCTCCTTGTCCGCGGTGGCGCGCCTGGTGGCCCACTGGCAGGCGGACGACGCCCTGTTGGCCGCGCTGGCCAACCTGCCGCAGCGTTTGACCGAAGCCACGCGCCAGGACTGGACGCCGGCGGTGGACGCTTTGCGCGACGCCGAACGCATCATGGTGGTGGGCCGCGGGCTGGGCTTCGCCGTGGCGTTGGAAGCCGCGCTCAAATTCAAGGAAACCTGCGCGATTCAGGCCGAGGCCTTCTCCGGGGCCGAGATCAAGCACGGTCCGATGGCTTTGATCGACGACGGCTATCCCTTGCTGATCTTCGCACCGCGCGGGCCGGAGCAACAAGGCTTGATCGATCTGGCCGAGGAAATGCGCGGCCGCGGCGCGAAGGTGTTGCTGGCCGCGCCGGAAAATATCGTCAGCCGGGATCTGACCCTGGCGTTGGCCGACGACGAAGCGTTGGATCCTTTGCTGGCGATTCAGAGCTTCTATCTGATGGCGGCGCGCTTGTCCGAGGCGCGCGGCCTGAATCCGGACGTGCCGCGTCATCTGTCCAAGGTGACTTGCACGCGCTGAGTCCGGCAACGCTTGAAACCGCGCCCTGATCGGCCATCGAATCGGGGCGCGTCGCGAACGGCGCCCAGCGGAACCGGCGCCGGCCGCGGAGACGATACATAAGTAAGAATGGAGACGCCCCCCATGTCCGCTACGCTCGAACTCCTGGCCCCGTTTGACGGGCCGTCCGTGCCGCTGAGCCGTGCGCCCGATCCGGTATTCGCCGGTTTGATGATGGGCGACGGCCTGGCGATCGAGCCGATGTCCGGCACCCTGCTGGCGCCCTGTGACGGCGTGGTGGCGCAATTGGCGCGCACCGGCCACGCCTTGACCTTGCGCGCGGCCAACGGCGCTGAAGTGCTGATCCACATCGGCATCGATACCGTCAAGCTGGAGGGCGAGGGCTTCAAGCCGTTGATCAAGGCCGGCGACGCAGTCAGTCAGGGCCAGCCCCTGATCGAAGTGGACCTGGACGCAGTGGCGCGGCGCGCGCCGTCCTTGCTGACCATGGTGGTGATCGCCAACGGCGAGGCTTACGCATTGGAAAGCCGGGCCGAGGGCTGGCAGCAGGCCGGGCAAAGCGTGTTTCTGACACTGTCCGGCGGCGCGGCCGTAGACGATCTTCCCAGCGCCAGTGGCGCGGAAAGCCGCGGTCAGGCCACGGTGCGCCACGCCGGCGGCCTGCACGCGCGGCCGGCGGCGCTGGTGCAGAACGCGGCGCGTCAATACCGTTCCAGCGTACGGGTGGAATTCAACGGTCAGGCCGCCAATGCCCGCAGCGTAGTGGCGCTGATGGGGCTGGGGGTGGCCGAGGACGACGATGTGGCGGTGTTGGCGCAGGGCGAGGACGCCGCTGCGGCCGCGGCGGCGGTGATCGCCGCGCTGCAAACCCGCACAGAGTCCGGCCATGGCGCGCCCGCGCCCTTGGCCAGCGCCTCGGCGCGTTCGCTGCCGGCCGGCTGGATAGGCGGCGTTTGCGCGGCGCCGGGCCTGGCCATCGGCCAGGTGGTGCGCCTCGACGCCTTCGAACCGCAAGTGGCGGAGTTCGCGGTCAATGCGGATAGCGAGCGCGATCAGCTGAACCGCGCGCTGACCGAGGTCAGCGCCGGCATCGCCGCCGCCATCGACGACGCGCTGCGGCGCGGCCAAACCTCGCAGAGCGACATTTTCTCCGCCCATCTGGCGCTGGTGGACGATCCGGAATTACGGGGCGCGGCGGAACGAGACATCGCCGCCGGCCACAGCGCCGGCTACGCCTTCCGCCAAGCGGTGCGGGCGCAGTGCCGGGTGTTGTCCAGCCTGGGCAGCCCCTTGCTGGCCGAACGGGTGGCCGATCTCAAAGACATTGAACGTCAGGTGCTGAAAGCCTTGTTGGGCGATGCGCAGAGCGAGCCTGAATTGTATCCGGCCTCCATCCTGGTGGCCGAAGATCTGGCGCCCTCCGAACTGACCCGGCTGCCGCGCGAGCGGGTGGCCGGCATACTGTCCGCCGCCGGCGGCGCCTCCGGTCATGTGGCCATTCTGGCGCGCGCGCTAGGCATTCCGGCCCTGGTGGCTTGCGGGCCGCAGGTGTTGCGTCTGGACGCCGGCAGCGAAGTGCTGCTGGATGCGAGCCAAGGCGGCTGTGATCCGGCGCCGGCCGCCGCCTCGCTGGCCGCCGCCAGGCAGGCGATGGCGGAGCGAGAGCGCCGCCGCGCCGATATGCGGGCCGACGCCGACGGCGCCGCGGTGACACTGGATGGCGTGCGCGTTGAAGTCGCCGCCAATATCGCCAATGAAGAGGACGCGCGCGAAGCGGTGCGCCACGGCGCCGACAGCGTGGGTCTGTTGCGCACCGAGTTCCTGTTCATTGATCGTCGGGACGCGCCGGACCGCTACGAGCAGGCCAACGCCTATCAGGCGGTGCTGGACGAATTGCAGGGCCGCGTCGCCATCATCCGCACGCTGGATGTGGGCGGAGACAAGGAAGTGCCCTATCTGATCTTGCCGCCGGAACCTAACCCGGCGCTGGGCCTGCGCGGCATCCGTACCGGCTTCGCCCATCCGGAGATGCTGGATGAACAACTGCGCGCGCTGCTGATGCTGCGCCCGCTATCCCTGTTGCGCATCTTGGTGCCGATGATCGCCGACGTTGGCGAACTGCGGCGTTTGCGTCGGCGCATAGACTCGCTGGCCGAGGAAATGGGGCTGAGCGAACGGCCGCAGCTGGGCGTGATGGTGGAAGTGCCGTCCGCCGCCCTGCTGGCCGACCAACTCGCCGCCGAGGCGGACTTCTTGTCCATCGGCACCAATGATCTGACTCAATACACGCTGGCGATGGACCGTTGCAACGCCTCGCTGGCGGCCAGCCTGGACGCAATGCATCCGGCGCTGCTGCGGCTGATAGAACGCACGGTAGCCGGCGCCAGCCTGCACGGCAAATGGGTGGGCGTGTGCGGCGCCTTGGCGTCGGACCCGCTGGCCACGCCGGTGCTGATCGGCCTCGGCGTGGCCGAACTGTCGGTCAGCCCTGGCCTGGTGCCGGAGATCAAGGCCAGGGTGAGGGCGCTGGATCAGCAGGCTTGCCTCAAGCGCGTCGAGCAGCTGTTGAGGCTGGATTCCGCCGCCGAAGTGCGCGCGCAGGCCGCCGAATGGTGGCCGGAGGCCTGACCGGTCCGGCGCGCAAGGCCGTTAAAGGTTTTTGAGGTGATTTTGAAGTAATCGCATGCCGCGGGGACACGCGGCAGCGAGCGGCACAGACACACAAGAAGGTAGCAGCCTGGAGCGCCATGCCCCCATCGGCGTCCATACACTGGGAGACGAGACGTGAGTACCTCTGACAATAAATTCGCTGGCATTCAGCAGCTGGGCCGAGCCCTGATGCTGCCGATCGCCGTTTTGCCCGTGGCCGGCCTGCTGCTGCGCCTGGGCCAGCCGGACCTGCTCAACATCAAGATGATGGCTCAGGCAGGCGACGCCATCTTCGGCAATCTGGCGTTGATCTTCGCCATCGGCGTGGCCGTGGGCTTCGCCAAAGACAACAACGGCACCTCCGGCCTGGCCGGCGCCATTGGCTATCTGGTGATCACCGCGGTACTCAAGGTGATAGACGAGAAGCTCAATATGGGCGTGCTGTCCGGCATTCTGTCCGGCCTGGTGGCCGGCGCGCTGTACAACCGTTACAAGGACATCAAGCTGCCCAGCTACCTGGCCTTCTTTGGCGGCAAGCGTTTTGTGCCCATTGTCACCGGCTTCTCCATGCTGCTGCTGGGCGCGGTGCTGGGCTATGTCTGGATGCCGGTGCAGGTCGGCATCGATAGCGTTGGCCGCTGGCTGATCGGCGCCGGCGAGATCGGCGTTTTCGTCTACGGCGTGCTCAACCGCGTGCTCATCGTCACCGGCCTGCACCACATTCTCAACACCATCGTCTGGTTCCAGGTGGGCGATTTCGCCGCCGCCGCCGGCAAGGTGGTGCACGGGGACCTGACCCGCTTCTTCGCCGGCGACAAGACGGCCGGCATGTTCATGTCCGGTTTCTTCCCGGTGATGATGTTCGGCCTGCCGGCCGCCTGCCTGGCGATGTACCGCACAGCCAAGCCGGAGAACAAGCAAGCCGTCGGCGGTCTGCTGTTCTCGATGGCGCTGACCGCGATGCTGACCGGCGTCACCGAGCCGGTGGAGTTCGCCTTCATGTTCCTGGCGCCGGCGCTGTACGCCATCCACGCGGTGTTGACCGGCCTGGCCATGGCCTTGATGCACGCGCTCAACATCAAGCTAGGTTTCGGCTTCTCCGCCGGTCTGTTCGACTACATGCTGAACTTCGGCTTGTCCACCAACCCCTTGCTGTTGGTCCCGGTGGGCATCGGCTACTTCGCGCTCTACTACGTGTTGTTCGTGTTCTTCATCAAGAAATTCGATCTGAAGACCCCTGGCCGCGAAGACGCGATGGTGACTGTGGCGGCGGTGGCGGCCGGCAGTGAACGCGCGCGCGCCTTTATCGCCGCGCTGGGCGGCGCCGCCAACCTGAAATCGGTGGATGCCTGCACCACCCGTTTGCGCTTGCAAGTGGCCAGCAACGACAAAGTGAGCGAGGCCGCGCTGAAGGCGTTGGGCTCGCGCGGCCTGATCAAGCCGGCGGCCGGCAGCGTGCAAGTCGTGCTGGGGCCGGAGGCGGATCTGATTGCCGACGAAATCCGCGTTGCGCTGGGCGCCGCTGAAACCGCGGCCGCCGTTAAAACGAGCGAGGCGGCGCCGGCGCGGGCCTTGGGCGAAGTGGTGGGCATTGATCGCGAACGCTGGCTGACGGCGCTGGGCGGGGCGGACAATGTGCGCAAGGTGGAAGCCGTGGCCGGCAGCCGCTTGCGGGTGGAAGTGGCCGACGCGGCCCTGGTGGATCAGGCGGCCTTGCAGCAGTTGGGCGCCAGCGGCGTTACCGCCTTTTCCGGCACGCTATTGCATATAGTATTGAATAGCGACGCCGGCGATTACGCCGCCGTATTGCAGGGCTGAGGCGCTGTTCGATGCCGGGCGACGGCCGGCGGAATTTGACGCACGGCAAGTTTGGTCGGAATTTCCGCACTGGCGATGTTGGTAATTCGCCCACTACTTATGTAGCGAGTTGATTACAAGCCGAATCAGGCGGACAGTGGTGGCGCAGGGCACGGGAAGATGACCTTGCGCCATTTCAACTTGGAGGATGCATCATGACGTTGCGAGTTGCTATCAATGGTTACGGCCGCATCGGCCGCATGATTGTGCGTGCATGGCAAGAGCGCTATGCCGATCAGGACATCGAGATTGTCGCCATCAACGATCTGGCCTCGCCGGAGCTGCATGAACACCTGACCCGCTACGACAGCGTGCATGGCCCGTTCGCCGCGTCCGTGGCGTTGGACGGCGACCACCTGGTGGTCAACGGCAAGAAGATCAAGCTGCTGGCCATCCGCAACCCGGCCGAGCTGCCGTGGAAAGAATTGAACGTGGACGTGGTGATGGAATGCACCGGTTTGTTCACCACTCGCGAAAAAGCCGGCGCCCATCTGCAGGCGGGCGCCAAAAAAGTGCTGATCTCCGCTCCTGGCGGCGAAGGCGTGGATGCCACCGTGGTGTACGGCGTCAACCATCAGCAGTTGAGCAGCGCGATGACCATCGTGTCCAACGCCTCCTGCACCACCAACTGTCTGGCTCCGATGGTGCAGCCCTTGATCGACACCATCGGCATCGAGCGCGGCCTGATGACCACGGTGCACGCCTACACCAACGACCAAGTGTTGCTGGACACCGATCACAAGGATCTGCGTCGCGCCCGTTCCGCCGCCGTGTCCATGATCCCGACCAAAACCGGCGCCGCCGCCGCGGTGGGCCTGGTGTTGCCTCAGTTGAAAGGCAAGCTGGACGGTTTCGCCGTGCGCGTGCCGGTGAGCAATGTCTCGCTGGTGGATCTGACCTTCACCGCCGGCCGAGACACCACCAAGGAAGAAGTGAATCAGCTGATCAGCGACGCCGCCAAGGGGCCGCTCAAGGGCGTGCTTGGCGTCAACACGCTGCCGCTGGTGTCCTGCGACTTCCTGCACAACCCGGCGTCCAGCACCTTCGACGCCACGCTGACCCGCGTCATCGGCGGCCGCGAAGTCAAAGTGCTGGCCTGGTACGACAATGAGTGGGGCTTCTCCAACCGCATGATCGATACAGCAGTGGCCTGGCAGGCCGCCAAGTAAGCGCCGACAGGCGTTCCGCTCTTTCAAACGGACAGGCTTGCCTGTCCGTTTTTCATTGTCAGGCCCAAAACCGCGCCGGATTATTCGTCCTGTTGCAAATCCGGCAGCCGCGGCGGCACTGGAACCTCGATCACGATAGAAGTCTTGGTGTCGCCAAACTGCATCAGCCGCGCGATCAGCGCCTGCAGGGTGGGCATATTGTCCACCACCACCTTCATCATCAGTCCGCTGGTGCCGGTCACCGACATGCATTCGATGATCTCCGGCATGGTGCGGATTTCTTCTATCACCGCGAAGTACTCCAGGTGTTTGACCGTCAGCTCTATCATGCAGCAGATGGGCATGCCCACCTTGTTGGGATCGATGGTGGCGCGGTAGCCGGTGATCACGCCGCCGCGCTCCAATTTGCTCACCCGGTCCGCCACCGCCGGCGGCGACAGATTCACCCTTCGGGCCAGCTCCGCGAAGCTGATGCGGGCGTTTTCATGTAGCGCGGCGATGATTTTTCTATCAAATTTATCCATGTTTCGATTGTAAGGAAATATGACGAAACAAACATATAAAATAAGGTGAAATGGCTTAAAATCCAATCAACCATCTAATCAAAACGCCTGTTTGCTACGTAAAATGCTGGCCGTATCAGGGTTGGCCGCACTGTCCCGCGGCTCGCCTGTCCAGATCCGTTGCGGATGAGAATTGTCCCAAAACGCTCTCATTTGAAACTGTCCTGGTGATCTCTTTGTCCCTGGTCTCTAGTCAGATCAAATCTGTATTGACGACGACCATTCCGGGCCTGTTCACAGCAACAGGTCCGTTTTTTTTTGGTTTCAGCGGCGTCTACGGCTGGCGCGTTAAAATAATCTGCGCCAAAGTGGGAAAGTTTGACGAAATGTCATATTTTTGTAATCACCCGTTTTTATCCTTGCCACACACTCAAACGGGAATGGATCAACCATGCCAGCCAATATCTTGCTTGTTGAAGACGAACCGGCAATCCAGGAGCTGATTGCCTTCAACCTGGCGCAGGCCGGCCACCATGTGTTGCGAGCCAGCACCGCCGAAGCGGCGCTGACGCTGGTGCGCAACGCGCTGCCGGATCTGGTGCTGCTGGACTGGATGCTGCCGGGCGCCAGCGGCGTGGACATCGCCAAGCGCTTGCGCGCGGACGAGCGAACCCGCCACGTGCCCATCATCATGTTGACCGCTCGCTCGGACGAGCAGGACAAGATCACAGGCCTGGAAACCGGCGCCGACGACTACATCACCAAGCCGTTCTCGCCGCGCGAACTGCTGGCGCGCATCAAAGCGGTGCTGCGCCGTCGCGCGCCGCAGATGACCGACGACGCGGTGGACGTGCAAGGCTTGCGGCTGGATCCGGTCACCCACCGCGTCACCGGCAACGGCGGCGTCATTGATCTGGGCCCCACCGAATTCCGCCTGCTGCACTTCTTCATGACCCATCCCGAGCGCGTGCATTCGCGCTCCCAGTTGCTGGACCAGGTGTGGGGCGATCATGTGTTCGTGGAAGAGCGCACCGTGGACGTGCACATCCGCCGGCTGCGCAGCGCGTTGGAGGGCTCTGGCCACGACGCGCTGATCCAGACCGTACGCGGCACTGGTTACCGCTTCTCCACCCAGCAGTGAGGCCTGATGCCTGAATTTCTGAAACGCACGCTGGCCTCGCTGCTGGCGACCGCCGTCATTGGCCTGGGCTTCTGGCTGGGATCGTCGGCGGAAGACGGACTGATCGCGGTGGCCATCTGCCTGGGCGGCTGGCTGGCCTTCAATCTCTACCATGTCGCGTTGTTGTTGCGCTGGCTGCAGCGGCCGACCCCGGAGCGGGTGCCGGACGGTTTCGGCGTCTGGCACACCATCTTCATGACCCTGTACCGCACCACCCGCACCCAGAGCCAGAGCCAGAAAAAGCTCACTCACGCGCTGGAGCGTTTCATCAACGCCGGCGAGGCGATGCCGGACGGGGTGGTGGTGCTGGACGAGCATGACCGCATCGAATGGATCAACCCGATGGCGGTGGAGCATCTGGGCCTGGACCGCAAGCGGGATGTCGGCAATCAGATCCTCAACCTGATTCGCCAGCCGGCCTTTCACGCCTATATGAACGAGGCGCGCTTCAGCCAACCGCTGGTGCTCAATTTCGTGCAGCCGCGCGAACTGGTGATCTCGCTGCAGATGGTCCCTTTCGATTCCACCCGCAAATTGCTGCTGACCCGCGACATCACCCAGTTGGAACGGGTGCAAACCGTGCACAAGGATTTCGTCGCCAACGTCTCGCACGAGCTGCGCACGCCGCTGACCGTGGTGGGCGGCTTTCTGGAGACGCTGGGCGATCTGCCGCAGGTGGACGACGCCACCTTCCGCCAGTTTCTGCCGATGATGCTGGAGCAATCGCGGCGCATGCAAAGCCTGGTTGAAGATCTGTTGACCCTGTCCAAGCTGGAGAATAGCCCCAAGGCGACGGTATCGGAAAAAGTGGACATGCAGGACATGTTGGACACGCTGATGGTGGAGGCCGAAGGCCTGTCCCATGGCCGCCATCAGGTCAAGCTGGACCGGCACAGCGACGCCTGGCTGTGGGGCAGTCCGCAAGAGCTGCATTCGGCCTTTGGCAATCTGGTATCCAATGCGGTGCGCTACACGCCGGAAGGCGGCTGCATCACGCTGAGCTGGAGAGAAGAGGGCGAGCAGCTGCGCTTCTCCGTGGCGGATACCGGCATCGGTATTCCGCGCGAGCATATTCCGCGGTTGACGGAGCGCTTCTACCGGGTGGACCGCGGCCGTTCGCGCGGCAGCGGCGGCACTGGTCTTGGGCTCGCCATCGTCAAGCACGTGCTGGCCCGCCATCACGCCCGGCTGGAGATCAAAAGCGAGCCGGACAAGGGCAGCGTGTTCTCCGCGGTGTTCCCGCGCGACCGCCGCAGCGGCTCGCAAGCGGCCTGAGCGCCGCGTCGCTGGGGCCGCATGCGGCGTATTCTTGCAAGCTTG
This sequence comes from Chromobacterium sp. IRSSSOUMB001, assembly GCF_023507765.1. Classification (NCBI taxonomy): domain Bacteria; kingdom Pseudomonadati; phylum Pseudomonadota; class Betaproteobacteria; order Neisseriales; family Chromobacteriaceae; genus Chromobacterium; species Chromobacterium sp. IRSSSOUMB001. Next base: position 265,300 of record NZ_JALCYU010000003.1, read on the forward strand.
GGCCGGCGCTCTTGGCGCGCCGCTCCAAGCGGGTTAGGATGTCCGTTTCAGCCCGCCGATTTTAGAACCTGTTCAAAGTCTGCCGCGCTTCGGCGATACGACGTTGAAATCCGCTTCGAAATGCTCATGTACCGTATGTGCAATTCGCTTCCTCGGGTCTTGTCTTGCCATTGTGCGCGAGACTCTGAACAGGCTCTATGGCGCGGCAGCCACCGGCCGGCTCGGCGACGCCGGGCCCGTCCCGACTTTATTCTGGATCGTTCCACCATGAATCGACTGCAATCCATCCGCCCGTTCGGCCAGCGCATCTGGCTGGACAATCTTTCCCGCGAACTGATCGCCTCCGGCGAACTGGCGCGCCTGCTGGCCGACGACGGCATCGCCGGCGTGACCTCCAACCCGGCGATCTTCTACAAGGCGATCAGCGGCGACGCCAGCTACCAGGCCGACCTGGCCCGTCTGAAAGCGGACGCCGGCTTGTCGGCCGAGGCGCGCTACGAAGCGCTGGTGGTGCCGGACATCCAGGCCGCCTGCGACTTGCTGCGCGGCCAATACGATGCCAGCCAGGGCAACGACGGCTACGTCAGCCTGGAAGTGTCGCCGGAGCTGTCCAACGACGAGGCCGGGACTCTCGCCGCGGCGCGGCGCTTGTGGGCGGAAATCGCCCGTCCCAACGCCATGATCAAGATCCCGGCCACCGCCGCCGGCATCCGTGCCTTCCAGACGCTGACCCGCGAAGGCGTCAACGTCAACATCACCCTGCTGTTCTCGCTGCCGCAAGTGGAAGCGGTGTGGGACGCCTACATCGCCGGCCTGTCCGCTCGTCACGCCGACGGCAAGGACGTGTCCGGCGTCAAGGCGGTGGCCAGCTTCTTCCTGTCCCGCGTCGACAGCCTGCTGGACCCGCAAGTGGCGGAGGCCCACAAGGGCAAAGTGGCCATCGCGCTGTCCAAGGCTGCTTACGCTCGCTATCTCGAGCGCTTCCACGGCGCCGAGTTCGCCGCGTTGAAAGCCGCCGGCGCCCGTCCGCAATACCTGCTGTGGGCGTCCACAGGCACCAAGAACGCCGCCTACTCGGACGTGCTTTACGTGGAGAGCCTGATCGGTGATGAAACCGTCAATACCGTGCCGGACGGCACGCTGGCGGCCTTCCGCGACCACGGCCAGGCGGCGTTGACGTTGCCGGAAGGCATGGACGAGGCGCAGACCCTGTTGCACGCGGTGGGCGCGTCCGGCGTGGATCTGGCCGCCGCCGGCGAGAAGCTGCAGCAGGACGGCTTGAAGCTGTTCGAGGACGCGTTCGAGCAGTTGCTGAAGCTGACCGCCTGAGATCGTAAACAGGTTCTGAGAACCGGATTACGATCTGCTGCGCGTCGGCGATACAGCGTTGAAAGCGGCTTCAAAATGCTCATGTACCGTGTGTACACTCCGCTTTTTCAGCCGTTTTCGCCTTGTCTCGCTCTTGCTCGCGAGATCGTAAACAGGTTCTGAGTGCGCAAAGATAAAAAGGCTGACCGCGCTGGTCAGCCTTTTTTTTTGCGTTTGCGGCCGGGCGGCGGTAGCCGTTTAGGCGGCTTGCTGTATCCGGCGCGCCGCCATGCGCTGCCCGGCGGCGCTCATCTCCTCGGCGCTGATGGCGGAGGCGGCGGTGGGAAACAGCCAGCTTTCCTCGGCGGCGGCGTGTTCGCGGTACTGGCGAGCGAACTCCTCCAACTCGTTGCGGCTGATGCTGTGAATCTTGCCGTCGCGCAGCGCCAGAAGATCGTCGCGAATGGCGTTCCAGCAGGAATGCAGATATCCGTGTTCTGCGCTCAGTTGCTCCAGCCGGGAGGCGGCGGTGGGCACCCGCTCCAGAATCAGCGGGAACAACTCGTCCTCCTCGTCGCTGTGATGGGCGGGACCGGCCAGGTCGAAGTAGCGGACCACGCCGTCTATCGTGTTGCGTGCGGCCTCGTTGACGCCGTGCTGCTCGATGTAGGAGGGCAGTTGATCCAGTTGGTCGCAGAAGCGGCGAATCTTGTCGTGGCAGGCTTGCAGCATTTCCAGCGGCTGCTCGAAGCTGGGCGCGGCGGCGCTGCTCAAGGTGTCCAGGGTCAGCATCGGCGTTCTCCTGTAGTGGGTGACGGGCTGCATTCTGCGGCATGGCGCGGGCGGCGGCCATGATCCGGCTCAAGCCAACGCGCGCCGACGGCTTCGCGGGAGCGGTAGAATGCCGAGGCTTGGCTGCCCCGGTTGTTCTTGATACCCCGCTGGCGGGCAGAAAACAAGTGAGATATTGGACTGTTCCGATGACTAGAATGTTGCGCGCGCAAGCGCAGTGCCGCAGGAGGTTGGATGCAAGCCCCGTTTGAAGTGAAACGCCTGGATTTGAGCGACGCGGCGTTGGCCGCTCGCGTCTTGAGCCTGCAGTTGGCCGCCCACCGCTTGGAGGCGGAATGGCTGTCTTATCCGCATCTGCCAGTGATGTGGACCGACCTTGCCGCTGCGCAGGCCTGCGCCGACGCGGTTTGGGGCGCGTTCGAGGGCGAGAGCCTGCGCGGGGTGCTGGTGGCCTCGCGCCGCGAGGATGGCGGGCTGCATATCGAAAGAGTCGTGGTGGATCCGCAACAGTTGCGCGCCGGCTGGGGCTACCGCTTGCTGAACCGGGCGCTGGTGGGCGAGAGCGAGGTCAGCGTCGATACCGCCGAGGTCAATATCGCCGCGTTGTCTTTGTATCGCAAGGCCGGCTTCGTCGCCGAGCAGCGCTGGTCCACGCCGGACGGCTTGATGCTGTGGCGTCTGAATTATCAGCCGGCCCCGCCGCCGGCTTTCCAGCTATTGGAGGACGGCTGGCTGGACGGCGCGCGCTGGATACCGTCGCCCAATCACGACGAACGCGGCGAGGACATGGCGCCGGAACTGCTGGTGATCCACAACATCAGCCTCCCTCCGTATCGCTACGGCGGGTTGGGCGTGGAGCAGTTGTTCCAGAATAGGCTGAACCCGGACGAGCACCCGTTCTACGCCGAAATCCAGCATTTGCGCGTGTCTTCCCATTTCTTCATCCGCCGTTCCGGCGAGCTGCAGCAGTTTGTGCCTGTGACGCGGCGCGCTTGGCATGCCGGCGTGTCCAATTGGCGAGGGCGCGAACGCTGCAACGATTTTTCCATTGGAGTGGAGCTGGAAGGCTGCGATTTCGAGCCGTTCAGCGAGGCGCAATACCAGACGCTGCAAGCCTTGGCGCTGGAGTTGCGGCGCAGGCTGCCGCTTAGCGCCATCATCGGTCACGAGCACATCGCGCCGGGGCGCAAGACGGATCCCGGACCGTTTTTCGATTGGGCGAGGGCGGAGGCCGACAGCGGTCTGTCGCGTTAGAGTAAAGCCAGCCGCGAAAAAGCCGGACGGGCAAGGCCGGTCCGGCTTGTGAGCGAGGCGAGGAGGCTTCGCGTCTGTTCAAAGTCTGGCGAGCTAGAGCTCGACTTGCGCGCCCAGCTCCACCACCCGGTTGGTGGGCACCTGGAAGAAGTCGGTGGCGCGCATCGCGTTCTTGCTCATCCACACAAACAGCTTTTCGCGCAGGCGCGACATGCCCGGACGCTCGGTGGACACGATGGTCTCGCGCGACAGGAAGAAGGAGGTGTCCATCAGCTCGAAAGCCAGACCCTGGGCAGTGCAATCTTCCAGCACCTGCAGTACGTTCGGATCTTCCTTGAAGCCGTAGCGAGCCACCACGCGCCAGAACGAGGCCGACATCTGCACGATTTCCAGCCGTTCCTCCGCCGCTACATAGGGCACGTCCTCGGTGCGCACCGTCATCAACACCACTCGCTCATGCAGCACCTTGTTGTGCTTGAGGTTGTGCAGCAGCGCGTGCGGCACGCCATGCAGGGTGCTGGTCAGGAACACCGCGGTGCCCTGCACCCGCGTCGGCGGGTAGGCTTCCAGGTTTTCGATGAAGCTGTCCAGCGGCAGCGCTTGGTCGCGCAGGCGGGTGAACAGCAGCTCGCGGCCCTGCTTCCAGGTGCTCATCAGCGTGAAGATCACCATGCCCAGCACCAGCGGCAACCAGCCGCCGTCGGCCACTTTGTGGATGTTGGCGCTAAAGAAGCCCAGATCTATGGTGGCGAACATCAGGGTAACGCCCAGCGCCAGCGGCAGGGGCCAGCGCCAGTTGACCCTGGCCACCACGAAGAACAGGCAAGTGGTGATCAGCATGGTGCCGGTGACGGCGATGCCGTAGGCGGCGGCCAGGCTGGACGAGGTTTTGAAGGTCAGCACCACCACCATCACCGCGATCAGCAAAGCCCAGTTGATGAAGGGCATGTAGATCTGGCCGATCTCTTTTTCCGAGGTGTGTTGCACCTCCAGCCGCGGGCAGTAGCCCAGCTGGATGGCTTGGCGGGTCAGCGAGTAGGCGCCCGAAATCACCGCTTGCGACGCGATCACCGTGGCCAGCGTCGCCATGACGATCAAGGGCAGCAGCGCCCAATCCGGCGCCAGCAGGAAGAAGGGGTTTTTGATGGCGGCCGGGTTTTGCATCAGCAGCGCGCCCTGACCGAAATAATTCAGCGCCAGGCCAGGCAGCACCAGGCTGAACCAGGCGCGGCGGATCGGCGAGCTGCCGAAATGGCCCATGTCGGCGTATAGCGCCTCGGCACCGGTCAGCGCCAGCACCACCGAGCCCAGGGTCAGGAAGGAGCCCCAGCCGTTGTGGCCGATGAAGTGCAGCGCGTGATAGGGATTGAGCGCCTGCAGCACCTGTGGAGCTTGCACGATCTGATGCAGGCCCAGCAGGCCCAGAACGGAAAACCAGATCAGCATGATGGGGCCGAACAGCAGACCGACGCTGGCGGTGCCGAAGCGTTGCAGCAGGAACAGGCCGGTCAGCACGCCGATGGCCATCGGCAACACATAGCTTTCCATCGCCGGTGAAATCAGCTCCATGCCTTCCGCCGCGGACAAGACCGACACCGCCGGAGTGATAATGGCATCGCCGTAGAACAGCGCCGCGCCGAACAGCCCCAGCAGTACGATCTTCCAACGCGCGGCGTGGGTGGTGTAATGGCGGGCCAGCGCCATCAGCGCCATGATGCCGCCTTCGCCGCGGTTGTCGGCGCGCAGCACGAAAGCCACGTATTTGATGGAAACCACGAAAATCAGCGACCAGAAGATCAGCGACAAAATGCCGAAGATGTTTTCAGGCGTGGTGGGGATGCCCTGGCCGGTGAAGCATTCGCGCAGGGTATACAGCGGGCTGGTGCCGATATCGCCGTATACCACGCCCAAGGCGGCCAGGGTCAGGCCTGCCATGGCCTGTTTGTTGTGATCCTGCATATGCATCCAATGGAATTGTTCGTCACCGTATATTGCTGCACAGCAATATCGATGGTTCTTGAGCGCGCAGATTACTCCAGAGGTCAGGGTAAGCCAAGCAAAGGCCGCGCAAGAGCCGAGATGTGTTCTCGTAAAACGACAGAATCCGGGCTGTCCGCTTGCGCGGCGGGCGCATCTGGAGTAGCCGGCGGGAGGCGGGACACGCATCTTTATAGCGCAAAACGGCGATGCCGGCGCAAGGCTTGGCCGCGAGGCGCGGCAAACGCTACAATCAAGCCCTCATTACACCGTATTACCAAGGACGCATCATGCGCGCATCGCAGTTTTTCATTTCCACCCTGAAGGAAGCCCCCGCCGACGCCGACATCGCCAGCCAGAAGCTGATGATGCGCGCCGGCTTCATCCGCAAAGTGGCCGCCGGCATTTACTCCTGGATGCCGATGGGCCTGCGCAGCGTGCGCAAGGTGGAAAACATCGTGCGCGAAGAGATGAACCGCGCGGGCGCGATCGAAGTCAGCCTGCCGGTGGTGCAGCCGGCCGGCTTGTGGCAGGAAACCGGCCGCTGGGACAAAATGGGCGAGGAGCTGCTGCGCTTCAAGGACCGTCACGAGCGCGACTTCGCCTTGCAGCCCACCGCGGAGGAACTGATCACCGACATCGCCCGCAACGAGCTGCGCAGCTACCGCGCGCTGCCCAAGAATTTCTTCCAGATCCAAACCAAGTTCCGCGACGAGCGCCGCCCGCGCTTCGGCGTGATGCGCGGCCGCGAGTTCACGATGAAGGACGCTTACTCCTTCGACCGCAGCGCCGAAGCCGCCGGCGTCAGCTACGACAATATGTACGCCGCTTACTGCCGCATCTTCGACCGCCTGGGCCTGAGCTACCGCGCCGTCGCCGCCGACACCGGCGCGATCGGCGGCGACCGTTCGCATGAATTCCAGGTGATCGCCGACACCGGCGAGGACGCCATCGTCTACTGCCCGGACTCCGACTACGCCGCCAACATCGAACTGGCCGAAGCCGTGGCGCCGGCCGGCGAGCGCGCGGCCGCCGGCGCGGCCATGACCAAGGTGCATACGCCCAAGGTCAAGACCATCGCCGACTTGGTGGACTTCCTGAAGGTCGACATCAAGCAAACCGTCAAAGCGGTAGTGGTGGACGGCGACGACGATCAGCCTGTGCTGCTGCTGGTGCGCGGCGATCATGAGCTGAACGAGGTCAAGGCCGAGAAAATCGCCGGCATCAAGGCGCCGCTGACCTTCGCCGCCCCCGGCGCGATCAAGGCCGCCTTCGGCGCCAATCCGGGTTCGCTGGGTCCGGTGGGCTTCAAGGGCCGCGTCATCGCCGACCGCACCGTCGCCAAGATGGCCGACATGATTACCGGCGCCAACGAGGACGACCAGCACTATACCGGCGTCAACTTCTGCCGCGATTGCGCGGAGCCGGAAGTGATGGATATCCGCAATGTGGTGGCCGGCGACGCCTCGCCGGACGGCAAGGGCGAGCTGGCGATCCAGCGCGGCATCGAAGTGGGCCATGTCTTCTATTTGGGCACCAAGTACTCGGAAGCGATGAACGCCACCTTCCTGGACGAGGACGGTAAACCCAAGCCGTTCGAAATGGGCTGCTACGGCATCGGCGTCACCCGCATCCTGGGCGCGGCCATCGAGCAGAACTTCGACGACAAGGGCATGATCTGGCCGGACGCCATCGCGCCGTTCACCGTGGTGATCTGCCCGGTGGGCTATGACCGCTCCGCCGAGGTGAAGGCCGCCGCCGACGCTTTGTACCAAGGCCTGCTGGCCAAGGGCGTGGACGTGATTCTGGACGACCGCGGCGAACGTCCGGGCGCGATGTTCGCCGATTGGGAGCTGATCGGCGCGCCGCATCGCGTCACCATTGGCGACCGCGGCCTGAAGGAAGGCAAGGTCGAGTACCAGCACCGTCGCGACACGGAGGCCAGCGCCCTGGCCGCGGATGCTATGCTGGAACAAGTGCTAGCCAAACTGGGGCTGTGACCGTCTTATGATCCGATCCGGCATCGTCGTATTGTTGGCCGCGCTGGCAGCGATGCCGGCGTGGGCCGGCGCGCAGAAGGAAGAGGCATTGGCCGCCAACGTCGCTTCCACCATGCGCCGTTCGGTGTCCGACGCCAACGCGCCGCGGCTGGTGTTTGACGACCAGCGCGAAGCCGACGCCTGGCTGGGTGAAATGTCCAGCCGGCTGGCCAAGCGGATTCCGGATAAATGGACGCGGGAGCGCCTGCTCACCGCCATCCATTACGAGGCCACCCGGGCCGGCCTGGACCCGCAACTGGTGCTGGGCCTGATCCAGGTGGAAAGCGGCTTCAACAAGTACGCGATCTCCGGCGCCGGCGCGCGCGGGCTGATGCAGGTGATGCCGTTCTGGGTGCGCAGCATAGGAAACGCGCAGCACAACCTGTTCGATCTCACCACCAATCTGCGCTACGGCTGCACCATTCTGCGTTACTACCTGGATATCGAGCGCGGCAATCTGTTTCGCGCGCTGGGCCGTTACAACGGCAGTCTGGGCCGGGCTGAATATCCCAACCTGGTGATGGGGGCCTGGAAAGGCCGCTGGCATTGGGTGGCGCCGCTGCCGGTGAAAACGGCGGCAGCGGGCGCGGCACCGCCACTGGTGCGCTGAAGCGCGGTTGTAAAAAAACCGGCTCTGGAATCCAGGCCGGTTTTTTTTTGTCCGCTCAGCGCGGCAACCTACAGGAGGGCGCGTGCATCTCAATCCTCCTGGGTCTGCAGCATTTTCTTCAGCAAGCGCGCCAGCGTGGCGCGTTCTTCCGCATCCAGCATCTCGATCAGTTCGGCCTCGGCCGACAGATGATTGCCGACGGCGTCCTCGATCACCTCGAAGCCCTTGGGCGTTAGCGTCACGATCACGCCGCGGCGGTCGGCCGGATCCGGCGAACGGGTCACCAAGCCGGCTTCTTCCAGCCGGTTGATGCGGTTGGTCAGCGCGCCGGAGGAGATCAGCACCATGCCCTGCAGTTGGTTGGGGGACAGCTGGAACGGTTCGCCGCCGCGGCGCAGCGCGGCGAGCACGTCGAACTCGCCGACATTCAGATTGTGGCGCGCCAAATCGTGCAGCACGCGGCGGGTGACGAAATACTCCATTCGCACAATGCGGCCGACCACTTCGGTGGAGGACGGGTCCAAGTCCGGGCGAACCTCGCGCCACAGGGCGACGATACGGTCAATCTGGTCTGGTGCTTGTTGCATCACTGACGGTTCCTGATGTGTGGGTGACAACTGGATGACTACCGGGCGCAGAGATTAGCACGGCTTGAAGTTAGTTTATCTTCATGTGAAATAATAGTCCCCAGTCATCACCCGCACCAGCGGGAATCATGCTTACTGACGCATGCTGACCGCCAGCCGGTTGAAGGCGTTCATCAGAGCAATGGCGAAGCTCAGATCGGCTACTTCCTCCGGGCTGAAGTGTTCCTGCAAGGGCAGGTAGTGCTGGTCCGGCGCTTGGGTGACGGCGATGTCGGTCAGCGACTCCGCCCATTCCAGCGCCGCGCGTTCGCGGGCGCTGTACAACTCGCTGACGCGCCAGCCGGCCAGGGAATCGATCCGTTCATTGCTTTCCCCCCTGGCGCGCAGGGCCGACGCGTGCATTTTCAGGCAGAAGGCGCAGCCGTTGATCTGGGACACGCGCAGATAAACCAGTTCGATCAAGGGCAGGCCCAGGCTGCTGTGTTGCAAGCTGGACTTGACGCTGGCCAGCCCTTGGTAGGCGGCGGGGGACAGTTGGGTGTAGGGCAGGCGCAGAGACATGGCAATTCCTTTCAAGAGAGGGAGTCGCAGCGACGAGCTGCGTAGCCAGTCTAGGCAAAAATCATTTATGTAAATAGACTTAAAATATCGAAATCAAATCCCAAAAATGAAATTATGCTGGATGATCTGCAGTTGTTTGTGAGCATTGTCGACGCCGGCAGCCTGAATGCCGCCGCCCGGCGGCTGGTCATACCCACCGCCACCCTGTCGCGGCGCTTGCAGGCGCTGGAGCGTGAGCTGGGTTGTCGTCTATTGCATCGCAGCGCGCGGCGGATGGAGCTGACGGCGGAAGGCGGGCAGTACTACGAGCAATGCCGGCCCTTACTGCAATCCCTGAGCCAGGCCGCCGCGACGCTGGCGGACTCGCTGCATCAGGTCAAGGGCGTGCTGCGGGTGCTGTCGCCGCTGAGTCTGGGCAACGACGTTCTGGTGCCGGTATGGCGGCGGATGCTGAAGGATTATCCGGACTTGCGCCTGGAACTGCATCTGAACAACGCTATCGACGATCTGCTCAGCGGCATGGCGGATTTGGCTTTGAGAGTGGGGGAGCAGCCGGACTCTAGTTTGAACCAGCGGAGACTAGGTTGGGTGCGAACCCTGTTGGTGGCCGCGCCGGCCTATCTGGCGAAGCAAGGCGAGCCGAGGACGCCGGGGGATCTGGCGCGTCACGCTTTGCTGGTGGCCGAGCCGTTTGAACGCTGGCATTTGCAGAGGAGGGACGATGGCGCAGCCTGGGAGTTGCCGCCGCCGCGGCTTCGGGTTAACGATATGCTGCTGCCGCGTCGCTTGGCGGAGGCCGGCGTGGGCATCGCCGTCTGTCCGCATAGTCTGTGCCATCGTCAGTTGGCGGAAGGCGGTTTACGACAGGTTTTGGCCGGTTGGGAAATGCCGGCTCAGCCGGTGTACGCGGTATGGCCGCAACGGCGTTATCCTCCGGCGCGGGTGCGCGTCTTGCTGGATGTTTTGGCGGAGTTTGCCGAGACGGAACCCTTGCTGTCCCGGTCAGCCGGGATTTAGGGATCAGCCCGGCGTGGGTTCGCCGCGCCGCTTCTTGCCTGGGTGGGGCGGTTTGGGCAGCACGACCTGGCGGGTGCCCGCCAGCCTGTCGTGCAGGAATAGCTTGTCGCGGTCGTAGAACTTCGCCAGGAAGGGAACCAGGCACCAGCTCAGCGCCAGCCACAGAGCCTGCGGCTGGTGGCCGTAGGCCTTGGCCCAGCCTAGATAGGAGACCGCCGGCATGCCGACGAACAAGACCAGGCCGATCACGTAGCGCGCCGCAGCCTGCTTCCAGACGATGCCGCCGCCATGGGCGTTGACTAGTTTGATGCGCCAGGTTTTCATCGCCACGGTTTGACCGCCGCGCACCCAGCAGTAGCCGAAATAAGCAAACAGGGCAAGGACCAGGACCGTTTTGAGCAGAGTCTTGAACAGTGTGCCTTGGCCTATCAGCATCTGCAGCGGTGTCAGCACCGCGGTGACGGTGAGCAAGAGCGCGGCGACCAGGAGCAATTCATAGAACAAGCTGGCCAGGCTGCGTTTCAGTGTGGGCGGGGTCAGGGCGGTGGCGTCAGCGGGAGGCATCTTGGGCTTCATGTTGTTGCCGCAGGCGCTGGATGGCCTGCCGGCGTTGTTCGGGCGGCATCTGTTGCAACGCCTTCCAGTTGGCGCGGATCTCGTCCCGCTGCTGCTGGCTCAGTTCGGACCAGGCTTTCAGCTTTTGCTGCACGCGTTGGCGCTGTGCCTCCGGCAACTGTTGGAATTGCGGCACGATGGCCAGCAGGTTTTGTTTTTTATATGGAGCGTAGCGGTCCCACTCCGTGGCCAGCGGCGCCAGAACCTGCTGCTGTTCCGCGCTCAATTGCGCCCAGCGGGGGTTGGCAGGCGGGCTGGCCTTGGTCGCCGGCGCCAGCAGCCCGCTTAGGCACAGGGCGAGCAAGAGGCGGCGGCCGCTATTCATGCAAGCCTCGGCTGAAGTGGGGCTCCAGCAGGGCTTCGAACGGCAGATCCTGCGCCAGCACCGCGGCGTCCACCGCTTCTTCTTCCAGCAGCAAATCTTCCGCCAGCATCATGCCGGCGCCGGTCAACAGCGCGAAGCCCAAAGCCAAGCCGCCGCGGCGGAGCGACAACACATGGCGCTGTCCCCACAGGCCCAGCCGCTCGCGTTGCGTAACGGCTCCGGGGGAACTGGCATCGAAGCGAGCCAGCGCGCGCTCGCGCGCCTGGCGCAGCCTGCGTTCCAGCGCGGGGTCGAGATCGGCGCTGGCGTGGTCCAGCACGCGCGATACATGCTCGGGCAGGGGATTGGAAGGTTTCATAGCGTCACTCCCTTTTGCGCGAGGATGGCGGCCAGAGTGTGATTGGCGCGCGAGCAATGCGTTTTCACGCTGCCTTCCGAGCAGCCCATCACGCGCGCGGTGGCGGCAACATCCAGACCTTCCCAATAACGCAGCAGAAACGCCTCGCGTTGACGGGCCGGCAGCAGTTGTAGCGAGGACTCGATCAGCACGGCGGTTTCCTTGCGCGCGCACCATTGTTCGGGATTGCTGTGCGCCTCGTCCGCGGCCACGTCCAGCGTTTCAAGCGGGTCGAGGCTATCGTCTTCCTCCCGGGTGGGGATCAGCGAGGACAGCAGCGTGCTGACGAAACGGCGAGCCTTGCTGCGGCGATAGAAGTCGCGGATGGTGTTTTGCAGGATGCGCTGGAAGATCAGCGGCAGTTCCGCCGCCGGGGCGTGCGGATAGCGATCCGCCAGTTTCATCATCGAGTCCTGCACGATATCCAATGCGCTGTCTTCATTCTGGACCGCATACCACGCCTGCTTGAAAGCGCGTTTCTCCGCCGACTCCAGAAAGTCGGCCATTTCCTCGCGGCTAGCCATCGGATGAGAGTTTGAGTAGATGCCAACAGAAGATGGTAGCAGAGCGCCGCCGATTCGGCCAAGCCTGATTTTTTTCCTGAATTTACCGAGGCTTAGGGGCATATTGCACCTGCACAAAAGCACTTGACCGGTTTCAAAGCAATACGATAAGGTCGTCCGATACGGGATGAAACTAACGCAAAGACAAGAGGCGATATGCAGATATCGGGCGCGGAAGCGGTTGTCCGCTGCCTGCAGGAAGAAGGTGTCGAGTTTGTTTTCGGCTACCCCGGCGGCGCGGTGCTGGAAATTTACGATGCCATTTTCCGGCAGGACAAATTCAAACATGTGCTGGTGAGGCATGAGCAGGCGGCGGTACATGCCGCCGACGCCTACTCCCGTTCCAGCGACAAGGTGGGCGTGGCCCTGGTCACCTCCGGCCCCGGCGCGACCAATGCCGTGACCGGCATTGCCACCGCCTATATGGACTCCATCCCCATGGTGGTGCTGTCCGGCCAGGTGCCGTCCCCGGCCATTGGTCTGGACGCATTCCAGGAAGTGGACATGGTGGGCATTACCCGCCCGTGCGTGAAGCACAACTTCCTGGTCAAGGATGTGAACGAGATCGCCGCCACCATCAAGAAGGCGTTCTACATCGCCAAGAGCGGCCGTCCCGGCCCGGTGGTGGTGGACATCCCCAAGGACATCACTCAGCAGCGCACGGATTTCCAATACCCGGAAAGCGTGCATATCCGCTCCTATGTGCCGGCTACTCGCGGCCACCCGGGGCAGATCAAGAAAGCGGTGAACCTGCTGTTGGAAGCCAAACGCCCCTTTGTTTACGTGGGCGGCGGCGCGGTGCAGGGCAATGCCGCCGGCGAAGTGACCGAATTGGTCAAATCGCTGGGTCTGCCGTGTACCAACACCCTGATGGGTCTGGGCGCCTATCCGGGGTCCGATCCGCAGTTCCTCGGCATGCTGGGCATGCACGGCACCTATGAAGCCAATATGGCGATGCAGTACTGCGACGTGTTGGTGGCCATAGGCGCGCGTTTTGACGACCGCGTGATCAGCGTGCCCTCGCATTTCCTCTGCCAGCCCAAGAAGATCATCCACATCGACGTGGATCCGTCCTCCATCTCCAAGCGGGTGAAGGCGGACATCCCCATCGTCGGCGACGTCAAGCATGTGCTGAAAGACATGCTGGACCTCCTTAAGCAATCCGGCCAGAAGCCGGACGCTCAAGCCCTGGCCGGCTGGTGGAAGCAGATTGAGGAATGGCGCGGCCACAACTGTTTGCTGTACACCCCGTCCACCGAGCTGATCAAGCCTCAGTACGTGGTGGAGAAACTGTACGAAATCACCGGCGGCAAGGCCATTGTCACTTCCGACGTGGGCCAGCACCAGATGTGGGCGGCGCAGTACTACAAGTTCGACAATCCCAAGCAGTGGCTGAACTCCGGCGGACTCGGCACCATGGGCTTCGGCCTGCCTGCGGCGATGGGCGCGCAACTGGCCAATCCGGACGCCACCGTCGCCTGTATCACCGGCGAAGGCTCGATCCAGATGAACATCCAGGAGCTGTCCACCTGCAAGCAATACCATACCCCGGTGAAGGTGGTGGCCTTGAACAACCGCTACCTGGGCATGGTGCGCCAGTGGCAGCAGTTCTTCTACGGCACGCGCTATTCCGAATCCTATATGGACGCCTTGCCGGACTTCGTCAAAATCGCCGAGGCTTACGGCCATATCGGCTTCAAGGTGGAAGACCCCGCCGACGTGGAGCCGGTATTGAAGGAGGCGTTCAGCCAGAAGCTGAAGGAGCGGCTGGTGTTCCTGGATTTCCGTACCGACCAGTCCGAGAACGTGTTCCCGATGGTGCAAAACGGCAAGGGCCTCGACCAGATGGACCTGCCCGAGCACATGAGCGAGGTGCAGAACGTGCCATTCGAGAACAACCGTGACTACGGCAATATGTGTTGAGGCCAGCCGGTATGCGACATATCCTATCCATTCTTCTGGAAAACGAAGCGGGCGCATTGTCCCGCGTGGTGGGCCTGTTTTCGGCCCGTGCCTACAACATCGATTCGCTGACAGTGTCCACGACCGAGGACCCGACGCTGTCGCGCATGACTATCGTCACTCACGGTTCCGACGAAGTCATCGAGCAGATCACCAAGCAGCTCAACAAGCTGATCGAGGTGGTCAAGGTGATAGACCTCAATGAATCCGAGCACATCGAGCGCGAGCTGATGCTGATCAAGGTCCGCGCCACCGGCAAGGACCGCGAGGAGATGAAGCGCATGGCCGACATCTTCCGCGGACGCATCATCGACGTGACGGAAAAGACTTACACCATCGAGCTGACCGGTACGAGCGAAAAGCTCGGCGCCTTCATCGAGGCGGTGGACCGCACAGTGATCCTGGAAACGGTCCGTACCGGCGCATCCGGCATTGGTCGGGGTGAGCGGGTTCTGAAAATCTGAAGCAGGCGGGCGCCGGCCGGAGGCCGGGCCGCCTAAACAAACGAAATCAAGGATTGCAAATGAAAGTTTTCTACGACAAAGACGCTGACCTCTCCATCATCAAGGGCAAGAAAGTCGCCATCATCGGCTACGGTTCCCAGGGCCACGCCCATGCGCAGAACCTGAAAGACTCCGGCGTGGACGTCGTGGTGGGCCTGCGCAAGGACGGCGCTTCCTGGAAGAAGGCGGAAGCGGCCGGCCACAAGGTCAAGGAAGTGGCCGAGGCGGTGAAGAAAGCCGACGTGGTGATGATTCTGCTGCCGGACGAGTCGCAGCCGGACGTCTACAGCAAGGACATCGCGCCCAACCTGAAGAAGGGCGCGGCGCTGGCCTTCGCTCACGGTTTCAATATCCATTACAACCAGATCGTGCCGCCGGCTGACGTCGACGTGATCATGGTGGCGCCGAAAGGTCCGGGCCACACCGTGCGCTCCGAATACCTGAAGGGCGGCGGCGTGCCGACCCTGATCGCGGTTTATCAGGACAAATCCGGCAAGGCCCGCGACGTGGCGTTGTCCTATGCGGCGGCCAACGGCGGCACCAAGGGCGGCGTGATCGAGACCAATTTCCGCGAGGAAACCGAGACCGACCTGTTTGGCGAGCAGGCTGTGCTGTGTGGTGGCGCGGTGGAACTGGTCAAGGCCGGTTTCGAAACGCTGGTGGAAGCCGGCTACGCACCGGAAATGGCCTACTTCGAGTGCTTGCACGAGCTGAAGCTGATTGTCGACCTGATGTACGAGGGCGGCATCGCCAATATGAACTACTCGATCTCCAATAATGCGGAGTACGGCGAGTATGTGACCGGCCCGGAAGTGGTGACTTCCGCCACCAAGGACGCGATGAAGAAGGCGCTGTACCGCATCCAGTCCGGTGAATACGCCAAGATGTTCATCCTGGAAGGGAAGACCAACTATCCGAGCATGACCGCGCGTCGCCGTCTGACCGCCGATCACCCGATCGAGAAAGTCGGCGCCGAACTGCGCGCGATGATGCCGTGGATCGCCAAGAACAAGCTGGTCGACCAGTCCAAGAACTGATCTGTCGGTTTGATCTGGCGGCATGGAAAAGCCGGGCGTCGCGCCCGGCTTTTTTCATGTTGTTTACACATCCGGCTCAGTGGCTGGGAAAAGCCGGCGTTGCACCGGATTGCCAAACGGCGGTGATCAGGCTCTGCAAGTTGAACATGCTGCTGTAGAAGCTGCCCGGCATCTGCTGATTGGCTTGTGCGGTGTTGAAGCCGGTTTGCAATTCGGACATGAAGGCGCGAAAGCCGTCCTGAAGCTGGCGCTGGGCCATTGCCTGCTCAGCCAGCTGCTGTTTGTCGGGATGGGGAATCAGCGGATAGGTAGCGGGAATCCAGGGGTTGGGTCCCAGGCGCAGCAGGTCGAGGATCAGGTTGAATTTCAAAAAGTGGCTTTGTGACGGGTCGAAGTCGCTGGGATCGTAAGCCGTTGGATTCTCCGCCGGCGCTTGATCGCGTGGAGGGATTTCCTCAGTGGAGCGGTTGCCTTCGCCCTGTTTGACGATGGCCTGTATCGCCGCCAGTGCTTGGTCCAGGCTGTTTATGGTCTGGCTGAAGCCGTGGCCTTGTTGGTTTTTTTGCGTGTAGTCCGTGAAATTGGCCTGCTGTTTGGTATTGGCGGCGGCGCCGACATAGAGGTCTTTCCACTGCAAGGGTACGGCAATTTCCAGCGCCTGATACAGCTCGCCTATCGAGTTGTATCGTGTTTGTTTGTTCCAGTCCGGTTTGCCGGGGGGCTCGGGTAGCTCGATCACACAGAACAGCTTCAGCTGGTTGATGTCCAGCGGCCCTAGCTTGACTTGGTAACCCGCGTATTTCGGCGGCACATCGGGTTTGAGGAAGGGGATGCCCTCAGCCTCTTCATAGGTGGGAAACGGGTATTGGGGAGCATAGCCTAGCGCATTGCACAGATTGGAAATCAGTTCCAAGTGCAGCATTTCCTGGATCACCACGCTTTCGATTAATTTTGCTGTGGTGGGATAAGCCTGTTGATTGCCGGAGTTCAGCCCCTGAATCGAATACAGGGTGGTCAGGTAGAGCGGAATGGTCCACAACTCCACATCCACTGCGGCCTGCAGATTGTCGTAAAGCTCTTGCTTGCTCCAGGTTGCCGGATTGTGGATGGTTTTGCGCAAAACATCGGTGATATGCATCGTTGCCTTCTCCGTAGGATGAATGCCGGTTCGGCGCTGGATACCGAGGGCATCTTGTCATTTTTGGATAGGCAATCGATGATTCCTACGTGATAGTTATTTTTACGTAGGGAAGGGTTTGGGCGGACAAAAATAAAACGCGGCGTCGAGCTAATGCCGTTCACTTAAGAGAAAAGCACCGTCTCCATGAATGGAAAACGGTGCTTTTTTTGTGGATTCCTGTGCTCACAAGGCCAGAAAAGTCGCCCGGAAATCCTTGAATGAACGGCATTACGGCGTCGAGCCGCGTTTTTTATGGGGAGGGCGAACTCGGTTCAGTCCGCCATTGCCTCGCCCATGCGCACCGCGCCGGCGGCTTGCCAGGCGGGGTTGAAGCTCAGCGGGCCTTGAGGGAACAGCAAGACCACGGTGGAACCCAGCAGGAAGCGACCCATCTCCTCCCCCTTGGCCAGGCGGATGTCTTGATCGCTGTAATCCCAGTGGCGGATTTGTCCCGGCCGCGGCGGGTTGATCACGCCGTGCCAGACGGTGGCCATGCTGCCGACGATGGTGGCGCCTACCAGCACCAGCACGAAGGGCTGGCCATCCTCGCCTTCGAAGCGGCAGACCACGCGCTCGTTGCGTGCGAACAGGCGGTCCACGCCGCGGGCAGTGGCTGGGTTCACCGAGTACAGCTCGCCCGGCACATAGCTCATCCGCAGCAGGCGTCCGGCGCATGGCATATGGATGCGATGGTAGTCGCGCGGGCTCAGGTAGATGGTGGCGAAATGGCCGTCGTCGAAACGGCGCGCCCACTCGGCGTCGCCGGCCAGCAGTGCTTGGGCCGAGTAGCTGCGGCCCTTGGCCTGGAAGATCTGTCCCTGTTCTACGCGGCCGAACTGGCTGATAGCGCCGTCCACCGGGCAGACCAGTCGTTCGCTCGCCAGCGGGCGGGCGTCGGCGCGCAAGGCGCGAGTGAAGAAGGCGTTGAAACTGGCGTAGGCCGCGGGGTCGCTGGCGGCGGCTTCGCTCATGTCCACTTTATAGCGGGCAATGAAGCGACGGATGATCCATTGCGTCAGGCTGCCGCCTTCCCAGTTGGCGATGCAGCCCGCGAACCGGGTCATGGCCAGCTTGGGCATCAGATGTTGCAACAGCACGAACAGGCGTTCGGACACTGGTTTGTCCTCGATCAATCAGACTAAACCCCAGATTATAACCGATCTATCGGTGTCTGATCGTCTGTGCGTCGCTTAAATAATAATCAGTTTTCGAATGAAAATGGACATAATGTCCGATTTATGGCGCTTGGACATGGTGTGTGACGTTTTAATCACAGATTTCAACATGCAGATTTGACTTTATGTCTTGGTTGCCGGTAGGCTGAATCAAACTAGCTGCGGGAGCACATGATGCAATTGGACATTGAACGCTTGATTGCGGATTTCGGCGGGCCGGGACAGCTGGCCGAAGATCTGAATCGCTTGTTCGCTGATGAGCCGGTGACTCGGGCGGCGATATACAAATGGAGAGAACGCGGCAGCCTGCCATTGGCCCAGCTCAACAAGCTGGCGGTGATGGCGGCCAGCCAGGGCAAACGCTTCGATTTCAACGATTATCTGATCGGCGTCGGGACAGGCGCGGAAATTGCAATGCAGGGACCAGGGAGAAACAGTCAGATGGGCAATCGTCTGTATATATTCGACACCACCTTGCGCGACGGCGAGCAATCGCCGGGCGCATCGATGACCAAGGAAGAAAAGATCCGGATCGCCCGCCAGCTGGAGCGCCTGGGCGTGGACATCATCGAAGCGGGCTTCGCCGCGGCCAGCCCGGGCGACGCCGACGCCATCCGCGCCATCGCCGAGGTGATCAAGGACTCCACAGTCTGTAGCCTGGCCCGCGCCAACGAGCGCGACGTCCGCGCCGCGGGCGAAGCGATCAAGCCGGCGGCGCGCGGCCGCATCCACACCTTCATCGCCACCAGCCCCATCCATATGGAGAAGAAGCTGCGCATGAGCCCGGACGAAGTGGTGGCGGCGGCGGTGGCGGCGGTGAAGATCGCCCGCGAATACACCGACGACGTGGAATTTTCCGCCGAAGACGCGCTGCGCTCGGACATCAATTTCCTGGCGCGCATCTTCGGCGAAGTGATCAAGGCCGGCGCCACCACGTTGAACGTGCCGGACACCGTCGGCTATGCGGTGCCCTTCATCACCGAAGCCTTCTTCCGCGAACTGATCGCTAAAACGCCGGGCGGCGACACGGTGATCTGGTCCGCCCATTGCCATAACGATCTGGGCATGGCGGTGGCCAATAGCCTGGCCGCGGTGCTGGGCGGCGCGCGCCAGGTGGAATGCACCATCAACGGCCTGGGCGAGCGCGCCGGCAATGCCAGCCTGGAAGAGGTGGTGATGGCGGTGCGCACACGCAAGGATATCTTCGCGCTGGAAACCGGCATCGACGCCACCCAGATCGTGCCGGCATCCAAGCTGGTGTCCACGGTGACCGGCTACCCTGTACAGCCCAACAAGGCCATTGTCGGCGCCAACGCCTTCGCCCACGAGTCCGGCATCCATCAGGACGGCGTGCTCAAACATCGCGAAACTTACGAGATCATGTCCGCCGAATCGGTGGGCTGGAGCACCAACCGCCTGACTCTGGGCAAGTTGTCCGGCCGCAACGCCTTCAAGACCAAGTTGATCGAACTGGGCATTGTGCTGGATAGCGAGGAAGCGCTGAACGCCGCCTTCGCGCGTTTTAAAGAGCTGGCGGACCGCAAGCGCGAGATTTTCGACGAAGACCTGCACGCGCTGGTGTCGGATGAATTCAGCACCGGCCGCGAAGAGGATTACAAGCTGGTGTCCTTGAAAATCGCCACCGAAACCGGCGAAGCGCCGGTGGCCTCCATCGTGTTTCTGGCCCACGGCGAAGAGCGTCGCGCCCAGTCCAGCGGTTCCGGCCCGGTGGATGCCGCCTTCAAGGCGATTGAAAGCGTGGCCGCCAGCGGCGCGGAGTTGGAGCTGTACTCGGTGAACGCCATCACCAAGGGCACTGAATCCCAGGGCGAGGTGACGGTACGCCTGGCGCGCGACGGCCGCATCGTCAGCGGCCAGGGCGCGGATACCGACATTATCGTGTCTTCGGCCAAGGCCTACCTGTCCGCGTTGAACAAATTGATGAACCAGGAGCAAAAGCTGAACGCGCAAGCGCTGGTATGAGGTTTTCCGGCCGAGGCGGTCAGCGCGGCGCGTCGTCGACAAGGTTTTCCATCCCGTCCTTGTCGGCGCGCAGTCAGCGCTAGACCGCCCGGCCCAGGGAGTTCACTTTATCGAGTGTGAAGTCCATCAGGCCCACAAGGCCGCCCCATTTGGCCCCGGCTCACAAGGCCGCGCGGCGGACTGCCGACCCATGAGGTCGGCGTCGTTGCGCGGCGGAGCCGGGGTTTTTTGCGTTTTACGAGTGGACGGGCCGGCGCTAGACTGCCAGCTCTCTACTATCCACTATGGAAAGCGCCCATGTCCGCAGCCTACTTCATTACCGGCACCGACACCGAAATCGGCAAGACCCACGTAGCCGTGCAATTGATCCGTCAATGGCAGGCTGAAGGCAAGCGCGTGTTGGCGATGAAGCCGGTGGCCTCCGGCTGCGAACTGCTGGCCGACGGCAGCTGGTGGAATGATGATGTGGCGAGGCTGACCACGGCCACCGGGCAGTCTGATCTGGATCTGATGAATCCCTATCGATTCTTGCCGCCGGTGTCGCCGCATATCGCCGCGAGCGAGGCCGGCGTGGAGATCCGGCTGGACGTGATCGTCGACCATTACCAGCAATTGGCCGCCTGCGCCGACGTGGTGGTGGTGGAGGCGGCGGGGGGCTGGCTGGCCCCGCTGTCGGACCGACTGTTCATGGCCGATATGGCCAAAGCCCTTCAATTGCCGGTGATTCTGGTGGTGGGGATGCGGCTGGGCTGCATCAACCACGCTCTGCTGACCGCGCGCGCGGTACTGGACGCCGGCCTGCCGCTAGCCGGCTGGGTAGCCAATCGAGTGGTGCCGCAACAACAGGCTTACGAGCAGAACCTGGAAACCCTGCAAAGGCACATGCCGGCGCCGTTATTGCTGGAAGTGCCCTATCTGGCGGGCGAATCCAACTGAGCCGCCGCGCTCGGAGCGGGGCGGATCGGGGCTTGCATACGTAATATTTTATTGCGTTGCCGCAAGACATTTTCTTGTTTTCCTTGACCTTTTTTTCTAGCATGCCATTAACCGGTCATGAAAATAGACCGGACCAGTCAGCACCACTTCATGTCAGTTGAGGATTTCTAGGGGGGCTCCATGTCCTGTATGCGCGTCCTTTGCTGTTGGCTGCCGATATCCTGCGCGTCAGCGGCCGAGTTGAATCTGCAAGCCCCCGTCACTCCCATTGCCCGCCAGCAATACGATCTGCACACCATGCTGCTGGTGATCACCTGCGTTATTTTCGCGCTGGTGTTTCTGGTGATGATGTACGCCATCGTTCGCCATCGCAAAGCCGCCGGCCACCAGGCCAAGCACTTCCATGAAAACACCACGGTGGAAATCATCTGGACGGTGATCCCGCTGCTGATCCTGATCGGTATGGCCTGGCCGGCGACCAAGGCGGTGCTATCGCAGAAGAGCACGCGCGGCGAGGACATGACGGTCAAGGTTACCGGCTATCAATGGAAGTGGCGCTACGACTACCTGGAAGATAACTTTGGCTTCATGAGCCATTTGTCCACGCCGCGCGAGGCCATCGCCAACACGGCGGCCAAACCCGTCAACTACTTGCTGGAAGTGGACGAGCCGCTGGTGGTGCCTACTGGAAAGAAAGTGCGGCTGCTATTGACCGCCAACGACGTGATCCACTCCTGGTGGGTGCCGCAATTGGGCGTCAAGCAGGATGCGATTCCCGGTTTTCTGCGCGATAGCTGGTTCCGCATAGACAAGCCCGGCACGTATCGCGGTCAGTGCTCCGAGTTGTGCGGCAAGGACCACGGCTACATGCCCATCGTGGTGGAGGCCAAGACGCCGGATGACTACGCCAAGTGGCTTGAAGCCAAGAAAAAGCAGATGGCGGCGGCGGCGGACGATCCCAACAAAGTGTGGTCGCTGGCCGATTTGAAAGCCCGCGGCGAAAAAGTCTATGCCCAAAACTGCGTCGCCTGTCACCAGGCCAACGGCAAGGGCTTGCCTGGCGCTTTCCCGGCGCTGGACGGTTCCAGGATAGCCACCGCCGACAAGCCGGCGCACATCCACATCGTCTTGTTCGGTAGCCAGAAAAACCCGGCGATGCAAGCCTGGGGCAAGCAGCTGTCCGATACCGACATAGCCGCGGTGATCACCTATGAGCGGAACGCCTGGGGCAATCACACCGGCGAATTGGTGCAGCCCAAAGAGATCAAGGCGGCCCGCGGCGCCACCGGCTGAGCCCGGGACCGGCGGCGAACCCACGCAAGGAGAGCGATATGGCAATTGTCGATGACGCCGGCCATGCCGGGCACGCGCCGGAGCATCATGAGCGCCCGAGTGGGATCATGCGCTGGCTGGCCGCCACCAACCACAAGGACATCGGCTCGATGTATCTGTGGTTCTCCTTCATTATGTTTCTGTCCGGCGGAGTGATGGCGCTGTGCATCCGCGCAGAGCTGTTTCAGCCCGGTCTGCAGTTTTTCCAGCCTGAGCTGTTCAATCAGTTCACAACCTTGCACGGCCTGATCATGGTGTTCGGCGCCATCATGCCGGCCTTCACCGGCCTGGCCAACTGGATGCTGCCGCTGATGATAGGGGCGCCGGACATGGCCTTCGCCCGGATGAACAACTGGAGCTTCTGGCTGCTGCCGCCGGCGGCGCTGCTGCTTTTGCTCTCGTTTATTGTGCCCGGCGGGGCGGCGGCGGCCGGCTGGACGCTGTACGCGCCCTTGTCCACCCAGATGGGCATGGGCATGGATATGACCATTTTCGCCATCCACATCATGGGCGTCAGCTCCATCATGGGCTCGATCAACATCATCGTGACCATTCTCAACCTGCGCGCGCCGGGCATGACCATGATGAGGATGCCCATGTTCGCCTGGGCTTCGCTGATCACCGCCTACCTGATCATCGCGGTAATGCCGGTGCTGGCGGGCGTGGTCACCATGGTGTTGACCGATCGCCACTTCGGCACTCATTTCTTCAACGCCGCCGGTGGCGGCGACCCCATTCTCTATCAGCACGTGTTCTGGTTCTTCGGCCACCCCGAGGTCTACATCATGGCGTTGCCGGCTTTCGGCATCGTCAGCCAGGTGATCCCCACTTTCGCCCGCAAGCCCTTGTTCGGCTACGCCTCCATGGTCTACGCCACTTCCAGCATCGGCGTCCTGTCCTTCATGGTCTGGGCGCACCATATGTTCGCCACCGGCATGCCGGCCACCGCCCAACTGTTCTTCATGTACGCGACCATGCTGATCGCGGTGCCCACCGGGGTCAAAGTCTTCAACTGGGTGGCCACCATGTGGGAGGGAAGCATGAGCTTCGAAACGCCCATGCTGTTCGCCATCGGCTTCATTCTGCTGTTCACCATCGGCGGTTTGTCCGGCGTCACCCTCAGCGTGGCGGCGGTGGATATCCAACTGCACGCCAGCTACTACGTGGTCGCTCATTTCCATTACGTGCTGGTGGCCGGGGCGCTGTTCAGCCTGTTCTCCGCCATCTATTACTGGTTCCCCAAGATGACGGGCAAGATGTACCACGAGGGCCTGGGCAAGCTGCACTTCTGGTGGTCCTTGCTGTGGTTCAACGTCACCTTCTTTCCCATGCATTTCCTCGGCCTCGCCGGCATGCCGCGGCGGATTCCCGACTACGCGTTGCAATTCACCGAATTCAACCAGTTGGCCAGCATCGGCGCCCTCATGTTCGGCCTGGGGCAGTTGATTTTTCTCTACAACATCCTGCATTCGCTGCGCCGCGGCCGGCCCGCGCCGCCGCATCCGTGGGAAGGCGCCAACACGCTGGAGTGGGCGATTCCGACCCCGGCTCCCTACCACAGCTTTGTCGAGGCGCCGCAGCTGGAAGTGATCGAGAACGGCGTGGTGGTGTCCAGCACCGGCGGCAAGCATCACTGAGAACGATGCCATGGAAGCCGCCGCCAAGCAGGGACGCAGCAATCGCCAACTGATGAAGAAGCTGGCGGTGGTGGCCTTGCTGATGTTCGTTTTCGCCTGGGGGTTGATCCCGCTGTACAAGGTCGTGTGCGAAGTCACGGGTCTTAACGATGTGGTCAAGGCGGACAGCCTGGATGATGCGGCGAGCGGCGGCGCGTCGGCCCACGAGGTGGAGATGACTTTCGACGCCACGGTCCAGGCCGGCCTGCCGTGGCAGGTGCGGCCGCTGCAAACCCGGCTCAAGGTGAAGCCCGGCCAGTTTGTGCAGGTGGAGTACGAAATCACCAACGCCAGCGGCCAGCGGGTGGTGGGGCAGGCGATTCCGCGTTATCTGCCCGCCGCCGCCGGCGAGTACGTCAAGAAGCTGGAGTGCTTCTGTTTCCGTCAGCAGGCTTTCGCGCCGGGGGAAACCAGACGCTTTCCAGTGGTGTTCGTTGTCGACAAGCGTTTGCCGGCCTCAATAGACAGCATCACGCTGGCCTATACCGTGTTTGACGTGCCGGGCAATACGGGAGTGGGCTCATGAGAGCGTGGCAAGGAGTGCAGGCGGTGTTGTCCGCCTTTTTCGGCGTGCGCCGCAAAGCGGACGCGCGCGAGGACAGCAAGCTGTCGCCGTTGCAGTTGATACTGACCGCGCTGTTTCTGGCGGCCACGTTTATTGGAGTGTTGCTATTGGTGGTGCGGCTGGCCACGTCCTAATCAGGTTGCAGGGAGCATGCAATGACGACAGCGAACGAACGGGAACAGACGCATTACTTCGTGCCGCAGCCATCGCGCTGGCCGGCGGTGGGCGCGGTGGCGCTGTTCTGCTTGGGACTGGGCGCGGCCTTTGCCGTCAACGGCCAGCCCTTGGGCAAACTGTCGCTGGGCGTGGGCGCGCTGATCCTGATTTATATGTTGTTCGGCTGGTTCGGCGACGTGATTCGAGAAAGCCGGCACGGCGATTACCAGGGCAAGGAGGACATGTCCTTCCGCTGGGGCATGGGTTGGTTCATCTTCTCCGAGGTGATGTTCTTCGGCGCCTTCTTCGGCGCCTTGTACTGGGTGCGGGTGGTGTCGGTGCCTACCTTGGGCGAGATGGACTACAAGATCTTGTACCCGGATTTCGAACCGTCCTGGCCCTTGCTCACCGGGCCGGGCATTACCAAGCCCTACCAGGCGATGGGCGCCTGGGGACTGCCGGCGCTGAATACTTTGATCCTGCTCAGCTCCGGCGCGATGGTGACCTGGGCGCATTGGGCGTTGCTGCAAGGCCGGCGCGCCCAATTGAAGCTGGGCCTGCTGTTGACCGTGCTGCTGGGGACCTTGTTCCTGTGTCTGCAGATGTATGAATACGGCCACGCGATGAGCGAGTTGAACCTGAGCCTGGCTTCTGGCGCTTACGGCATGACCTTCTTCATGCTGACCGGTTTTCACGGCATGCACGTCCTGCTGGGCACTATTATTTTGGCGGTGGTGTGGCTGAGGGTGATGCGCGGACATTTCGATGGCCAGCACCACTTCGCCTTCGAAGCGGCGGCCTGGTACTGGCACTTCGTCGACGTGGTGTGGTTGCTGCTGTTCGTCTTCGTCTACTGGTTGTGAGCCGCGCGGCCAGACCAAAGGTCAGGGACCGCGTGGGGACGTGGACGGGCGGCTCGGCTAAGCTTGATGTGGGCGCCACCAGCCGAACAGCGCGCCCAGTAGCAGCAGCAGAAACAGGCCGATGGACAGGCCGATGCGCAAAGTGAGGGAGCGAACCAGACGTTGAGAGCCTTGATCGGACTTCAGCAGGCCGGTCAGGCCCCAGAACAGGGCAAGCACGATGCAGGCGAGCAAGAACAGAATGACAAGTTTCATTGCGGAATCTCCCGGTCGATTGGGCCGTCGATCTTCAGCTTTGAAGTCTAGCGGCAAACGGCTGGTTTGGCTGTGTTTATTGGCTATGGCGGTGTTGCCTTTCTTTCTGGCGGCCTGGCAGTGGCAGCGCGCGCAGGAAAAAACCGAACTGCTGCGCTCGTTGACCAGCGCCATCGGCGTGCCGCCGGTCAGCCTGATCTATCGGGAGGCCCGCCCTCAGCCGGAGTTCAGCCGGGTGGCCTTGCCGGGCGCGCATCCCGCCGGGCCTGTTTTGCAACTGGAAAACAGCTACCTGGGCGAGGTCAAGGGCCGACGCATGCTGCAGCCGTGGCGGTTGGAGGACGGCGCGATGGCCCTGGTGGATCTGGGCTGGCTGGCCGACGGCGTAGCGTTGCCCGCCGTCGATCCGCAAGCGCTGACCTTGCGCGGGCATTGGATGCCCTTGCCGCGGCACTTTGTGCTACCAGGCGCGGTGGCCGGCGTTGAGGGCCGCGTCGACGCCATCGACATGGCCGCGCTGCGTCAGCGTTATCCCGGCCATTGGCATCAGGGCGTGGTGGTGCTGGAGCATTCGCCGGATCCGTTCCGGCATTGGCCGGTCCTGCCGGAATTCATGCCGGAACGCCATTACGCCTATGCGGCGCAATGGCTACTGTTGGGCCTGCTCTTGCTGCTGTCCTTGCATACGTTGAGGAGACGTTCCCATGAGCCGCGTCGATGAGCTGTCCCAGCAGGCGTCGCCCGCCGAGCCGTCCCGCCGCCGCGGCCGGTTCAAGCTGCTGCTGATGGCGGCCATCTGCCTGGCGCCGGTGCTCGCCTCATGGGCCGCTTACCGGCTGATGCCTCCCGAGGGCGGCAAGAGCTACGGCCAACTGCTGCCGACGCGTCCATTCGCTTTGATCGGCGCGCAAGGATGGCCGCGCGGCAAGTGGGTGCTGGCCGCTAGGATAGAGCCGGGCTGCCAGACGCGCTGTCAGCAGCGCTTTTTCGCGATGCGCCAGATTCAGCGGGCTCAGGGGGAGGCCGCCGGCCGTCTGACCCGGCTGGGCTGGCAAGAGGAGGCCACGCATGAGGAGGTGGACGCCACTCACATCGTGCAGTCCGCGCAGACCGGCGTTGACGACGGCGGCTACTACTTGGTGGACCCGCTGGGCAACCAGGTGCTGTTTTATCCCGACGCCGCTGACCCCAAGAAGGTGATCCAGGAAATAGGCCGCGTGCTGAAAACCAATAACGGCATCGGTTGAGTCCATTTAGCCGCTGGCCGCCACGGCCCGCGGCTTTCTCAGTTTGTTGGCCGCTCGACAAGGGGAGCGCAGCATGAGGCGACTGATCTGGCTGGCATTCATCCTGGCATGCGTGGTCGTGCCTTTCGGCGCCTATGTGCGCTTGTCCGACGCCGGGCTCGGCTGTCCGGATTGGCCGGGTTGTTACGGCCAGATATCCCCGCACCACGCGGCGGAGAGCATCCAGCGGCAACATGTCCAGAGCCCGGATGGGCCGGTCAGTCTGGGTAAAGCCTGGAAGGAAATGAGTCACCGCTATCTGGCCGGCGCGCTTGGCGCGTTGATTGTCGCCGTCGCCTGGCAAGCCTGGCGTGCGCGGCGGCATCGCCGCGCGGCCGGCGCGTTGCTGGCGGTGGTGGCGGCCCAAGGCTTGTTGGGCATGTGGACGGTGACCCTGCTGCTCAAACCGGCCATCGTCACCCTGCATTTACTTGGCGGCATGTCGGTGCTGCTGCTGTTGGCCTGGCTGGCGCTGTCCCCGCGGCTGCGGCCGGTGGAGGCGCCGGCAGCGCTGAACTGGTTGGCGCGCGGCTTGGTCCTGGCTGTGGTGCTGCAAGTGGCGCTGGGCGGCTGGGTATCCACCAACTACGCCGCTCTGGCCTGTCAGGGCTTCCCCGCCTGCAATGGAGAATGGTGGCCGCAGATGCGTTTTGAGCACGCTTTCCATCTGTTCCGGGCATTGGGCGAGGCACCGGACGGTAGCCCGCTGGCGGTGGGCAATCTGGTGGCGGTGCATTGGCTACACCGGCTCGGGGCCGCGTTGGTGACCGCCTTGTGCCTGGCGACGGCGCGCGCTGGCTGGCGACAGCCGGCGCTGCGCGGCCATCTTGCCTGTCTGCTGGCCTTGCTGGGCTGCCAGCTCGCCTTGGGCGTCGCCAACGTGTTGCTGGCGCTGCCCTTGCCGGCGGCGGTGTCGCACAACGCCGGCGCAGCCGGTTTGCTGCTGGCATCCAGCTTGCTGGCGTTGCGTTTGCGCCCGGCGCGAGCCGTTCAGCCGCGGGCCGCGGCCGGGCCTTTGCCGAGTCTTTCGAAAAATCATCGCGAGTGGGTTTGAGCGCCGCATCCTGAAGGGGAAAAACATGAACGCAGCGGAGCTTCAGCAGGCACGCCAGCACGCGGTCGCCTTGATGCAATTGGCCAAACCCCGGGTAGTGGGGCTGATCGTGTTCTGCGCGGTGATCGGCATGTTCCTGGCTGGGCCGGGCTGGCCGGATCCGGCGCGTTTGTTGCCGGCCACCGCCGGCATCGCGCTGGTGGCCGGCGCGGCGGCGATGATCAACTGTCTGGTGGAGCGCACGGTGGACGCCAATATGCGCCGCACCGCCTGGCGGGCCACCGCGCGCGGCGAGGCCGGCGCTGGCGAGACCTTGGTCATCGCTCTGACCGCCGGCGGCATCGGCATGGCCTTGCTGGCTGGACTGGTCAACGCTTTGACCGCCTGGCTGACGCTGGCCACTTTCGTTGGCTACGCTATCGTCTACACCTTGCTGCTCAAGCCCAATACGCCGCAGAACATCGTGATCGGCGGCGCCAGCGGCGCGATGCCGCCGGTGCTGGGCTGGGCGGCGATGACCGGGGAGGTGCACGCGTTCGCGTTAGTGTTGTTCCTGATCATCTACGCTTGGACGCCGCCACATTTCTGGGCGTTGGCCTTGTATCGCCGCGACGATTACGCCCGCGCCGGGCTGCCGATGCTGCCGGTGACTCACGGCCAGCGTTTCACCACGCTGTCCATCTTGCTGTACGCCTTGCTGTTGTCGGCCATCACCCTGCTGCCGGTGGCGATGGGCGCGGCCGGCTGGCTCTATCTGCTGGCGGCGCTGGCGTTGGACGCGCGTTTGCTCTTCCTTGCCGTGCGCTTGCATCGCCAGTATGCTGACGCTCTGGCCCGCCGCGCCTTTGCCTGGTCGATCTGGTATCTGACTTGGCTGTTCGCGGCCCTGCTGATAGACCACTACTGGCTGATACCCGTTTCCTGATGCGCAAATTGATAAAACTAGCCGGCTGGCTGTTGCTGCCGTTGTGGCTGGCCGCGTGCACGCCGAATGAACCCAAGCTGGATTTGAAAGGCACCGATGTCGCCGGAGCATCGATAGGCGGCGATTTCACCTTGACCGACCATCAAGGCCAGCGCCGCAGCCTGTCTCAATACCAAGGCAAAGTGGTGGCGCTGTTCTTCGGCTACACCCATTGCCCGGATGTCTGCCCGACCACCATGCTGGAATACGCGGCCGCGGTGAAGCAACTGGGCGATAAGGCCGGACAGGTGCAGGTGCTGTTCGTCAGCATCGATCCCGAGCGCGACACGCCGCAGGTGCTGGCCGGCTACGTGCCGCACTTCAACCGCGGCTTCATCGGCCTGACCGGCACCGCCGGCGAGGTCGAACAGATCAAGAACCAGTACAAGATCGTCGCCCAGCGCGTGAGCCAGCCGGGCGGCGGCTATAGCGTGGACCACAGCGCCGGCTCCTATCTGTTGGATAAACAGGGCCGTTTGCGGGTGTTTGAAGCCTATGGGACGCCGTCGGCGAGCTTGGCTCATGATATTGGACAGTTGTTACGCTAAACTTGGCGTATCGGAAACTGACGCAGACATGAAAGTCGGATCAAAGTGAGCAACGACCATAACGCTGGCGCAACATCCGGCTCGCAGCCATCGTTGGATCTCGCCAAATACACGCTGTCCACGTCGGTGGAGATCGCCCATCACCTGGCCGGCATCGCCAAGAACGGCCACATGGTGACGGTGTTTTCCAACAAGGGTAAAACCTTCATCCTGACCCGCTTCTTGGAAGTGGATCACAAGGCGGGCACGCTGGTGTTCGACTGGGGCGCGGACCCGGAGACCAATGAGCATTTACTGGCCAGTGAGCGCAATGTCTTTGTCTGCTCGCCGGAGGGCGTCAAGACCCAATTTGTCACCGGCCAAGTGCGGCGCGTCGAGTGGGAGGGCCAGCCGGCCTTCCAGGCGGATCTGCCCGGGCAGGTGATCAAGCTGCAGCGCCGCGAGTTCTTCCGCATCCAGACCCCGGTGGCCAGCCCAGTGATGTGCCATGTGGCCGATTATCCGCACAAGCCCGTCGACCTGGCCTTGTTCGACGTCAGCCTGGGCGGCGTCAGCATGTGGCTGCCGCAGCCGGGAACGCCCGGCTTCGACATCGGCCAGCAATACCAGCGCTGCACGCTGGATTTGAAACCGCTGGGCGCGCTGCATATCGGGTTGGAAGTCCGCCACCGGCTGGCCGCTAAATTGCGCAATGGCAACGAAGCCGTACGCATAGGCTGTTCCTATCTGGGGCTGACGCCGGCGATGGAGACGTTGATCCAGCGCTACGTCGGCCTACTGGAGCGCGAACGCCGCGCTCTGGTGGGCTGAGCCCGCGTCGCTCCGCCTTAACTTCGATTTCGTTATCCTTGCCGCAATACATCATGAAGCTGACTATTGCCCTGTCCAAAGGGCGCATCTTTGAAGAAACTCTGCCTTTGCTGGCCGCCGCCGGCATTTTGCCGGCGGAGGACCCTGAAGCCTCGCGCAAACTGATTATCGGCACTAACCATCCGGGGGTGCGGCTGGTGATCGTGCGCGCGTCCGACGTCCCGACCTACGTCCAGTACGGCGCGGCCGATCTGGGCATCGCCGGCCGTGACGTGCTGATCGAGCACGGCGGCGCCGGCCTGTATCAGCCGCTGGATTTGAATATCGCCAAGTGCAATATGATGGTGGCGGTGCAAAACGGGTTCGATTACGAGGCCGCGGTGCGTCGCGGCGCGAGGCTGAAGATCGCCACCAAGTATCCGCAGATCGCGCGCGAGCACTTCGCCCGCAAAGGCGTGCACGTGGACATCATCAAGCTCTACGGCTCGATGGAGCTGGCGCCGCTGGTCGGCTTGGCCGACGCCATCGTCGACCTGGTCTCCACCGGTGGGACATTGCGCGCCAACAATCTGATCGCGGTCGAGCACATCGTCGACATCAGTTCGCGGCTGGTGGTCAACCAGGCCGCGCTCAAGCTTAAACACGACGTGATCCAGCCGGTGCTGGACGCATTCGCCGGCGCCGTGCCGGCCTGAGGTCCGCTCCATGCTGAAACTGTCTTCTTCCCAAGCCGATTTCACCGACCGCTTGCAAGCGCTGCTGGCTTTTGAAACCGCGCAAGACCCGGCCGTCGACGCCGCCGTCGCCGCCATCTGCGACGACGTCAAAGCGCGCGGCGACGCCGCGGTGATCGAGTACACCAACCGCTTCGATCGCATGCGCGCCGCCTCCATGGCCGATCTGACGCTGTCGCGAGAGCAACTGGAGGCCGCCTTCCAGCGGCTGAGCGATCCAGTGCGCCATGCGCTCAGCACCGCCGCGGAGCGGGTGCGCCGCTATCATGAGAAGCAGCTGGCGCATTCCTGGAGCTATCAGGACGAGGACGGCACCCTGTTGGGGCAGCAAGTGACGCCGCTGGACCGCGTCGGCATCTACGTGCCGGGCGGCAAGGCCGCCTATCCCAGCTCGGTGCTGATGAACGCGCTGCCGGCCAAGGTGGCCGGCGTGGGCGAAATCATCATGGTGGTGCCGACGCCGGACGGCGAGCGCAACGATCTGGTGTTGGCGGCAGCCTATATCGCCGGCGTCGACAAGGTGTTCACCTGTGGCGGCGCGCAGGCGGTGGCCGCGCTAGCCTACGGCACGGAAACCGTGCCTCAGGTCGACAAGATCACCGGCCCGGGCAATGCTTACGTCGCCGCGGCCAAGCGCCGGGTATTCGGCGTGGTGGGCATCGACATGGTGGCCGGCCCGTCCGAGATTCTGGTGATCTGCGATGGCGACACTCCGCCGGACTGGGTGGCGATGGACTTGTTCAGTCAGGCCGAGCACGATGAAATCGCCCAGGCCATCCTGCTGTGCCCGTCGGCGGAATACATCGCTCAAGTCGAGGCCAGCGTCGCCAGGTTGCTGCCGCAGATGTCGCGCCGCGCAATCATCGAGGCCAGCCTGAGCAACCGCGGCGCGCTGATTCAGGTCAGCGACTTGGCGCAAGCCTGCGAGATCGCCAACTACATCGCGCCCGAGCATCTGGAGCTGTCGGTGGCCAATCCGGACGAGTTGTTGCCTCGGATTCGCCACGCCGGCGCCATCTTCATGGGTCGTTTCACTTCGGAAAGCCTGGGTGATTATTGCGCCGGCCCTAATCACGTGCTGCCCACCAGCCGCACTGCGCGTTTCGCCAGTCCGCTGGGGGTGTACGATTTCCAGAAGCGCAGCAGCCTGATCCGGGTGTCCCAGGCCGGCGCTCGGGCGCTGGGCCAGGTTGCCAGCCTGTTGGCTCACGGCGAGGGCCTGAGCGCGCACGCGCGAGCCGCGGAACTGCGTTTGGACGCAAACGCTTAGAGCAAAACGCCGCGTCATCGCTTAATCTGGATAGGTAACCGGAGAAGGCGATGGCTGGGCTGCTACGCATCATGGCCGGACTCTGTCTGGCCTTTTTCTTGTCCGCGGCGGCTTGGGCTCAGCCGCGGGTGCTGGTGGTGGAGAGCTATCACAGCGACTACCCCTGGGATCAGGATTACCGCCGCGCGCTGCAGGAGCGCTTGGGCAAGCGCGCGCAATTGAGCTACTACGCGATGGACACCAAGCGCCTGCCGCCGGCCCAGCACCAGGCGCGCGCCGACGAGGCGCTGGCCATGGCGGCTAAAATAAAGCCGGACCTTGTCATCGTCGGCGACGACGCCGCGTTGCAGAGAGTGGGCAGCAAGCTGGCTCAGCAAGGCGTGCCGGTGATCTATCTAGGCATCAACAACAACCCGCGCAATTACTTCCCGGGCGCGGCGACGGGCGTCAGCGGCGTGCTGGAGCGGCCCTTGATCCTGCGCAGCGTCTTCGAATTGGGCAAAACCGTCAAAGGCTTGCGCAACGCCCTGGTGCTGTTCGACGACGATCTGACCTCGCGCATCATCCGCGATGAGACCTTCGTCGGCCGCGACACCATGTTGTTGGCCAATATCCATGTCGACCTGGTCTTGACCGGCTCCTACGCCGAGTGGCAGCGGCGAGTGCTGAGCGCAGCCGGCCGCTACCAGGCGATCTGGGTGGGTCTCTACTTCACCCTGCGCGACGCCGGAGGCAAGGTAGTGCCCGGCGATGAAGCGCTGCGTTGGACCGCCGCCCACGCCAAGCTGCCGCTGTTTGCGTTTTGGGACTTCGCCGTGGGCAAGGACAAGGCCGCGGGCGGCTTGGTGCTGTCCGGCTACGAGCAGGGCCGAGAGGCGGCCAAGTTGGCCGAACAGGTGCTGTTCCAAGGCCAATCGGTGGCCAGTTTGTTCCCGGTGACGCCGTCGGAAGGCCGTTATGTTTTCAGCCGCGAAGGGATGGCGCGCGACCGCGTCGAGCTGCCGGCGCGGCTGCGGGAACGGGCCAACTGGGTCGAGTAGCTGAAAGCGAATGAACACGCTACTATAGCTTTTCGCCGTTTCCGATAACACGGCTCCGTCCGCGGGGCTTTTGTTGGCCGCGAGGCCGATTGCGAAGTCATGAAAAAGTCCGTCCGACAACTGGTGCGCGATGAGATCGCCGCCATCAGCGCCTATCCGGTAGCCTCCGCCGACGGCTACATCAAACTGGACGCCATGGAGAATCCGTGGCCGCTGCCGGTCGAGCTGCGTCAAGAACTGGCGCGGACGCTGGCCGACGTCGCCGTCAACCGTTATCCGGACCCGTCCGGCGGCACCCTGAAAGCCCAGCTGAAGCAGGCGTTTTCGATACCCGAGCCGGCCGATGTGTTGCTGGGCAACGGCTCAGACGAACTGATCACCCTGGTGGCGCAGACGTTGGCCCGTCCCGGCGCCAAGTTGCTGGCGCTGGAGCCCTCGTTCGTGATGTACAAGATGAACGCGCTGTTCTCCGGCCTCGACTACATAGGCGTGCCGCTGCGTTCCGATTTCAGCCTGGATCTGCCGGCGACGCTGGCGGCCATCGCCGAGCACCAGCCGGCGGTGGTATTCGTGTCCTACCCCAATAATCCGACCGGCCCGCGCTTTGCCCGCGCCGAGGTGGAGGCGATCTGCGAGGCCGCGCCCGGCCTGGTGGTGGTGGACGAAGCCTACCAGGCTTTCGCCAGCGACAGCTTCATGAACCTGGCCGGCCTGCGCGATAATCTGATCGTGATGCGCACGCTGTCCAAGCTGGGCCTGGCCGGCATCCGGCTGGGCTACGCCGCCGGCCCCGCCGCCTGGATCCGCGAGCTGGACAAGGTGCGCCCTCCGTACAACATCAATGTGCTGACCCAGGCCGCCGCACGCTTCTCGCTGCGCTATCTCGAGGTGTTCAACCGTCAGGCCGCGGAGCTGTGCGAGGAACGCGGCCGGCTGGCGGCGGGGCTAGCGCGCTACGCCGCCGTAGAAGCCTTCCCGTCTGAAGCCAATTTCATCACCATCCGGGTGCCGGACGCGCCGGCCTTGTACCAGCATTTCAAGGCCAGCGGCATCCTGATCAAGCAACTGCACGGCAGCCATCCGCTGCTGGAGCGATGCCTGCGTCTGACCGTGGGCACGCCGCAGGAAAACGACGCCATGCTGGCGGCCCTGGACGCTTACTTCGCCTAAGTCATGAGAACCGCAACCGTTACCCGCAATACCCTGGAAACCCAGATTACCGTCAGCCTGAACCTGGACGGCGTCGGGGCCGGCCGCTTTGAAACCGGCGTGCCCTTTCTCGACCACATGATGGACCAGATCGCTCGCCACGGCTTGATCGATCTGGAGGTGGTCGCCCACGGCGACCTGCACATTGATGCCCATCACACGGTGGAAGACATCGGCATCACTCTGGGCCAGGCTTTTGCCAAGGCGATCGGGGATAAGAAGGGCATCCGCCGCTATGGCCACGCCTACGTGCCCTTGGACGAGGCGCTGAGCCGAGTGGTGATCGATCTGTCCGGCCGACCGGGCTTGGTGTACAACGTCGAATACACCCGCGCCAGCATCGGCCAGTTCGACGTCGATCTGTTTTCCGAATTCTTTCATGGCTTCGTCAATCACAGCATGGTCACGCTGCACATAGACAATCTGCGCGGCGTCAACAGCCATCATCAAGCCGAAACCATCTTCAAGGCCTTCGGCCGCGCTCTGCGCATGGCCTGTGAGGCGGACGAGCGCATGGCCGGGCAGACGCCGTCCACCAAGGGCACGCTGACCGCATAAGTCGGCTGTGCCGTTTTTTTCAGGGCTCCGGCCGCATTTGGCCGGAGCGCCGCCACACCCCGAAGCGAGCTTGTAGGATGGCGATTAAAGTTGCAGTAGTGGATTACGGCATGGGCAATCTGCATTCGGTGCTCAAGTCGGCGCAGGCGGTCAACGACATCGGCGCGGATATCTTTCTCACCAGCGAGCCGGAGACTGTGCTCAGGGCGGACAAAGTGATCTTTCCCGGGCAGGGCGCGATGCCGGACTGCATGCGGGAACTGAATCAACACGGTTTGGCCGATGCGATAAGGGAAAGCACCAAGAGCAAGCCGTTTTTTGGCATCTGTGTCGGCGCCCAGCTATTGTTCGAGGAAAGCGAGGAGGGGCCGACCCAAGGCCTGGGCCTGTTTCCCGGCAAGGTGGCGCGCTTTGCCCCCGGGCTGCGCGACGCCGAGGGCGAGCGTTTGAAAGTGCCGCACATGGGGTGGAACCAGGTGTTCCAGAAAACAGTCCACCCCTTGTTCGCCGGCATCGCCGACGGCGAGCGTTTCTATTTTGTGCATAGTTACCACTTTGCGCCGGCCGATGCGGGCCTGACGCTGGCGGAAAGTGAATATCCCGAGCGGTTTTCCTGTATTGTCGGTCGTGGGAACATCTTCGCAAGCCAGTTCCACACCGAAAAGAGCCACCGGGCCGGTCTTCAGATGATGAAGAACTTCCTGGCCTGGGATGGCAGTGTTTAACTCACGTTTGATTTAGCACCATGCTGCTCATACCCGCGATAGACCTGAAAGACGGTCAATGCGTACGCCTGAAACAGGGCGTGATGGACGATGCCACCGTTTTCTCCGACGACCCCGTGCAAGTCGCCGCCCATTGGCGCGATCAGGGCGCTCGCCGCCTGCATCTGGTCGACCTCAACGGCGCCTTCGCCGGCAAGCCCAAGAATCTGGCGGTGATCCGCGACATCTTGGGCGAGGTCGGCGATGAATTGCCGGTGCAGTTGGGCGGAGGCATCCGCGACCTGGACACCATAGAGAAGTATCTGGACATGGGTTTGTCC
Organism: Chromobacterium sp. IRSSSOUMB001; assembly: GCF_023507765.1. Classification (NCBI taxonomy): domain Bacteria; kingdom Pseudomonadati; phylum Pseudomonadota; class Betaproteobacteria; order Neisseriales; family Chromobacteriaceae; genus Chromobacterium; species Chromobacterium sp. IRSSSOUMB001. Next base: position 301,486 of record NZ_JALCYU010000003.1, read on the forward strand.
TACGTGATCATAGGGACAGCCGCGGTCAAGACCCCCGGCTTCCTGCATGATGCCTGCGACGCCTTCCCGGGCCAGGTCATCGTCGGCCTGGACGCCAAGGACGGCATGGTGGCGGTAGACGGCTGGGCCAAGATCACCAACCACAAGGTGGTTGATCTGGCCAAGCGCTTCCAGGATTACGGCGTCAATTCGGTGATCTACACCGACATCGGCCGCGACGGCATGATGAACGGCGTCAATATCGACGCCACCGTCAAGCTGGCGCAGGCGTTGACCATCCCGGTAATCGCTTCCGGCGGTCTGAGCAATCTCGACGACATCCGCGCGCTGTGCGCGGTGGAGGACGAGGGCATCGAAGGCGCGATCACCGGTCGCGCCATCTACGAAGGCGGCATTGATTTCGCTGCCGCGCAGACGCTGGCCGACGAATTGTCGGACTGAGAGGCTGCTCAAAGTCGCGCGAGCAAGAGCGAGACCAGGCGTTTTCAACGCCATGCCGCTGAAGCGCAGCAGACTATGAGCAGGTTCTGAGAGCCTGTTTCTCGACTCATCAAGCCTTGCCGGCCCGTACTCACTGTCCGGGCCGGTTGGCTGTTTGCCGGACCCCATATGCTTGCCAAACGCATCATCCCCTGTCTGGACGTGACCGCCGGCCGCGTCGTCAAAGGCGTCAACTTCTTGGGCCTGCGCGACGCCGGCGACCCGGTGGAAATCGCCCGTCGCTACAACGAACAGGGCGCGGACGAGTTGACCTTTCTGGACATCACCGCCAGCTCGGACCAGCGCGACATCATCCTGCACGTGATTGAATCGGTGGCGGAGCAGGTGTTCATCCCCTTGACCGTGGGCGGCGGGGTGCGGGAGGTGGCGGACATCCGCCGCCTGCTCAGCGCCGGCGCGGACAAGGTCAGCATCAACACCGCGGCGGTGACCCGCCCGCAGTTGGTCAGCGAGGCGGCCGACCGTTTCGGCAGCCAGTGCGTGGTGGTGGCGGTGGATGCCAAGGCGGTGACGCCGGAGAACGACCGCTGGGAGGTGTTCACCCATGGCGGCCGCACGCGCACCGGCATTGACGCGGTGGCGTGGGCGCGTCAGATGCAGCAACTAGGGGCGGGAGAAATCCTGCTGACCAGCATGGACCGCGACGGCACCAAGATAGGCTTTAATCTGGAGCTGACGCGCGCGGTGTCGGAGGCGGTGGATATCCCGGTGATCGCCTCCGGCGGCGTGGGGACGCTGCAACACTTGGTGGACGGGGTCAAGCTGGGCAAGGCCGACGCGGTGCTGGCCGCCAGTATTTTCCATTTTGGCGAGCACACGGTGGCGGAGGCCAAGCAGGCGATGCGGGACGCCGGCATTGAGGTGCGGCTGTGAGAGTCGGCTCCATGCCCGCCGCGCGCGGCAACTGAATGCTTCCGCATTGTTTGCGCCAACGCCCTGTCTCGCGCTTGGACGCAGGGCTTTAGAACACAAACCCACTTGCCGGCGTCTTAATTTGAAGCGAAGCGGACGCCGCGCTGAATCATTTTCCGCGCCGCCACTCATAGCCAAGGCGCGCGGCGCAAAGGTGAGCCATGAATTGGTTGGATGAAGTCAAATGGGACGACAAGGGCCTGGTGGCCGCCATTGCCCAGGACGCCGCCAGCGGCCGGGTGCTGATGGTGGCATGGATGAACCGCGACAGCCTGGCCTTGACCGCGGAAACCGGCGTTGCTCATTACTGGAGCCGCTCGCGCGGCAAGCTGTGGAAGAAGGGTGAGGACTCCGGCCATCTGCAAACCGTCAAGGAGCTGAGGCTGGATTGCGACGGCGACGTGGTGGTGATGCAGATCGAGCAGGCTGGCGGCATTGCCTGCCACACTGGCCGTGAAAGCTGTTTCTACCGACGTTTCGACTCAGCGCGGCAGGATTGGGTCGTTGTCGACGCGGTGTTGAAGGACCCGGATGCGATCTATCGCAAGGATTGACTTGCGCGCGGTCAACGCCGCGCGGCGGCCGGCCGTTAGAATGGCAGCCGGCAAGCCGATTGTTATCGTTTTGCCATCGGAACGACATATACTTGCCGGGGTTGCGGCGTAAAGGAATAGCGACATGAGCCAGGATGTGCTGAAAACCATCGCGGACACGCTGGAAGCGCGGCGCGAAGCCAGTTCCCAGTCTTCCTATGTGGCGTCCCTGTTTCACAAGGGCGAGGACGCCATTTTGAAGAAAGTGGCGGAGGAGGCGGCGGAGACGCTGATGGCCTCCAAGGACAAGGACAAGCTGCACTTGGTGCGCGAGGTGGCCGATCTGTGGTTCCACAGCATGGTGTTGCTGACCTATCATGGCCTGCGGCCCGAGGACGTGCTGATGGAGTTGAAGCGGCGCGAGGGTATTTCCGGCCTGGATGAAAAGGCTTCCCGCGCCCCCACCCCTTAAGATTTAGCGAGAGCCGACAACAATGACAGATTGCATCTTCTGCAAAATCGTGGCCGGGCAGATTCCGGCCAATAAAATCTACGAAGACGACGATGTGCTGGCCTTCCACGACATTCGTCCGATCGCTCCCGTGCATTTCATGCTGATTCCCAAGCAACACGTGGACTCGCTGGCCCATTGCGGTCCCGAGCACGAGGCGGTGCTGGGCAAGATGCTGACGCTGGCGCCCAAATTGGCGCGCGAACAGGGTCTGGAGGCTGGTTTCAAGACCGGCATCAACACCGGCCGCGGCGGCGGGCAGGAAGTGTTTCACCTGCACGTGCATGTATTCGGTCACAAAAACTGATTGGCCTATCCGGCCAGGGCGGACGGCCGGGCGGCCTCCGCGCATTCATTCGATTTGATAAGGAAGTGAATCATGGGTTCTTTCAGCATCTGGCACTGGCTGGTGGTATTGCTGATCGTGGTGCTGGTGTTCGGCACCAAGAAACTGCGCAATATCGGCGAGGATCTGGGCGGCGCCGTTAAAGGCTTCAAGGAAGGCATGAACGGCGAGAACGACAAGGCCGCCAAGGATAAGCCGGCCGAAACCGGCCGTATCATCGACGGCGACGCCGACAAGAAATAAGGCGCGGTTCAAGCGTGTTTGAAATCAGCTTTGGCGAAATCCTGTTGATAGGCGTGGTGGCCCTGGTGGTGCTGGGGCCGGAGCGCTTGCCCACGGTGGCGCGCACTTTGGGCGCGTTGGTGGGCCGCGCCCAGCGCTTTGTGGCCACGGTGAAGGCCGATATCCAGCAGCAGGCCAACTTGACCGGTCTGAACGAATTGCGGCAGGACATCGAGGACGCCGCGCAGTCGTTCAAAGGCCAGCTCGACTCCGAGGTGCGTGGCGTGCGCGAGGCGATGGAGCAGAACGGCGCCGAACTGCGCGCGCTGGCGGACGAGGCGCGCGCGCCGGTGGAAGAGGCGGCCAATGTCATCCACGGCGGCCTGCAGCCGGATCTGCTGGAGCCTCTTCCGATCGAGCTAGCGGCGCAGGCCGAGACGGCGCCGGTCAAGGACGAGAACCAACTGGATCTGTTCGACGACTTGCCGCCGTCGCCGCCCCAGCCGGTGGAGCCGCCATCGCTACGCTGAGGCCGGCCGCACCCGGCCAGGCGGGGCTGGTTCCCGCTTCGGCCGTTCCTGAATCCATTGGAAATCCCGCGCATGAATGAACAACCCTTGCTCGCGCATCTGCTTGAGTTGCGCACCCGTCTGGTGCGGGCGCTGCTCGGCATCGCGTTGGTGTTTCTCGGCCTGTTCCATTGGTCCGGGGATATCTACCACCTGTTGGCCAAACCATTGCTGGACGCGCTGCCTGCGGGGGCGAACATGATCGCCACCGATGTCACCGCGCCGTTCTTCGTACCGGTCAAGGTGACCATGCTGGTGGCTTTCCTGATCTCGCTGCCCAATACCCTGTATCAGATCTGGGCCTTTGTCGCCCCCGGGCTCTACCACCATGAGAAACGGTTGGTGCTGCCCTTGGTGGTGGCCAGCCTGCTGCTCTTCCTTATCGGCATGGCTTTCGCCTATTTCCTGGTGTTTCCCGTGGTGTTCGGCTTCATGTCGGCGGTGACGCCGGTCGGGGTCAGCATGATGACCGACATCGATAAATACCTGTCCTTCGTGCTGGGCATGTTCATGGCCTTCGGCGTCACCTTCGAGGTGCCGGTGGTGGTGATCCTGCTGGTGCGCATGGGCGTGGTGTCGGTGGAAAAACTGCGTCAGGGCCGGCCTTATGTCATCGTCGGCGCCTTCGTGGTGGCCGCCGTTGTCACGCCGCCGGACGTGCTGTCGCAAACCCTCTTGGCGGTGCCGCTGTGGTTGCTGTACGAAGCGGGCATTTTGATGGCGGTGTTCCTGGGCCGCAAGAAGGAGCGCCCATTGCTGGAGGATGGTTCATGAATCGAAACGCCTGGTATTACGGCGCGTCGGCGTCGCTGATCGCGCTGATTCTGCTGTGCCTGGCCTGGGAGCTGTGGCTGGCGCCGCTGCGTCCGGGCGGCTCGCTGCTGGCGCTCAAGGCGGCGGTGTTGCTGCTGCCGCTGCGCGGCATCCTGGGTCAGCGCCTTTATACCTATCAATGGGCCAGCATGTTCATCCTGGCTTACTTTACCGAGGGCGTGATGCGCGGTTGGGCCGATCGTGGCCTGTCGCAGCAACTTGCATGGGGCGAAATCTTCTTAAGCGGACTATTCTTCGTCTGTGTATTGGGCTTTGCCAGAACCTTCAAGTTGTCGCGTCAGCCGCAGTAGACTCCGCGCGAAGCGAAAAGGAAGCCGTCAGCTCATGCTGACGGCTTTTTTTGCGCCCTTCGCTCATGCGGTGTGCAGACTGTGAAACTTGCCGGAGTCATGCGGGTAAAACCACAAACGGCTTGGTTTACAATCGCGGCGAAACCGCGGACTTGATCGGCGGAAATCCAAAAAATACAGTTTGGTTGGGGAGTGTATAAATGCGGAATATGACGATTGCGGCCCGGATTACCCTGGGTTTCGCCTTGTTGTTGGTGGCGCTGGCGGTGACCAGCCTGCTGGCTTTCATCGGTCTGGGGAGTATTTCCAGCCGGGTGGAGGATGTCAGCACCCATGAGCTGGCCTTTTACCGCGACGTGGTGGAGTTGCAGCAGCATATGGGCAATCTGCGGCGTTTCGAGAAAGATTATTTCATCAATATGGGAGATGCGGCCAAGCGCGCCGAGTACAGCGAGAAATGGGGCAAAACGCTGGAGGGCGCGCATGCGGCGATCAAGAACGCCGGCACTCACCCGCTGAACGGCGACGCCACACAGCAACTGACGGCGCTGGACGGACTGCTCAACAGCTACGCGGATGGTTTCAAGACAGTGGGGGCCAAGGTGGACAAGCAGGAGCTTGCCGGCACCAGCGACGCCAACAAGGCGTTTGGCCAGTACAAGAGCAGTATCCACCAGATGGAAGAAGTCTCAGCCAAGCTGGCCAAGGGCGGTTCCGACGCGGTGGCGCGGCTGCGCAGCCAGATCGACGCTTCGGCGGACGCGGTGCGCAGCCAGTTGCTGGCCACGGTGGTGATCGGCTTGCTGGCCAGCCTAGTGGTGTCCTGGTACATCATCCGCTCCATCCGCGTGCCCTTGCTGCAGATGCGGGACTCCGCGCAGCAGTTGGCGCAAACCTGCGATCTGAACCTGGAGTTGCCGGATTTTGGCCGTAACGAGCTGGGCAGCGTCGGCGAGTCGCTGGCTTCCTTGGTCGGCACGGTGCGCCGCTTGGTGCAGGAAGCACAGGGCCACGCCACCCAATTGGCCAACGCTTCCGGACAAATGGCCGACGTCAGTTCCCAGGTGTCCGGCGCCGCGGCCAATCAGGCGGAGTCCGCCGCCAGCGGCGCGGCGGCGATCGAGCAGATGTCGGTCAGTATCAATCTGGTGGCGGACAACACCCGCGATGTGGAAGGCCAGGCGCGCCAGACCATGGCGCAGGCGGACCGCGGCAACGGCCTGGCGGAAAAAGCCGCCAGCGAGATCCAGCTGATCGCTAGTGGCATTACGGAAACCTCCACGGTGATGGACCAGTTGAATCAGCGCTCCAGCGATATCGGCGACATTGTGCGGGTGATCCGCGACATCGCGGACCAGACCAATCTATTGGCTTTGAACGCGGCGATTGAAGCCGCGCGAGCCGGCGAGATGGGGCGCGGTTTCGCCGTGGTGGCGGATGAAGTGCGCAAGCTGGCCGAGCGTACCAGCCAGGCCACTACGGAAATATCCACCCATATCGAAGGGGTGCAGACCGATACCCAGCGAGCCTACCAGAGCATGCAGCAGGCGAATGCCCGTATCGAAAGCGGCGTCAGCAGCACCTCCAGCGTGGCCGAGTCGCTGCGTGAAATCCATCAGCTGTCGCAGCATTCGGTGGAACGCATCACCGATATCGCCAACGCAATCAAGGAGCAGAGCCACGCCAGTCAACTGGTGGCGGGCAATGTAGAGCAGATGGCGCAGATGAACGAGAGCACCGCCAAAGCCTCCGGCCAAGCCAGCCAGCTGTCGCAGGAGTTGCAGCAGTTGTCGGTGGACCTAGACTCCAATCTCAGGCGCTTCCGCACCTGAGATTGGGAGGGTATGTCAGCCGACGATGCCCAGCGCGTCCAGGCTGTTGCGGCGCAAGGCACGGCGCAGCTCCGGCTCCGGCACGCCGCGCAGTTCGGCCAGCAGAGCGCTGAAGGCGGCCAGATGGGCCGGCTCGTTGGGCCGGTCCTGGGCGAACTCGGGGCGGATGTCCGGCGCGTCGGTTTCCAGCACCAGGCCGGACAGCGGCAGAGTGGCCGCCAGCCGGCGGATGCGCTGCGAGCCGGAGTAGGTCATCGCGCCGCCGAAGCCCAGCTTCATGCCCTGGCGCAGCATTGCTTCCGCCTGTTGCGGGCTACCGTTGAAAGCGTGGGCGATACCTAGCTCGACGCGCTGCTCGCGCAGATGTTTGAGCACGCGGTCCACCGAGCGGCGCACATGCAGCACCACGGGCAGCGCGTATTTGCGCGCCAGCTTCAGCTGTTCGACGAACAAGGCTTCCTGCCGCGCCGGGTCCAGTTCCGGCAGATAGAAATCCAGACCGATTTCCCCCACCGCTTCCGGCCGCTGTTCGCGCAGCGCGCGCTCCAGCTCTCCCAGATGCTCGTCCAGATGCCGTTCCAGATAGATGGGATGCAGGCCGAAGCCTATCCAGCAACCGTGGTCGCGGCGCAGGGCGGCGGCGGCGGCGAAGGTGTCGGCGCGCACCGCGGGCACCAGGATCTGGCCCACGCCGACGGCGCGCGCGCGTTGGAGCACGGCGGACAGCATCGGGGCCAGCTCCGGCGCGTCCAGATGGCAGTGGGTGTCGATCAGCGCGTCGGACGCGGGCGGGGAGAGAAAACGGTGCATGGCGGAGTCGTCGCTGGTTCAGCCGGCTTCCGGCTGCAATTGCTGCAGCAAGTATAGCCGTTGGTAGATGCCGCCCACGGTCATCAATTCCTCGTGGCTTCCGGTTTCGGCGATCTGGCCATGGTTGAGCACGATGATGCGGTCGGCGTCGCGTATGGTGGACAGCCGGTGGGCGATGGAGATCAGCGTGATCTGGCCGCGAAGCCGTTCCAGCGCTCTTTGCACCAGCTGCTCGGTTTCGCTGTCGATGTGGGAGGTGGCCTCGTCCAGCAGCAGGATGCGCGGCCGGCCCGCCAGCGCGCGGGTGATGGCGATCAACTGCTTCTGGCCGCTGGACAGCCGCGAGCCGCTCTCGCCCATATCGGTGTCGTAACCCTGTTCCAGCGCCAGGATCAAGTCGTGAGCGCCGGCGGCGCGCGCGGCGTCCTCGATCTGCTGTTGCGACAGCGGGCGGCCCATGGCGATATTGTCGCGGGCGCTGGCGGCCAGCAGGAAGGGTTCCTGCGGCACCAGGCCGACGCCGTCGCGGAAGGCCGCGTCGTCGAAAGTGGCCAGCGCTTGGTCGTCTATCAGTATCTCGCCGCTTTGCGGCGCGTAGAAGCGCAGCAGCAGCGACAGCAAGGTGGATTTGCCGCTGCCGGTGTGGCCGACGATGCCGATGAAGCCGCCGGCCGGAATCTCCAGCGACAGATCGGGCAAGACCGGCCGCTCCGGCTGATAGCCGAAGCTCACCCGGCGGAAGCTGACCGCGCCCCGGCCGATGCGGCCGCGGCCCTGGCCGGCCGCCGCGGCCGGTTCCTGCAGCAGCGCATCCACCCGCGCCGCCGCCACCACCGCCTGCTGCAGCTGGCTGAACTGCATGGTGATCTGGATCAGCGGGTCCACCATGCGGCCGATATAGCTGATGAAGGCGTAGAGCACGCCTATCTGCAGCGCGCCCAGCGGCCGTTGGCTGAAGCTGTAGATCACCCCGGCCAGCAGCAGCACTTTCAGTAAGTCCAGCGCCGGCCGCAGCAGCCAGGCGTTGGCGCTCAGTTCCGCGATCCGCGCCCGGTAGTAATTGTGGTTGGCCTGATCGAAACGCTCGGCGAAGCGGCCGGTGGCGTTGGAGGCTTGCAGCACGCTCATGCCGGAGATGGATTCCGCCATCTGAGCGTTGATGTCGCTGCGCAGCGCGCGGGCTCGCGTCACCGACGGCGCGCTCCAGCGCTGATACAGCCAGACGATGGCCAGCATCGCCGGGAGGAGCATTGCCGCCAGCAGCATCAGCCGCCAGTCCAGCCAGGCCATCGCCGCCATCACGCCGATCACGACGATGCTGCTGTCCAGCATCACGAACAGCACCTGCACATAGAGCGCCTTCACCGACTCGGTGTCGTTGGTGACGCGGCTGACCAGCTGGCCGGTGATCGCCTTGTCGAAGAAGGCCATGGGCAGCCGGATCACGTGGCGGTAGACCTGTTCGCGCAGCCTTTGCACCGAGCGCATCGCTACGCCGGACAGGCGCACCAGTTGCAGATAGCGCAGGCTGGAGGCGGCGTAGCCGGCCATCAGACAGGCGAGCAGCAGCAGGCCCATTTCCAGCCACTGTGGCGTGCGCGGCAGCAGGTAGCGGTCGATGAACACCTTGCCCAGCAGCGGCGACAGCGCTTCCATCAGCGCGGCGGCAATCAGCCACAGCGTGCCCCACAGCACATGGCGGTTTTCCGGAGCGGCGGATTGGCGCAGCAGGGCCACCGCCCGGCGCCGATTGATCGCGGATTGATCAGATTTCATCCAGGCTGGCCTCCAGTTGTTGGTAGCGCCACTGGCTGGCGTACCAGCCGTTCAGTTGCAGCAAGGCCTCGTGACTGCCGACTTCGGCGATACCGCCGTGCTGCAGCACGATGATGTGGTCGGCGTCGGCCACCGCGGACAGCCGGTGGCTGGCGATGATCACGCTGCGGCCGCGGCGCGCTTCGCGCAGATGGTGCAGGATCTGGGTTTCGGTCTGGGTGTCCACCGCGGACAAGGCGTCGTCCAGCAGCAGCAGCGGCGCGTCGGCCAGCAGCGCGCGGGCGATGGCCAGGCGCTGGCGCTGGCCGCCGGACAAGGCCACGCCTTTTTCGCCCACCGGAGTGGCGTAGCCCTGAGCCAGACGCAGGATATCGTCGTGAACCGCCGCCAGCCGCGCTACGCGTTCGATATCGCGCTCGGAGGCGTCCGGCCGCGTCAGCGCGATATTGTCGGCCACCGAGGCGGAGAACAGGAAAGATTCCTGCGGCACCCAGCTAATCGCCGCGCGCAAGGCGTCCATCTTGTATTCCTCCAGCGGCACGCCGTTCCAACTGATGCTGCCGGCTGGCAGCGGATATTGGCGCAGCAGCAGGCGCAGCAGCGTGGACTTTCCGCTGCCGGTAGGGCCGACGATGCCCAGGGTCTGGCCACGGCTCAGGCGCAGTTCGATCGCGCGCAGCGCCGGCGTCGTCTGTCCCGGGTAAGTGAAGTCGAGATTGTGCCAGCGCAGTTCGCCAGCCGGCTCCGTTGTGTTGGAGCCGCTGTCGTCCACGGACTCGGGCGCGCTCAGCACGGGCTCCAGCCGGTTCCAGCCGGCGCGGCCGCGCTCCAGCAGCGACAACACCCAGCCGGCGGCGAACATCGGCCAGATCAACTGGCCCAGATACATGCTGAAGCTGGTCAGCGCGCCTATGGTCAGTTGTTGTTGCCAGACCAGATAGCCGCCCACGCCTAGCGTGGCCGCCGCCGCGGTGCTCAGGGTTAGCCCCACCACCGGTTCGAACGCCGCCTCCCAGCGTTGTGCCTCCAGGCTGTTGTCGGCCGCGGAAGCCGCCAGGCCGGCCAGTTCGCGGCTGTTGCGTTCCTCCAGGCCCAGGGTGCGCAGCGTGCGCACTCCGCTCAGCGTCTCTTGAACGTGGTCGTTGAGCCGGCTGAAGCTTTGCAGAGAGCCGGCCCAAGCCTGATGCACGCGGCGGGTGATGCGCCAGAAGGCGAAGGCCATTAGCGGGAAGGGCAGCAGCGCGGCGGCGGCCAGCCGCCAGTCTATACCCAAGGTCATCATCGCCAGCACCATCACCAGGGTCAGGCTGCCGTCGAAGCCCGCCAGCATCGCTTCTCCGGCGGCCATTTCCACCGCGTCGATGTCGTTGGTGGCGCGCGCCATCAGGTCCCCGGTGCGTTGGTGATGGTAGAAGCCCGGCCCCTGGCGGCTTAGCCGCTGATACAGCCGGGTGCGCAACTCCACGCCCAACTGGTAGGCGGCGGCGAACAATTGCAGCCGCCAGCCGGCGCGCAGCAAATAGATCACCACGCCGAACAGCAGCAGCCAGCTCAACTCACGCAGCAGCTGCGGGCCGCCAAGCTCGCCCTTGGCCAGCAGGTCGACGATTTGGCCGATCTGACGCGGAATCAGCACGGTGAGCACCGCCACGGCGGCTAGCATCAACGCCGCGCGCAGGTAGTAGGGCCAATGGCGGAGGACGAAGCCGCGCAGCAACGCGGACAGGCTGGCGCCGGAGGTGAGATCGGACGGGCGTGACATGGCGGAGGCGGGCATCCGGATGGGGTATCGAGTCGAACATTCTATGCCGAATCCGATAGCGGTGTCAGAACCGGTTCAAAGTCTGACGTGTTGCTGCGATACGGTATTGCAAAGGGTTTCGAAATGCGCACGTACCACCTGCGCATTACGCTTTTCCAGCTGTTTTCTCCTTGTTCCGCTCATGCGCGAAATCCTTTGAACAAGCTCAGGCCGAGCGGACCCGGCCTGGCGATTTCGCAACTGGGCTTAATTCGTTTGCGCCGCGGGCGTCAGCCGCGGCCTGCGCACTTTGTGATAGAGGACGACCAGCAACAGCAGGAAGGGCAGGCCGAAGACCAGGGTCAGTCGGAAGACCTCGGTAAAGACGGTGGTGACCATGATCGCCAGCATCAGCACCAGCCCGGTCAGCGTGCTGTAGGGAAACAGACGCATCTTGAATGGCAGATCCAGCCCGCCGGCCTGATCATGATGACGGCGGAAGCGAAGATGCGTGTAGAAGATCATCAGCCAGGTGAACATGGCGCCGAACATCGACAAGGAAATCATCAGCGTGAACGCCTGTTGCGGAAACAGCACGTACAGCACCGCCGCCAGCGCGATGCCGCTGGTGGACAGCAGAAGCGCGTTGACCGGAATGCCGCGCGGGTTCAGTTTGCCCAGCCCTACAGGCGCGTCGCCGGCGCGCGACAGGCTGAACATCATGCGGGTGGTGATGTAGAGCTGGCTGTTCATCGCCGACAGAGCGGCCACCACCACCACGAAATTGAGGATGCCGGCTGCGTAGGGAATATTAAGCACCTGCATCACGGTGACGAAGGGGCTGTTACCGGAGCCGATGCGGCCCCAGGGCACGATGGCGATGATCAGGCTCAGCGACAGCAGGTAGAACACCACGAGCCGCGCGATCGTGGCGCGGAAAGCCTGGCGCACCGCCTGCTCCGGATTTTCGGCCTCGCCAGCGGCCACCGCGATCATTTCCACGCTCAGATAGCTGAAGATGGAAATGACCACCGCCACCCACATCCCCCAGACACCGTTGGGGAAAAAGCCGCCGTCGGCGCTGAAGTTGTGCGCGCCGTAAGCCGGATTACCGCTGCCCCACACCACGTAGCAGCCCATCAGGATGAAGGCGAGGATGGCGAAGATCTTGATGGAGGAGAACCAGTACTCCACGGTGCCGAAGGCCTTGACGCTGGCGGCGTTGACGCCGATCAGCGCGCTGGAGAACAGCAGAATCCAGATCCAGGGCGGGGTGTCTGGAAACCAGTAGCGCATGTATTCGGCCACGGCGGTGATTTCGGTCCCCACCGCCAGCACCACGCAGGCCCAGTAGCTGTAGCGCACCAGGAAACCAGCCAAGGGGCTGACGTAGTGCTCGGCGTAGGCGCCGAAGGAGCCGGAGGTGGCGTGCGCCACCGTCATCTCCGCCAGACAGCCCATCAGCAACAAGGTAATCAGGCCTCCGATGGCGTAGCTGAGCACCACGCTGGGTCCGGCGAAGCCGATGGCGAATTTGCTGCCGAGGAACAGGCCGGTGCCGATGGCGCCGCCGATGGCGATCATGCTCATCTGTCCGGCGGTGAGCCGACGTTGCAAGCCTTGTTCTCTGTCTTTGATGTCCTGGAAGCTGCTCATGATGTTTCTCCTCTGTAGATGGCGCTGTTGCGGGATCTAACGTCCCTTGCGCTGTTGAGCCGCCGGCTGCGTAGCTATCGCGGGCGGCGGCTCTGTAGAGGCGCGGCGGCAGGGGCCGTCGCACCGTTCCGGGCTCAGGTCACTGCGCCGCGGCGATGAAACTCCGGTCGGTCCCAACTGCCGCTGTCCAGAATCTCGCGCAGGATTTCCACCGCGTCCCAGATGTCGGCATGGCTCAGGTAAAGCGGGGTGACGCCGAAGCGCAGCACTTCCGGCTCGCGGTAGTCGCCGATGACGCCGTTGGCGATCAGCGCCTGCATCACCGCGAAGCCTTGCGGGTGGCGGAAGCTGACGTGGCTGCCGCGGCGCACGTGCTCGCGAGGGGTGATCAGAGTCAGCGGGTGGCCGCCGCAACGTTGCTCCACCAACTCGATGAACAGATCGGTCAGGGCCAGCGATTTGGCGCGCAGCTGTTGGCTGTCCACCTCTCGCGCCACATCCAGACCGCACTCCAGCAAGGCCAGCGACACGATGGGCTGGGTGCCGCACAGGAAGCGGCGGATGCCCTGGGCAGGCGCGTAGTCGGCGGCCATCTCGAAGGGCTTGGCATGGCCCCACCAGCCGGACAAGGGCTGCCAGAAAGCGTTTTGATGGCGCGGGGCGACCCAGATGAAGGCCGGCGAGCCCGGGCCGCCGTTCAGATATTTGTAAGTGCAGCCGACGGCGAAGTCGGCGTCCGCGCCGTTCAGGTCAACCTGCAGCGCGCCGGCCGCGTGGGCCAGGTCCCAGATCGCCAGCGCGCCGCATTGATGAGCGCTGTGGGTCACTGCGGCCATATCGTAGAGATAGCCGGTGCGGTAATTGACGTGGGACAGCAGCAGCACCGCCACCTTGTCGTCCAGCGCCTGTTCCAGCGGCAGCGCCTCGTCGATCAAGCGCAGTTCATAGCCCTGCTGCAGGAATTCGATCATGCCCTGGATCATGTAGAGATCGGTGGGGAAGTTGTCGCGCTCGGACAGGATCACCTTGCGTTCTGGGTGGGTTTGCCGCTGGATGCGCAAGGCCGCCGCCAGCGCCTTGAACAAGTTGAGCGAGGTGGTGTCGGTGACCACGGTTTCGCCGGGGCCGGCGCCCAGCAGCGGCGCCAGCTTGTCGCCCAGCCGCGTCGGCATGTCGAACCAGCCGGCGGTGTTCCAGCTGCGGATCAGGTCATGGCCCCATTCGCGGGTGATTACCTGTTGGCTGCGCTCCAGCGCGCCCTTGGGCAGCACGCCCAGCGAGTTGCCGTCCAGATAGATGGTGTTGGCCGGAAGGTTGAACCGTTGGCGGAAGCCGGCCAGCGGATCTTGCTGATCGGCGATGAGACAAGCTTCGCGAGTGTGTTTCATGGCGGGTCCTACACGAGAGGGGTGGAAACGGGCAAGGGCCGCAGCACGGCGCGCACCGGGCTGGCGTCCAGGTTCATCAGCTTCAGAGGCAGCGCGATCAGTTCGTAATCGCCCTCCGGCGCGTGGTCCAACAGCAATTGTTCCAGGATGGCCATGCGCTGGCGCGCGGTGGCGTGGTGGGCGTCCATGGTTTTGCTGTCCATCGGGTCCAGCGAGGCGGTGTCGACGCCGATCAGGCGCACGCCCTGGCCGCCCAACCAATCTATGGCGGCGGCCTCCACGCCGGGGAAGTCCGCGTCCCAGGCCTCCAGCGGGTAGCGCGCGTAGCTGCGGATCAACAGGCGCGGCGGCAGCGGAGTGGGTTGGGTTGCGAGCCGGGACTGGATCTGCTCCAGCCGGATCAGCGGGCCGGGGGATAGACAGTGAATCACTCGGCACGGCCCCAGGTAGGCGTCCAGCGCTACTTGGCCTATGCCTTGGCCGGCGGCCTGGAAGTGGGATGGCGCATCGGCGTGCGCGCCGCTATGCGGAGACAGGGTCAGCCGCGCCACGTTGACCGGACAGTGGGCGTCCAGCTGCCAGGCGGGGCTGGCGTCGAAAGCGGTGTCGCCGGGCCAGACCGGCAGGCCGGCGCGCAGCGGGGGACTGATATCAAGCAACATGGAGCGGCTCCAGAGAGGCGAAAAGCTTGGAATCATGCTAGCACCAAGGCATCCGCCAGAAATTGCAAGTTGGTCTTGCCAATGGCATGCTTTTCGCAGGAACTGCAGCGGAATGGACAGATAACGATGGGAAATTGCAAATGCAACTTGATGCGATAGATTGCCGGATTCTTTCCGCATTGCAGCACAACGCCAGGCTCAGCAATCAGGACCTGGCCGATCAGGTAGCCCTGTCTCCGTCCGCCTGCCTGCGGCGGGTGCGAGCGCTGGAAAGCCAGGGTCTGATACGCGGCTATCACGCGCAGTTGGACCCGGCCCTGCTCGGCTACGAGCTGGAGGCCATCGTGCACGTGACCTTGGACCGGGCGCGCGAGGACTGGCACGAAGATTTCATGAACCGCATCCAGCAGTTCGAGGAAATCGCCGCCGCTTACATCGTCGCCGGTCCCAGCAACTATGTACTGCACGTCCGTTGTCGTAATCTGGCCGCTTTCAGCGGTTTCATCGTGGAGCGGCTGAACCGCATTCCCGGCATGCGCGACATCTGTTCCTACATCGTAATGCGCACGCTCAAGGATCAGCGCTGGGAAGTGCCGCTGGACGGTAAATAGCCTCGCACCGACGGTGTGGCTGGCGCGGGGGGGGGGCTTGGCATAATTACCATTGTTAATGAGAATCATTAGCATTAACTTCGGCGCTCCTGAACCCCACTCCATCCACACCATGAAATACTGGAGCCTTCCCGCCTGGCTGTTATTGTCGGCAGCCCATTCGCAAACCCTGTTGGCCGCCGAGCTCGCGCCGCAACTGGAAACCGTTCACGTCAGCGCCGAGCGCAAACGCGCGCTTTTGCATGGCGAGGAACTGGATGCGGCGCAATTGCGCCGCGCGCGCGGCACTGGCAACGCCGACATCTTTTCCGCCTTGCCCAGTGTGCAGGTCAACAATATCCGAAACGAAGCCGGCGCCATCGACCTGGGCATCCGCGGTCTGCAAGGCGAAGGCCGGGTGCCGGTATTGATAGACGGCAGCCTGCAATCCACCCACACCGCCCGCGGTTACCAGGGCACCAGCGACCGCACCTATATTGATTCCGACCTGATCAGCAAAGTCAGCGTGGAGGAGGGTGCCAGCAACGGCGCCTTCTCCAGCGGCGCGATTGGCGGCCTGGTGCAGATGCGCACCTTGGGCGTCGAGGACGTGCTTCGCCCCGGCAAGGATTTCGGCGTACTGTTGAAAGGCAGCCTGTACAACAATAACAAGATGCCCGCAGTGCCGGGAGACGAGCGCGACCAAGTTTATTACAAATTGAACAACGGCCTCAGCCCGCGAGTGTTCAACAATGGTTCGGCCACGCTGGCGTTGGCTTATCGGCAGCCTGGCCTCGATGCTCTGCTGGCTTACAGCAAGCGGCGCACCGGTAATTACTTCGCCGGCGTCCATGGCTATGAGGGCTACCCGGAAGCGGTGGTGTCGCGCGGTCAGGAGGTGGTGAACACCAGTTACGAGAGCGACTCTCTGTTGGCCAAGCTGGGCTTCGCGCTGGACGACGCGCAGCGCTTGAAGTTGATCTTCCGCCGCCACCGTCAGCAAGCTGGCGAACTGCTGGCCGCTTACTGGTACAAGAATTCCAACGACAAGAATTTCCAAGAGCTGCCGCCGGGGGTGGAGTCGATGCCGCAATGGGCGCTGGGCAGCGCCGTCGTGCATGCCTATAGCGCCAACTACAGCTATACGCCCAGCGACAACAAGCTTATCGACCTGAACTTGGGCCTGTGGGCCACCGAGGCGGATCTGGATCAGCACAACGGCTTATGGGCCGGCCGCCCCGGCGCCTCCTACGGCGATCAGTACATGCATGCCTACAACAACAAGCGTCACGGTTTCAATGTGCTCAACCGGTCGGAACTGGATGTCCTGCCCTAGAGCCTGAGCTACGGCCTAGCCTTCCAGCAGGAGCGCACCCAGCCCACCAGCCGCTACACCGAGCAGCCGAGGACGTTGGAAGCGTCGCGCAACGGGGTGCGCAATGAGCGCAGCCTGTTCGCCAACGCCGTCCTGTCCTATCGCTGGGCCAGCTTCTCTCTGGGCACGAATCTGCATGGTTCGACCACGCGCGACTATGCGACCAATCTGGAAGCGGATTACGCGCCCAAGCTGGACCTGACTGGCCAGGTGGACGTTCATCTTGCCAAGTGGCTGGATGTTTACGCCAAAGGCGGCCGCGCCTACCGCACCCCCAGCCTGTACGAAACAACCACCTCGTCCGAGGTCTTCAGCTACAACCCTTACAACCCCTTGCGGCCGGAGCGTTCGCTGAACCTGGAACTGGGCCTTAAGGCGAGTTTCCAGAACGTGTTCCGCGATCAGGAGCGCATCGGCTTCAAGGCCGCCTATTTCGACAACAAGGTAGCGGACTATATTTCCAGCGCCTGGCTGGACCGGACGCCGGGCATGCCGTCGTGGCAGGGCAATCTGACCTTCCTCAACTACGACAAGGTGGAACTGCGCGGCTATGAATTCGGCTTGGACTACCATAGCCCGTCCTTCTTCGTGGAAGCCGCCGCCACTCGCTACCTGGAGCCGGAAGTATGTTCGGTGAACCAGGCGACCCGGCGCGACGCCTCGGTGTGCAATCCGAACGGCTTCGCCTGGAGTCTGATCCCGACCCGCATCCCGCCCAAGAGCGTGTACGTGATTTCCGCCGGCAAGCATTTGTTGAACGGCGATCTGACCGTGGGCGGACGCTGGCGTTACCATTCGGGCAAGACCAATCCGGCGGACTGGCTCAAGGGCACTGGCGCGCAACCGGTGTTGGAACTGGCGTCCGAACGCTTGGTGGACCTGTTCATCGAGTACCGCCTGAACAAGCAAGTCAACGTGAATTTCAATGTGGATAACCTGACCAACCGCTATGCGGTGGATCCCGGCTCCGTGATCAGCATGCCGATCCCGGGGCGGACCATACGGATGGGGATGGAGGCGCGTTTCTGAGAGCCTGCTCAAAGCCTGCTGCGCTTCGTGGAGGGTTGCACGGTGAGTACAAGCTCAAAATGCTCATGTACCACGTGTACATTCCGCTTTTCCGCTCGTTTTCGCCTTGTCTCGTTCTTGCTCGCGTGGCTTTGAACAGGCTCAGGGAAACCGGCCGCGCGTTTTTTGCCGTGGCCGGCGGGAATCTGCGCGCCGGCCGGCGGTCTGTAGACTTTATGAGCCGTATGGACGCGGCCGCTCGATTCAGGGGGATAAGCATGAGCATCAAAGTGAAGCTGGCGCTGGGCGCGGCGGTGTTGGCCTTGGGGGCGTGGTTCTACGCGACGCCGTATCTGACGGTGCGCGGGATGCAGCAGGCGCTGGATGCGCGCGACGCGGCCAAGTTGTCCGGCTTTGTGGACTACCCGGCCTTGCGCAACAGTCTGAAAGAGTCCGTCGTGCCCAAATCGGTGCTGGACCTGAACCAATCCAAGGACAAGAACCCGCTGGCGGCGATGGGCGCGGCCATTGCCGACGCGGTGGTCGCCCCGGTGGTGGACGCCATGGTGACGCCGGAAAGCCTGGCCTTGATGATGCGGGGGATCAAGCCCAAGCCGGGTCTGCCGCAAGGCGGCGCCGATGAACCGGCGACCGGCGGCGGCGCATCGGAAGATCGGCGCGCCGGCGTGGATACGGCCATGGGCTATGAAGACATTGACCGCTTCGTGGTGACGGTGAAACAGAAGGAGAAACCCGAACAGTCCCTGGGCTTGGTTTTCAAGCGCGATGGCTGGTTCGGCTGGAAATTGTCGGCGGTGCGGCTACCCGAATAAGAAGCTGTTGACGATCCGCTACATGTTGGCCGTGTGGTGTTGAAACCCGCTTGGAAATGCTCATGCGCGATCGGCGCATTCCGCTTTCTCAGCGGGTTTCGTCTTGTCTCGTCTCAGTCAGCGAGATCGTGTCTAAGTAGAGAAGACAACAAAAAACCCGCATAGCTTGCGCTGTGCGGGGTTTTTGGGGTTTCGGCCTGCCAAATCGCTGGTGCCCAGAGTCGGACTCGAACCGACACACCTTGCGGCGGGGGATTTTGAATCCCCTGCGTCTACCAATTTCGCCATCCGGGCGTCTTCGGCATTCCGAGAGCACGAATGATAGCGATAGCAAATCGCTTTGTAAATCCTTTTTTCCTAGGAGCTTCGCGGCGGCTCAATCCTGCTTCAGTTTGAGCACAAGGTCGTAGAGCTGTTTGCGGTTGCCGTCGCAGATCTGCGCGGCCAGGGAGGCGGCCTGTTTGGTGGGCAATTCCGCCGCCAGCAGCTTGAGCACGCGCACGGTTTCTTCCGGCACGGCGTCATCGGTCTCGTCGCGCGCCGGGGCAGCGTCCAGGATCAATACAATCTCGCCGCGCTGCTGGTTGGAATCGGATTCCACCCACTCCAACATTTCCTGGGCGGGGAGATTGCGGAAGGTCTCGAAGGTTTTGGTCAGCTCGCGCGCCAGCAGTACGCGGCGTTCCGCGCCTAGCTCCGCCACGATGTCTCGCAGGGTGTCGACGATGCGATGAGGCGCTTCGTAGCACACGGTCAGATGCGGCGCGGACTGCCATTGGCGCAGCGTTTTGCGGCGCTCGCCGCTTTTGGGCGGCAAGAAACCGTGAAACAGGAAGGACGGCGCGGTCAGACCGCTGGCGGACAAGGCGGCGATCACCGCGCTGGAGCCGGGCACCGGCCGCACCGGCAAGCCGGCGGCGCGCACCGCTTCCGCCAGCCGCGCGCCGGGGTCCGACACCGCCGGAGTGCCGGCATCCGACACCTGCACCACGATTTGGTCTTCGGACAGCCAGCGCACCACTTGTTCGGCCATGCCGCGCTCATTGTGCTCGCGCAGGCTGACCAGGCGTTTAGCGTGGATGCCGTAGGCGGACAGCAGTTGTCCGGTGACGCGCGTGTCCTCGGCGCAGACCACATCGGCGGCGCTGAAAGCCGCCAAGGCGCGGGCGCTGATGTCCGCCAGATTTCCAATGGGCGTGGCCACCACATATAATGTGCCGCGACAGAAACTTTCCCTGGCTGATTCAAGCAGATGAGCGAACGAAGTATGCAAAGACTGACTCCGCTGTTGGTTGGCGTCTTGATGACTTGGTTGACGCCGACAATGGCGCAAACCCCGGACTATATCATCCAAAGCAACACCGCGCCGCTCAAGTTGCTGGGCCAGCCGGCGCCTAAGCCGCTTGTTCCGGCGGCCGCGCCGCGCGACGCCAGCGCGACGGCGGCGAAACCGCAGCCGGCCAACGGCCGCCTGCGCGTCGGCCTGCTGCTGCCCACCGGCTCAGCCACTCTGGGCGAAGCCGCCGCGGTGGTGCGCAGCGGGGTGGAGGCGGCGGCGAGCGTGGATCAGAACGCCGAGCTGGTGCCCATCGACGCGTCCGAGGACACCGCCGTGGCCAGCTACCGTCAGGCGCTGGCCGGCGGGGTCAATGTGGTGATAGGCCCGTTGTCGCGCGGCGCCATCGCCGCGGTGGCGCCGCTGGTGTCTGTGCCCACGCTGGCCTTGAATTCGATAGGCCGCGAAGTGCCGGCCAATCCCAAACTGTTCTCTTTGTCGCTGATCGTCGAAGGCGAGGCGCGCCAAGTGGCGCGCCTGATGCATGAAGACGGCCGGGCCAACCCCTTGCTGCTGTTCGGCGCGGACAACCTGTCCCAGCGGTTGCGTCAGGCTTTCATCGACGAGTGGCGGGTCCTGAGCCGAGGCAAGTCGCCCATGGCCTTGGAGGCCAAGCAGGACAGCTTGCCTGCGATACTGCAGGCGGAGGCCGGCGCGGACGCGGTGTTCATGGCGCTGGACGCTCACGAGGCGGGCATCGTCAAGACCGCGCTGGCGCCGGAGTTGCAAGTGTACGGCACCTCCCAGCTTAACGGCCGGGGCAGCGCGGCGGCCTTGGCCGGAGTGAGGGTGATAGACATGCCCTGGTTCCTGATGCCGGAGCACCCGGCGGTGAAGCGCTATCCGCGGCCTGCGGCGGCGTTGACGATGCAGACCGAGCGTTTGTACGCGCTGGGCGTGGACGCCTGGAGGCTGGCGGTGTTGCTGGCTGGCGCGAGGCAGCCGGCGGGGCTGAGGCTGGACGGCGTCACCGGCGACCTGAGGCTGGGGCGCGACCGTCTGTTCGAGCGCCAACTGCCGATGGCGGTGCTAAGCCTGGAGCAGCCGTAGTGAATCTCCAGGGCCGGCTCGCCGAGGATAGGGCGCTGGCCTGGCTGCTGAGGCGGGGTCTGACGCTGGTGGAGCGCAACTGGTCCTGTCGCGGCGGCGAAATCGATCTGATCATGCGCGATGGGCGCTACTGGGTGTTCATCGAGGTGCGCCATCGCGCCAGCGCGGCCTTTGGCGGCGCGGCCGCGAGCATAGGCGCGGCCAAGCAAAGGAAACTCATGCTGGCCGCCGAGGTCTATCTGTCCCAAAAGGGAATAGACGCGCCATGCCGTTTTGACGCGGTGTTGACCGTGGGCGAGGCGGAGCCGCAATGGTTGCAGAATATTTTCATGTAGTGCTATGGGCCGACAGGCCCTAGAGAGATAAGGATGTCCCATGGATTTGATTGACCGCGTCAGCGGGCATTTCCTGGAAAGCATCGCCATCAAGCAAGAGGCGATGGAGCTGTTGTCGCCGGCGATAGCCGCGGCGGCGGAACAGATGGTGGCTTGCCTGATGAACGAAGGCAAGATTCTGGCCTGCGGCAATGGCGGTTCGGCGGCGGACGCGCAAAACTTCGCCGCGGAAATGGTGGGGCGCTTCGAGAAGGAGCGGCCGGGATTGGCGGCGATTTCGCTAGCCACAGACAGTTCCGCCTTGACCGCTATCGGCAACGATTACGATTTCGACATGGTGTTTTCCAAGCAAGTGCGCGCGCTGGGGCATACCAACGATTTGCTGCTGGCGATTTCGGCGTCCGGCAATTCCGCCAATGTGATCGAAGCCATCTACGCGGCGCACGAGCGCGGCATGAGCGTGATCGCCTTGACCGGCATGGACGGCGGCAAAGTGGCCGAGATCCTGTCGCCGGAAGACATTCAGTTGATCGTGCCGGCGTTGCGCCGTTGCCGGATTCAGGAAGTGCACACCCTGGTGGTCCACGCCTTGTGCGACACCATTGATTACATGCTGTTGGGAGGTGAATGATGAAGCGTCGCGTATTCGCGGTATTGCTGGCTGCTGGTTTCAGCAGCGCCTTGAGCGGTTGTTTCGGCGTAGTGGCGGCAGGCGCCGCGGGCGGCGCTCTGGTGGCCACCGACCGTCGCACCAGCGGCGCTTATGTGGACGATCAGGGCATTGAACTGAAAGCCGCCGATCAGATCGGCAAACTGCTGCCGTCCGCCCACGTCAACACCACCAGCTTCAACCGCGCGGTGTTGCTGACCGGCGAAGTGCCCAGCGAGCAGGCGCGCCAGCAAGCGGAACTGACCGCGCGCGGCATTCCCAATGTGCGCCGCGTGTTCAACTACACGGTAGTGGCGCCGTCGTCCGGCTTCTCCGAGCGCAGCAGCGATACCTGGGTGACCAGCAAGGCGCGCACGCGCCTGCTGGACGGCAAGGGCTACAACCCCAACAACGTCAAGGTGGTGACGGAGCGCGGCGTGGTCTACATGCTGGGCATGGTGACTCAGACCGAAGGCGCGGCGGCGGCCAAGGTGGTCAGCGAGACTTCCGGCGTGCAAAAAGTAGTGACACTGTTCGAATACATCAACGACATCGCGCAGTAACGCGGATGTCCCGCGATGACCAGCCCGGCTTACGCCGGGCTTTTTCATTGTCAGGCGGCGCGGGGGACGAGGAACCGCCGGTTTTTTAGGAAAAATCCTATGTCCGCTTGCCGGCGGTTCTGCTGGAATCTGCCTTGCTGCCGAAACCCCGGGTTTCGGCCTATTTCTGATGCCCGGCTTTAGCCGGGCGTACCGGCAACGCAGTTGGAAAGATGGGCGAGGACGCGGCTTTATGAACCAGGCGGGCAAGATATCGGCGGAGACGCGGGAGCGCATCATCGCGGCGGCGACGGAACTATACGAGAAGTCCGGTCGCATGCGACATCCCGCCGTAGACCAGGTCCGTCAACTGGCGGGCGTGGACATGGACGCCGCCAGCGTGGTGCTCAAAGACTGGCGACGAGTGCAGCCGGCGACGGCGGCGGTCTTGGACGGCGAGGTGCCGGAAGGCGTCAGCCAGGCGGGGCTGGCCGCGTTGGAAGCGATCTGGACGCAAGCCAAGGCGCTGGCCAACGACAGCTTGAGCGCCGCCCAGGCGGCCTGGGAGCGCGAGCGATCCGAGTTGGATCAACTGCGCGCCGAGCTTGCCGGCGCTTTCGAACGTCAGGCGGCGGAGCTGGACGCCACGCGCCGCCAACTGTCCTCCTCTCTAGCCTTAGCCGCGCAGCAGGCGCAGGACCTGGCGGTGGCGCAGCCGCAGGCGGAAGCATTCCGCGAGCGTATGGACAAGGCCGAGGCCCGAGTCGGCGAACTGGAGCGGGAGCTATCCGAGGCGAAAAGCCAGTTGCTGCGGGCTCGGAACGAGTTGCGCCTGAGCGCCGCGGACGGCCAGGCGGCGGAAACCGCGCTGGCCAAGCTGCGCGGGGAACTGCTGCAAGCGGGTGCCAGCGCCGCGATGAAGGCGGAAGTGGCTCGGATCAAAACGCCTCCCAAACCGATGGCCGCGCCGGAGCCCGGCGACGAGGAACCTTCCTTGACGGCCGCCTACACGCCGCAACCGGCCGCCGAGGATATTCTGAAGTTTCGTTGATGCGTAGCGCGGCCGCCGTCAGTGCTGGGGAATCAGCACGTCGGCGCATAGCACGTGCATGATCTCGTCGATTTCTATCGCCATCGAGATAGTTACGCAGGAGCGGGTGTCGGTCATGGACAGATAAGGCTCGCTCATATACAGCACGCCGGGTTGGTCCACCGCATGTTGAAAGTAGCTGCGCCGCGACCAGACGGCGCCGGTGGTGTCCACCAGCGGCGCGAACTTGGGATTGGCGGCGGCCCGCGGCTGGCGGCTGTTCAGGTTGCGGCCGATCTGGCGTCCGGCGCTGTCCAGCAGGAAGCAGCGCACCACGTCCGGCAGTGCCAGCATCGGCTTGGCGGCCAAGTCGAACGGCGTGCCTTGCATGAGCGAGATGGCGCTTTGAACAAAAGATTGTCGCGCCAGCTCGATCTGGCGCCGGGTCAGTTTGCGTTTCAGCAGTTCGCGCGCCATCAGCTCATCCCAGCGTTCATCGATGCGAGGGGTGATGATGTGGTCCTGATCCGGCTGATCGCTGGGGTGAGCGACGAAATAGCCTTGCACCAAATCGCAGCCCGACTCCAGCGCGATCAGCACGTCCTGATCGGTTTCTATCCCTTCCTCCACCACCAAAGCACCAATTTCGTGCATCAACCGCACCAGCTTGGCCAGCAGGTTGCGGGTGCGCGGCTGATGGACGGCGGCGCGCAGCAGGTGCCGGTCGAATTTGACCAAGTCCGGTTCTAGCTGGCAGACGCGGTCCAGGTTGGAGTGGCCGACGCCAAAGTCGTCGATGGCGATCAGAAACCCGCTGCCTTTCAGTACATTCACCCCTTCAATCAGCGCCTCGTCCACTTCCAGCACATGTTCCAGCACTTCCAGCACCACTTGGCTGGGGTCCAGCCCGGCGGCCTTGATGCTGTTGGCCAAGGCCATCGCGCGTTCAGGGCGCGACAAGGAGGCGGCGTCGATATTGAGAAACAGCCAGCAAGGATGGTCGCTTTGCATCTGGCTGAAACGGACGGCATGGGCTTCGCTGGCCGCCAGATCCAACTGGTGGCGGCGTTCGGGCGAGACGACGGAGTAAAAGGCCTCCGCCGGCGTGAGCGGGGAGGCGTCCTGTCTGGCGCGCAGCAAGGCTTCCATTCCTATCGTGCGGCGATGAGCCAGGCTATAGATAGGCTGGAAGTGACTGCCGAGTTTCAAGCCGGCATGCTCGAATTCTTTCATGGAATAGCTGCCCTCCGTGGCGTGGACTCTATGGCCAGTATTGTTTTTTTGCCTGAAGCAATTGGCATTCCAGTTTAGTGCATCGCTATTAAAAATAAAAAACGGGCCAAGAGGCCCGTTTGGATAAAGATGTTAAAAACCTTATTACTGTTGGATACCCGCCACCAACCACTTGCCGTTGGTGCTGTCGTCCTTGATGTAGTGCCAGTATTCCGTGAACGGCTCGGTCGGCGCGTTTACGGCTTCGCTGACCATGCCGGAGAAGCGCACGCTGGCGATATAGCGGTTGCCTTCGGTGCTGGCTTCGGACAGCTGGCAGTCCAGCTGCGGGAAGTCGGCCACGTCGGTATTGCCGGCGATGTCCTCGCGCAAGGCGTTGAACAGGTCCGGCGTCATGTACTTGCGCACTTCTTCCAGGCTTTCCGTGCTGTTCAAGCTTTGCAGGTGCAGGAAGGTGGCCTTGGCCTGACGCAGGAAGTGCGGGGTCTCGGTGCCGTCCGGCAGGCGCGCGGGCGCCTCGCTGATCACGCCGCCGCCAAAGCCGGCTTGCGCGCCGCCCAGGCCGGAGCCGATTTTCGGGATGGAGTCGAAACGGGCCGGTTCTTGATAGCCGCCCATATTCTGCGGCATGCCCGCTGCTTGCGGTGCAGCCATGGCCGGACGCGCCGCTCCGGCTTTGCGGCGGAAGAACATATAGCCGCCTACCAGCACCAGGCCCAGCAGGGCCAGCGTGCCCCAGGGCATGCCGCCGCTCTTCTGCGGCTGCTGGCCTTGGGCTTGCGCCGCGAGAGCCGGATCAGCGTTGCCGTTGGCCGCGGCCGGCGCTTGCTGCTGGCCTTTGTCGCTCATGGCGGAGCCCAGCATGTAACCCGCGGCGGCGCCCGCGGCGCCGGCGGCTACGGCGGTGCCGATGCCGGGGCCGGATTTGGGTTGAGCTTGGGTCGGAGCGGGCGCTTGCGCGGGCGGCGCAACCGGGCGCGCCGGCGCTTGTTGTTGGTAAGAACGGGTGGGGGCCGAGCGCTGCATGCCGGCGCTCTTGCCTTTACCTAGGCGGGCCGCTTCCGCGAACGGAGCGGCCAACATGGAAACCATGGTGAAGGCGAGCATGATCGTCTTCGCGCGGGTGGTCATATTTACTTTTTTCCTGAGTGGTTGGTATCGCCCCGGTATGACTGGGGCGCAAAAAATTAGTTCGGGGTCAATGGCTGAATTTCAATGACTTGCGCATGGTTTTTTTCCACGCGGAAACGCACATTCCACTGGTGCAGCGCCACGCCGTAAATCCGTTCCGGGTCATCCTGGTAGGCCGGGCGCGGATCCTGGGCCAGCACCTGTTCCACTAGCAGCGCGAAGTCGGCCGGCAGGCCGGGGGCGGTCAGTTGCGCGCGCGCGGCGGCGTCCCAGCCCACGCTTAATTGCGGCGGAGGGCCATCGACGAAGCCGCCGCGGGCGTCGGCCCTGGCTTCGACGAAGGGTATATAGGGCTTGATGTCCAGCACCGGGGTGCCGTCCAGCAGGTCGGCGCCCTCCAGCGTCAGCACTACCTTGGGCTGGGTGTCCACGCGCAGCAGCCGCACCAGTGACAGGCCCAGCGGATTGGGGCGATGGGTGGCGCGGCTGGCGAATACGCCGACTTTGGCGTTGCCGCCCAGCCGTGGCGGCCGCACCAGCGGCTGCCAGCCGCGGTCGGCGGTTTGATGAAACACGAAGCTGATCCAGACGTGGGAAAACGCGTCCAGACCGCGCACCATGTCGGGGTGGTCGTAGGGCGGCAGCAGCTCCAGCGTGATGCGGGCGGCGTTGACCAGCGAGGGCTGGCGCGGGATGCCGAATTTCTCGCGGTAGGGCGAATGGATCACGCCTATCGTTTCAAAGGTGTAACTCATGGCCGGATTGTAGCATCCGACCATGCGCCAAGCGCTTGTCGCTAGCCGACGAAGTGCTTGTTGTAGCGGCTGCTCAGCCGGCCCATGGGCAGCAGCATGAAGAAGTCCGCGCAGTTGAAGTCCGGGTCCCAGGCCGGCTCGCCGCAGATATAGGCGCCGGCGCGCAGATAGCCCTTGATCAGCGCCGGCATCGGCGCGGAGGGGGCGTCGTCGCGGATCTGGTCCAGAGGCAGCGGCAGGTGGGGGAACACCCGCCATTCCGCCGGCGACAGGTGCTTGGCTTCCAGTTGACGGTACAGACTGACCGCCTGGTGGCCGCCGTCGCTCAGCGACACGCTGGCGCAGCCGGCCAGGTATTGACCGCCGTGCAGTTGAACGTAGTCGGCCAGGCCGGACCAGAGCAGGGCGATCACCGCTCCGGAGCGGAAATCGCGGTGCACACAGGAGCGGCCCACTTCGATCAGGCCGGCGCGCAGGTGGGCCAGCCGGGTCAGATCGAACTCGTGCTCGGAATACAGGCTGGGCGCGCGGCGCGCCATGGCCGGGGACAGCATGCGGTAAGTGCCCACCACCAGGCCGCTGGCGGCGTCTTCCACGATCAGGTGGTCGCACAACTCGTCGTACTCGTCGCAATCGATGCCTAGATCGTGCGAGGCGAGCTCCGCGCCCATTTCTCCGGCAAACACATCGAAGCGCAGCTTCTGCGCGCGGCGGATATCCTGCGCTTCACTGGCCACGCGCACGCTCAGGCGCGGTTTGGCGCTCACGGCAAGCTGTTCATTTAGCAGCATGTTTTGCTCCCTTTTGTGGTGAGCCCCATGCTAGGCAGCTTGTTTGACGCGGCGATGTCTTTAATATGACTATCGGGTGACCGGCGCTTGACGTCGCGGTTACCAGCTGGATTTATTGAAATCAACGACTTACGCTGGTTCAGGATTTGGCGTAGAATAGGCCGTTTTTCCGTTCGATTTGCTCTTTCCGACAAAGCCATGATTTATCCGACAAACTTCGACGTGATAGTGGTGGGCGGCGGCCATGCCGGCACCGAGGCCGCTTTGGCGGCCGCGCGCATGGGCTGCAACACCCTTCTTTTGACGCACAACATCGAGACGCTGGGTCAGATGTCGTGCAATCCGTCGATCGGCGGCATCGGCAAGGGCCATCTGGTCAAGGAAGTGGATGCCCTGGGCGGCGCGATGGCGCTGGCCACCGATATCGGCGGCATCCAGTTCCGCACGCTGAACGCCTCCAAGGGCCCGGCGGTGCGCGCCACCCGCGCGCAGGCCGACCGCATCCTGTACAAGGCGGCGATCCGCGAGATGCTGGAGAACCAGCCCAATCTGACCTTGTTCCAGCAGCCTGTGGACGATCTTCTGGTTGAAGGCGACCGCGTCGCCGGCGCCATCACCGCCATTGGCATCACTTTCCGCGCCAAGACCGTGGTGTTGACCGCCGGCACCTTCCTGTCCGGCAAGATCCATGTGGGCATGGAAAACTATACCGGCGGCCGCGCCGGCGATCAGGCCGCCTCCACGCTGGGCGCGCGCTTGCGCGAACTGGCCCTGCCGGTGGGACGGCTGAAAACCGGTACGCCGCCGCGCATCGACGGCCGCAGCGTCGACTTCTCCGTAATGGAAGAGCAGCCTGGCGACACGCCGGAGCCGGTATTCTCCTACCGCGGCAGCCGCGCGCTGCACCCCAAGCAGCTGCCGTGCTGGATCACCCACACTAATGAACGCACCCACGAGATCATCCGCTCCGGTTTCGACCGCAGCCCGATGTTCACCGGGGTGATAGAAGGCGTGGGCCCGCGTTACTGCCCGTCTATCGAAGACAAGATCAACCGTTTCGCGGACAAGGATAGCCACCAGGTCTTCCTGGAGCCGGAAGGCCTGACCACGCACGAGTTCTACCCCAACGGGATTTCCACCAGCCTGCCCTTCGACATCCAGCTGGCGGCGGTGCGTTCGATCCGCGGCATGGAAAACGCCCACATTCTGCGGCCCGGCTATGCGATCGAATACGATTATTTCGATCCGCGCGGTCTGAAGGCCTCTCTGGAAACCAAGGCGATCCAGGGTCTGTTCTTCGCCGGTCAGATCAACGGCACCACCGGCTATGAAGAGGCCGCCGCTCAGGGCCTGCTGGCCGGCATGAACGCCGCCTTGTTCGCCCGGGAGCAGGCTAGCTGGTGCCCGCGCCGCGACGAGGCCTATCTGGGCGTGCTGGTGGACGACCTGATCACCAAGGGCGTGGCCGAGCCCTATCGCATGTTCACCAGCCGAGCCGAATTCCGCCTGCAGTTGCGCGAAGACAACGCCGACCTGCGCCTGACCGAGATCGCCCGCCAACACGGCCTGATCGGAGACGTCCAATGGGACAGCTTCTGCCGCAAGCGCGACGCGGTGGAGGCGGAGAAGGCGCGGCTGAAAGCCACCTGGCTGCACCCGGCGCGGCTGAGCGACGCCGCCGCGCTGCAAGCGCTGCTGGGCAAGGCGATTGAGCGCGAGTACAGCCTGTACGATTTGCTGAAACGCCCCAACGTCGCCTATGCCGATTTGATGACCTTGCCGGAGGCCGGCGGCGCGGTGGCTGACGAGGCGGTTGCCGAGCAGGTGGAAATTCAGGTCAAATACCAAGGCTATATCAACCGCCAGAACGAAGAACTGGCGCGCCGCGACAACCTTGAGGACGTGCGCCTGCCGGCCGATATCGACTATGGTCTGGTCAAGGGCCTGTCCAAGGAAGTGCAGCAGAAACTGAACCAGCAACGCCCGGAGACCCTGGGGCAGGCTTCACGCATCCAGGGCATCACCCCGGCGGCGGTTGCTCTTTTGATGGTCCACTTGAAACGCGGCTTTGCCGACGCAACGAAAACCGCATGACACATACCACAGAACTACAACAAGGCCTGTCGCAGCTGAAACTGGAACTGAGCGACGCGCAAATCGATTTGCTGGACCGCTACCTGGCGCTGCTGGCCAAGTGGAACCAGACTTACAACCTGACCGCTGTGCGCGAGGAAAAGCGCATGGTCAGCTACCATCTGCTGGATAGCCTGAGCCTGGTGCCGCATCTGGACGGCGGCAGCCGTTTGCTGGATGTGGGCTCCGGCGGCGGCATGCCCGGCATTCCGGCGGCGATCGCCCGCCCGGACTTGCAGGTGGTGCTGTTGGATTCCAATCATAAGAAAACCACCTTCCTGCGCCAGGTGGTGGTGGAGCTGGGCCTGCCCAATGTGCAGGTGATGACCGAGCGGGTAGAGGCTTACCAGCCGGAGCAGAAGTTCGACCGCATCACCAGCCGGGCGTTTTCCGAACTGGCCGAGTTCGTCAAGCTGACCCGCCACCTGTTGGCGGAGCAGGGTCAATATGTCGCAATGAAGGGTGTCTATCCTTACGAGGAAATCGCCTTGTTGCCGCAGGGTACGGTGGTTTCCGAAGTATTGCCGGTGACAGTGCCGGGCCTGGATGCCGAACGGCACCTGGTGAGAATGCGCCTGGAAGGGGTGGGTGCGCAATGAATTCAAGGGTGATCGCGGTCGCCAACCAGAAGGGCGGGGTCGGCAAGACCACGACTGTGGTGAATCTGGCGGCGGGCCTGGCCGACTTGGGCCGGCGCGTGCTGATTGTCGATCTCGACCCGCAGGGCAATGCCACCATGGGTAGCGGCATCGCCAAGCAATCCCTGAAGTTGTCCGGCTACGACGTGCTGCTGGGCGAGGCCTCGGTTGAAGATGCGCGCCAGCCGGCGAAGGAGGGCGGCTACGACGTGCTGCCCGCCAACCGCGATCTGGGCGGCGCGGAACTGGAGTTGGTCAACGAACTGGCGCGCGAAGCGCGGCTGAAAAACGCGCTGCAGGCGGTGGAGGAGCAGTACGACTATGTGCTGATAGACTGCCCGCCGTCGCTGAACCTGCTGACTTTGAACGGACTGGTGGCGGCGCACAGCGTGCTGATTCCGATGGTGTGCGAATACTATGCGCTGGAAGGCTTGTCCGACCTGGTGGCGACCTTGCGCAAGGTGAGGGTGGCGGTGAATCCCAAGATTGAGATCATGGGTTTGCTGCGCACCATGTTCGACGCGCGCAATAACTTGTCGCAGCAGGTGTCCGAGCAGTTGGCCCGCCATTTCGGCGCCAAGGTGTTCGACACCGTGATTCCGCGCAATGTGCGGCTGGCGGAAGCGCCCAGCCACGGCTTGCCCGGCCTGGTCTACGATCGCGCCTCGCGCGGCGCTCAGGCTTATCTCGCGCTGGCGCAAGAGCTGGCGGACCGGCTCGAGCCCGCAACCACAACTCCCTCCGTCTAAGCAATATGGCCAAATTAAAAGGATTGGGGCGCGGCTTGGACGCGCTCCTGTCCACTGCCGAGACAGTGGACGACAGACTCACCTCCCTGCCCATAGACAGCATCCGTCCCGGCAAATACCAGCCGCGCAGCTTCATGGACGAAGCCGCGCTGGATGAACTGGCCGCTTCGATTCGCGCCCAGGGCGTGATTCAGCCGCTGGTGGTGCGTGAAGTGGGTTTCGGCGATTACGAATTGATCGCCGGCGAACGGCGCTGGCGCGCTTCGCGCAAAGCCGGTTTGACCGAAGTGCCGGCGGTGATCAAGAGCGTGCCCGACGAAGCGGCGCTGGCGATGGCGCTGATCGAGAATATCCAGCGTCAGGAATTGGACCCGATAGAAGAGGCCCAGGGCATCAAGCGCCTGATCGACGAGTTCGGCCTGACCCACGAGGCTGCGGCCGACGCGGTGGGCCGATCGCGCAGCGCGGTCAGCAATCTGCTGCGCCTGTTGGCCTTGCCGGAACCGGTGCAGACCATGTTGCATCAGGGGCGGCTGGAGATGGGCCATGCTCGCGCTTTGCTGGCCTTGCCGGTGGTGGAGCAACTGGGCTTGGCGCAGGAGGTGGGCGACAAAGGCCTGTCCGTGCGCGAGGTGGAGCGCAGGGTACAGCAGAAAGCTGTGGAAAAAACCACAGTCGCACCGCAGCAAAAACGTACAGACCCGGATGTGAGCAGGCTGGCTGAACAGGTGTCGGAACGCATAGGCGCCCGGGTTAGCATTCGTCACGCAAACCGCGGCAATGGCAGGCTGGTCATAGAATATGCGACGTTGGACGAGCTGGAAGGCTTGCTGGAAAAGCTGCAGAAAAGCTCAGGAAAATGAGTGTGTTGCACTGCGGTATCCCAATGACACGCAAGTTGACGCAAATCAAGCGGGAAGCCTATAATTCGGCGGTTTTTTTGCTGGGTCAACATGGTTAATCCGGAAGTTAAGCGTATACTGCGCCTGCAGTGCACTCTGGTGGGTGTCGCACTGTTGATTGGAGTGGTTGCAGGGGGAGGAAACCTGGCCATTCCGGTTTCTGTCTTGCTTGGCGGATTGTCGGCCTTGGTGCCGGCCCTGGTGTACGCCAGGATCGCCTACGCCAAGCGCCATGTCGCCCCCGCGGAACTGATGAAAGCGCATTTCAGGGCCGAGGCGGTCAAATACGTCCTCACCATCCTGATATTTGGCGCGACTTTGGTATTTTTCAAGGATTTATCGATAGTCGGTCTTTTTGGCGGATTTTTTGCCGCCGTATCCGGCTACTGGTTCGGGCTTTTAATCAAAAATTGAGAAAATGAGCGATGGCAAGCAACGCAACTGACTACATCAAGCACCACCTCACCTTCTGGAATTCGGATCCTTCCGCCGGCTTCTGGAGCCTGCACCTTGATACCTTTTCCATTTCCTTGGTTCTCGCTTTCATCTTCGCCGGCGTGTTCGCCGTCGTGGCGCGCCAGGCCAAGCTGGAGAATCCGGGCCGGCTGCAGTTGTTTGTGGAAAGCATCGTCGAGATGGTGGACAAGCAGGTGCGCGACGTATTCCATGGCCAGAGCAAGGTGATCGCTCCGTTGGCGCTGACCATTTTCTGCTGGATCTTCCTGATGAACTTCATGGACCTGCTGCCGGTGGATCTGCTGCCGTCGCTGGCCCAGTGGGTGGGTTACACCTTCTTCGGCGCCGAGCCGCATCATGTCTATTTCCGCGTTGTGCCGTCCGCTGATGTGAACGCCACTTTCGCGATGTCCTTGTCCGTGATGCTCTGCATCATCGGTTTCTCCATCAGCGCCAAGGGCGTTGGTGGCTACACCAAGGAGCTGTTCACCGCGCCGTTCCATGCCGAAGGCACCGTGGGCAAGATCTTGCTGGCCCCGGCCAACTTCCTGCTGCAGATGGTTGAACTGCTGGCCAAGCCGATTTCGTTGTCTCTGCGTTTGTTCGGCAATATGTATGCCGGCGAAATGATCTTCATCCTGATCGCGCTGCTGCCGTGGGGCTTGCAGTGGATCCTGGGCGCGCCGTGGGCGATCTTCCACATCCTGATCATCACCCTGCAGGCCTTTGTGTTCATGATGCTGACCATCGTGTACCTGAGCCTGGCGGTGGAAGCGCACTAATACCGGTTTCTTTGTTTTACCTTTGTTTCTTTAGCTTTTTTACCAACCATCCTTGATTAAGTCTTAGGAGATACACAATGGAAGCACTCGTTTCTCAGATCCAGTCCATGACCGTACTGGCCGCTGCCCTGATCATTGGCCTGGGCGCCATCGGTACTGCTCTGGGTTTTGCCATCCTGGGTGGCAAATTCCTCGAGTCCTCCGCCCGTCAACCGGAAATGATTCCGGTTCTGCAAACCAAACTGTTCATTCTGGCCGGTCTGCTGGACGCCATCTCCATGATCGGTGTTGGTATCGCCATGCTGTACACCTTCAATAACCCGTTCCTGTCCGCCGCCCTGGCCGCTCTGAAAGCCGGCGCTTAATTTTTAAGCGGAATTGGTTGTTGCAGTAATACTACTGGAGGAAAACAAGCGTGGAATTTAACGTAACACTACTGGGTCAGGCGATCACGTTCGCCATCCTGGTATGGTTCACCATGAAGTTTGTTTGGCCTCCGCTTACCAACATGATGGATGAGCGCGCCAAGCGCATCGCAGACGGCCTGGCCGCCGGCGAGCGTGGCAAGCAAGATCTGGAAGCCGCTGAAAAGCGCGTTGCGGACGAACTCCGCAAGGCTAAACAGCAAGCGACCGAAATCGTGATGGCCGCTGAAAAGCGCGCCAGCCAGATCGTGGACGAGGCCAAGGATGCCGCACGCGTTGAAGGCGCGCGCATTGTGGCCGACGCCAAGTCTGAGATCGATCAGGAAGTCCTGCGCGCCAAGGAAGCCCTGCGCGCGCAAGTGGCCGACCTGGCGGTTGCGGGTGCAGAGAAGATCCTGCGCAAAGAGATCGACTCGGCCAAGCACGCTGATCTGCTTGCCTCCATCAAAGCGGAGTTTTAATTAACTCATGGCAGAACTCATTACCGTAGCTAGGCCCTATGCCGAAGCGGTATACAGCCTCGCCACCGAGCAGCACGCCACCCAGCAATGGTCGGAATCGCTGTCGTGGCTGGCTGCCATGGTGAAGAACCCGGATTTGGAAGCCGTCATCACCAATCCGAAACATACCGCACAAGAGCTTGAGGCGCTGATGCTGGACGTTCTGGGCACGCGCGGCAATGAAGACGTAAAACGTTTTCTGGCCGCGCTGATCGAGAACAGCCGTTTGACGCTGCTGCCGCAAATCGCCGAACAGTTTGAAGTGTTCAAGGCGCAAGCGGAAGGCGTTGTGGATGCCGTGGTGGAAACGGCGTTTGCATTGAACGATGCGCAGAAGGCCGAACTGACCGACACGCTTTCCAAGAAGTACGGCAAATCCGTACGGATTGATGTGCGTGACAACCCTGACCTGATCGGCGGGGTTCGTGTGTTGGTAGGCGACGATGTCATCGACGCTTCCGTGCGCGGCAAACTGCAAGCCATGGCAGTAAGCCTCAAGAATTAGGAGAGATCATGCAGTTGAACCCCTCTGAAATCAGCGATCTGATCAAGGCGAAGATTCAGAACCTGGCCGAAGGCGCAGAAACCCGTACCAAAGGTACCGTGATTTCCGTGACCGACGGTATCGTTCGTATCCATGGCCTGGCAGACGTGATGCAGGGTGAAATGCTCGAATTCCCGGGCAACACCTTCGGCCTCGCGATGAACTTGGAGCGCGACTCTGTCGGCGCCGTGGTTCTGGGCGAGTACGAGCACATCTCGGAAGGCGACGAAGTTACTTGTACCGGTCGCATTCTGGAAGTTCCGGTGGGTCCGGAACTGATTGGCCGCGTGGTCAACGCCCTGGGTCAGCCTATCGACGGCAAGGGCCCGATTAACGCCAAGCTGTCCAGCCCGATCGAAAAGATCGCGCCGGGCGTGATTGCGCGTCAATCGGTATCCCAGCCAATGCAAACCGGCCTGAAAGCCATCGACTCGATGGTTCCGGTTGGCCGCGGTCAGCGCGAGCTGATCATCGGCGACCGCCAGACCGGCAAGACCGCGGTGGCGCTGGATGCGATCATCAACCAAAAAGGCACCGGCGTAGTGTGCATCTACGTGGCGATTGGCCAAAAAGCCTCCTCTATCGCCAACGTGGTGCGCAAGCTGGAAGAGCACGGCGCGCTGGGCCACACCATCGTGGTGGCCGCGACCGCTTCCGAAGCCGCCGCGCTGCAGTTCATCGCCCCGTACTCCGGCTGCGCGATGGGCGAATACTTCCGCGACATCGGCGAAGACGCGCTGATCGTGTACGACGACCTGTCCAAGCAGGCTGTCGCCTACCGTCAGATTTCGCTGCTGCTGCGTCGTCCGCCGGGCCGCGAAGCCTACCCCGGCGACGTGTTCTATCTGCACTCCCGTCTGCTGGAACGCGCTTCCCGCATCAATGAAGACGAAGTGGCCAAGCTGACCAACGGCGAAGTGAAAGGCAAGACCGGTTCCCTGACCGCGCTGCCCATCATTGAAACCCAGGCCGGCGACGTTTCCGCCTTTGTGCCGACCAACGTGATTTCGATCACCGACGGTCAGATCTTCCTGGAAACCGACCTCTTCAACGCAGGTATCCGTCCGGCCATCAACGCCGGTATCTCGGTATCCCGCGTTGGCGGCGCCGCGCAGACCAAGGTGATCAAGAAGCTGGGCGGCGGTATCCGTCTGGCCCTGGCCCAGTACCGTGAACTGGCTGCGTTCTCGCAGTTCGCTTCCGATCTGGACGAGGCTACCCGCAAGCAACTGCAACATGGCGAAGTGGTAACCGAGCTGATGAAGCAGAAGCAGTTCATGCCGCTGGCCACCGCCGAAATGGCGTTGACCCTGTGGGCGGTGAACAAGGGCAGCTACGAAGACGTTCCGGTGAAGAAGGCCCTGGCTTTCGAAGCGGCGTTCCTCGCCTATGTGCGCGCGAACCATCACGATGTGTTGGCCGCGGTGAACGCTTCCGGCGACTTGTCCGGCGACAACGAGAAAATCCTGGCCAAGGCGATGGAATCGTTCAAGGCTGGCTTCAGCTACAACTGAGTCTTTTCGGTTAACGCAAACAGTTACTAGGAAAGGTTCAGGATATGGCAGTCGGCAAAGAGATTCTCACCAAGATCCGAAGCGTGCAAAACACGCAGAAGATCACTCGCGCAATGCAAATGGTGGCGACCTCCAAGATGCGCAAAACGCAAGAGCGTATGCGCGCTGCCCGTCCTTACGCCGAGAAGGTGCGCACAGTCATGGCGCACCTTGCTCAGGCGAACACGGATCTTGAGCACCCGCTGTTGCAAAGCCGCGACGTAGTCAAACGCGCCGGCATCATCCTGATGACCTCCGACAAGGGCCTGTGCGGCGGCTTGAACGTGAATACGCTCAAGCGCTTCTTCGCCCAAGTCAAGGATCTGCAGGACAAGGGCATCGAAGTCGATGTCTGCTGCTTGGGCCAGAAAGGCCTGGCGGCATGCCAGCGCGCGCGCCTCAACGTCGTGGCCAGCGCAACCCAGCTCGGCGATGTGCCGAAGATGGAAAAACTGATTGGCCCGCTTACGGTGCTGTTCAAGCAGTACGCCGAAGGCGAACTGGACGCGCTCTACATCGTTTACTCCCGTTTCATCAATACGATGAAGCAGGAGCCGGCGACTGAACAGCTGCTGCCGCTGACTTCGGAACACATGGTGGTGGAGCACTCGCACTCGTGGGATTACCTGTACGAGCCGAATGCGCTTTCCGTGATGGAGTTCCTGGTCAAACGCTACATCGAGTCCGTGGTGTTCGAGGCGATGGCCGAGAACATGGCCTCCGAGCAAGCTGCCCGCATGGTGGCGATGAAATCCGCCACGGATAACGCCGGTAACACGATCAAGCAACTGCGCCTGGTGTACAACAAGGCTCGTCAGGCTGCGATCACTACCGAGTTGTCTGAAATCGTGGCAGGCGCCGCAGCGGTGTAAGCCGTCGCAGACTGAAAAAGTTTAATGTTTAGGAACCGATAATGAGCCAAGGTAAAATCGTACAAATCATTGGCGCGGTGATCGACGTGGAATTCCCGCGCGACGCCATGCCAAAGGTTTATGATGCCCTGAAGCTGGTTGATGCCGACCTGACGCTCGAAGTCCAGCAGCAGCTGGGCGACGGCGTGGCGCGCACCATCGCCATGGGTAGCTCTGACGGCCTGAAGCGTGGCATGAGCGTAGTCAACACCGGCGCACCGATTTCGGTGCCGGTGGGCAGCGCCACCCTGGGCCGCATCATGGATGTCTTGGGCAACCCGGTGGACGAAGCCGGCGCGGTAGCGACCGATGTTCGCCGCGCCATCCACCAGCCCGCTCCGAAGTTTGACGAGCTCTCCCCCGCCACCGACCTGCTGGAAACCGGCATCAAGGTGATTGACCTGCTGTGCCCGTTCGCCAAGGGCGGCAAAGTGGGCCTGTTCGGCGGCGCCGGCGTGGGCAAGACCGTCAACATGATGGAACTGATCAACAACATCGCCAAGGCACACTCCGGTTTGTCCGTGTTTGCCGGCGTTGGTGAGCGCACTCGTGAAGGTAACGACTTCTATCACGAGATGAAGGACTCCAACGTACTTGACAAAGTGGCGATGGTGTACGGCCAGATGAACGAGCCGCCGGGCAACCGTCTGCGCGTGGCCCTGACCGGTCTGACCATGGCCGAGCACTTCCGCGACGAGAAGGACGAAAGCGGCAAAGGCCGCGACGTGCTGTTCTTCGTGGACAACATCTACCGCTACACCCTGGCCGGTACCGAAGTATCCGCGCTGCTGGGCCGTATGCCTTCCGCGGTGGGCTATCAGCCGACGCTGGCGGAAGAAATGGGCCGTCTGCAAGAGCGTATTACTTCTACCCGCGATGGCTCGATTACGTCCATCCAGGCCGTATACGTACCTGCGGATGACTTGACCGACCCGTCTCCGGCGACCACCTTCGCCCACTTGGACGCCACCGTGGTTCTGTCGCGCGACATCGCTTCGCTGGGTATCTACCCGGCGGTGGATCCGCTCGACTCCACTTCGCGCCAGCTGGATCCGCTGGTGGTGGGCGACGAGCACTACACGGTAGCCCGTGGCGTGCAGTCCACGCTGCAGCGTTACAAGGAACTGCGCGACATCATCGCGATTCTGGGTATGGACGAATTGTCCGAGGAAGACAAACTGGTCGTGGCTCGCGCCCGTAAGATCCAGCGCTTCCTGTCCCAGCCGTTCCACGTGGCTGAAGTATTTACCGGCTCGCCGGGCAAATACGTGCCGCTGCGCGAAACCATCAAGGGTTTCAAGGCCATTCTCGCTGGCGAGTACGACCATCTGCCGGAACAAGCGTTCTACATGGTTGGCTCCATTGAAGAAGCTGCCGAGAAAGCCAAGACCCTTAACTAAGGAGAGGGCTGATGTCCAAGATGCGTGTGGAAGTGGTCAGCACCGAGCAAATGATCTTCTCCGGCGAAGCTGAATTCGTGGTTGCGCCGGCTACCGAAGGCGAGATCGGTGTGTATCCCCAACACGTGCCGCTCCTGACCCGTATCAAGCCCGGCGTGCTGCGTCTGAAAGTGCCGGGCAGCAGCGAAGAAGTTCTGGTGGCAGTGTCTGGCGGCATGATGGAAGTGCAGCCCAGCCTGATCACCGTGCTGGCGGATACGGCGATTCGCGGCGAGGATCTCGACGAGGCCCGCGCCAATGAGGCAAAACGCGCTGCGGAGGATTCCCTCAAGCGCGCCACCGACGACCTCTCCACCGCGAAGGCGCACGCTGCTCTGGCAGTGGCCATCGCGGAGTTGAAGGCGCTGGATTTCCTCAAGAAGCGCGCCCACTGATAAGAGATGTAATCGTGTATAGTAGGCTGCCACGCAAGTGGCAGCCTTTTTCCGTTTTCGACTCGTGAAAAACCATGGATAGTCTCAGCATCGTCATTCTCGCTGCCGGCAAAGGCAAGCGCATGTACTCCTCCAAACCCAAGGTATTGCACCCGATAGGCGGTGAGCCGATGCTGGCGCGGGTGATCCGCACCGCGCGCGCGCTGAAGCCGGCGCGCCTGATCGTGGTGTACGGCCACGGCGGCGAACAGGTGCGGGCGGCGATACCGGACGCGGATCTGATCTGGGCGGAGCAGGCCGAGCAACTGGGCACCGGCCACGCGCTGAAGATGGCTTTGCCGCACCTTCCGAAGGATGGCAAGACCATGGTGCTGTACGGCGATGTGCCGCTGACCAAGGCGGACACGCTGCGCCGCTTGTCCGATGCCGCCGGCGCGGGCATGGCGGTGCTGACCGATGTGCTGGACGACGCCAGCGGCTACGGCCGCATGGTGCGCGGTGCGGACGGCAAGCTCCAGGCCATCGTCGAGCACAAGGACTGTACGCCGGCGCAACTGGCGATCCGTGAAATCAACACCGGCATGATGGCCCTGCCCAATGCGCGGCTGGCCGGTTGGCTCGCCGCGCTCAACAACGGCAACGCACAGGGCGAATACTATCTGACCGACGTGCTGGCCCTGGCGGTGGCGGACGGCGTGAGCGTGGACAGCGCCAGCGTCGACGCCAGCTGGGAGGCCGCCGGCGTCAACAACAAGGTGCAGCTGGCCGAGCTGGAGCGCATCCTGCAGCGAAACCAGGCGCAGGCCTTGTTGGAAGCCGGCGTCACACTGGCGGACCCGGCGCGCATCGACATCCGCGGCGAACTCAGCCATGGCATGGACGTCAGCATAGACGTTGGCTGCGTGTTCGAGGGCAAGGTGGAACTGGGCGAGCAGGTGGAAATTGGCGCGCATTGCGTGTTGAAGAACGTCAAAGTGGCCGCCGGCACCAAGATCGCGCCGTTCTCGCATCTGGAAGACGCGGTGGTGGGCGAAGCGTGTCGGATCGGGCCTTACGCTCGTTTACGCCCCGGCGCGCAACTGGCCGGCCATGTGCACATCGGCAACTTCGTCGAAGTGAAGAAGAGCGTGATCGGCGAAGGCTCCAAGGTCAACCACCTGAGCTATGTCGGCGACGCCGAGATCGGCAGCAAGGTGAATGTGGGCGCCGGCTCGGTGACCTGCAATTACGATGGCGTAAACAAGTTCAAGACCGTGATCGGCGACAACGTCTTCGTCGGCTCCGGCACCCTGATGGTGGCGCCGGTGACGCTGGAATCCTACAGCACCATAGGCGCCGGCTCGGTGATCAGCCGAACCGCGCCGGCCGGCGAGCTGACAGTGGCGCGCGCGCGTCAGGTGACGGTGCCAGGCTGGAAGCGGCCTCAGAAAAAGACCGACTGACTCTATTTCCCGGCTAAGCGGCGCCCATTCTCCTGATTTGGAGGATGGGCGCCGTTTTTCATGGCGGCATTCTTGCGACAGCCCCTTGCCGCTGCGCGACGGTTCCGCGCGAGGGGCTTGTCAACGCCGAAGGTGCGCTGCTATGATCGCGAAACTTTCGAAACGAAACTTGTGATGACCAAACGAAATACTCAGCAACGCCGTCACGCCATTGCCGCCCTGGTGCAGGAACGCGGCGAAGTTAGCGTGGACGAGCTGACCAAGCGTTTCTCCACCTCCGAAGTGACCATACGCAAGGACCTGGCCCTGCTGGAAACCGGCGGACTGTTGCTGCGCCGTTACGGCGGAGCGGTGTCCTTGCCGTCGGAGATGGTGGTCGAGGAAGACGCGGAACAGGTTTCAAAACGAAAGATCGCCATCGCCCGCGCCGCCGCCGAGCGCCTCCGCGACCACAACCGCGTGATCATAGACAGCGGCACCACCACCAGCGCGATGATTCCGCTGCTGGGCAATAAGCGCGGCCTGGTGGTGATGACCAACTCCCTGAACGTGGCCGGCGCGCTGCGCGAGCTGGAGAACGAGCCGACGCTGCTGATGACCGGCGGCACCTGGGACCCGCATTCCGAATCCTTCCAGGGCCAGGTGGCGGAGCAGGTGCTGCGTTCCTATGATTTTGATCAGCTGTTCATCGGCGCCGACGGCATAGACCTTGATCGCGGCACCACCACCTTCAACGAACTGGTGGGCTTGTCGCGCGTGATGGCCGAAGTGGCGCGCGAAGTCATCGTGATGGTGGAGTCGGAAAAGATAGGCCGGCGCATCCCCAACCTGGAGTTGCCGTGGGAGCGCATCCATACCCTGGTGACCGACGACGCCTTGTCGGCGGAGGCCAGAACCCAAATTCAGGCGAAGGGCATTGCGCTGATCTGCGCGTCCTCGCCCACTGATAGTCCAAGGAGAAAGTAATGTGCGGCATTGTCGGCGCCATCGCGGCGCGTAATGTGGTTCCGGTGTTGGTGGACGGCCTGAAGCGGCTGGAATATCGCGGCTACGACTCCGCCGGCGTGGCGGTGTTGGCCGGCGACGCCATCCGTCGCGTGCGCCGCGTCGGCCGCGTCGCGGAGATGGAAAACGCAGCCGCGGAAGAAAGCCTGCAAGGTCAGGTGGGCATCGGCCACACCCGCTGGGCCACTCACGGCGGCGTCACCGAGCCCAACGCCCACCCGCATGTGTCCTTCGGCAAGATCGCCGTGGTGCACAACGGCATCATTGAAAACCACGAAGAGCAGCGCGAGCGCCTGAAAGGCCTGGGCTACGCCTTCGAATCGCAGACCGACACCGAAGTCATCGCCCACCTGGTGCATCACTACTACCAGGCCGGCGACAGCCTGTTCGACGCCGTCAAGCGCGCCAGCCGGGAGCTGACCGGCGCTTACGCCATCGGCGTGATCGCGGTGGACCGCCCGGACGAACTGGTGTGCGCGCGCATGGGCTGCCCGCTGCTGGTGGGCCTGGGCGACGGCGAGAACTTCATCGCCTCCGACGTTTCCGCCATCGTATCCGCCACCCGCCGCGTGATCTTCCTGGAAGAGGGCGACATCGGCCGGCTGACCCGCGACGGCGTGGAGCTGCTGGACAAGGACGACCAGCCGGCGCAGCGCCCGGTGCACGTGTCCGACGTGTCGCTGGCCTCGCTGGAGCTGGGCCCGTACAGCCACTTCATGCAGAAGGAAATCCACGAACAGCCGAAGGCGCTGTCCGACACCATAGACGCGGTGCAGGACTACGGCTTCAATCCCGAGCTGTTCGGCGAGCGCGCCGGCGAAGTGCTGCCGCAGCTGGAAGGCGTCAAGATCCTGGCCTGCGGCACCAGCTACTACGCCGGCCTGACCGCCAAATACTGGATCGAGACCATAGCCGGCGTGCAGTGCGACGTGGAAATCGCCAGCGAATACCGCTACCGCGACGCCTGGGCCAACCCCAACTACCTGGTGACCACCATCTCCCAATCCGGCGAGACGCTGGACACCATGGAAGCGCTGAAATACGCCAAGGAGCTGGGCCACCGCTACGCGCTGTCGATCTGCAATGTGCGCGAATCCGCGATTCCGCGCGCCAGCGAACTGGTGTTCTTCACCCGCGCCGGCGCGGAGATCGGCGTGGCCTCCACCAAGGCCTTCACCACCCAGCTGGTGGGCCTGTTCGCGCTGGCGGTGACCCTGGGCAAGGTGCGCGGCAAGGTCAGCGCGGCCGACGAGGCGCGCTACCTGGACGAGTTGCGCCACCTGCCGGGCAGCGTGCAGCACGCGCTGAACCTGGAGCCGCAGATCAAGGCCTGGGCCGACCAGTTCGCCGCCAAGGACAACGCGCTGTTCCTGGGCCGCGGCCTGCACTTCCCCATCGCGCTGGAAGGCGCGCTCAAGCTGAAGGAAATCTCCTACATCCACGCCGAAGCCTACCCGGCCGGCGAGCTCAAGCACGGCCCGCTGGCGCTGGTGGACGAGGACATGCCGGTGGTGGTGATCGCCCCCAACGACGCGCTGCTGGAAAAGGTGAAATCCAATATGCAGGAAGTGCGCGCGCGCGGCGGCGAGCTGTTCGTGTTCGCCGACCTGGACAGCCATTTCAGCGAGTCCGACGGCGTGCACGTGATCCGCACCCCGCGCCATGTCGGCGTGCTCAGCCCGGTGGTGCACGCCATCCCGGTGCAGATGCTGGCCTACCACGTGGCGCTGGCGCGCGGCACCGACGTCGACAAGCCGCGCAACCTGGCCAAGAGCGTGACGGTGGAGTGAGGCTTGCGCCTGGCGTTGACTAGTGTAAGCGGTAAATAGAAGCGTTGGTTTTTAGTTTCGAAGAAGCGTGGGTTTTCGTAGCCTCAGTTGCCCGGAAACCCACGCCAGCATTGCTTCCCAACGTATTTATTTGTCGCGACATTTTCCCGTCAGAATTGCACAAGAACCACCCCCCCATTCTTTTTAGAATTCGCCCTGGGCACCACCGCCTAACCTCCTCTTGCTGCTGTAGCGTTGCCTGCTCAGTACGGTGGCATTTACGTCTTCGGTATGACTCACAAGCGGACTCTATGCGCAGCACATGCAGTGGGCTGCATCCATATAGCTTAAAACCCACGCCTTCGGTTGTGCAGGGAGATGGCCATCTGGGCTCCTCCGTCTTGGGCGTCTTGGATGATGTGTGGTCTGCAGCCTGCGATGGGGGTATAGCTGGTAAGGGCTGTTGACTGACGTTGGGAATGGGGTCTACAGGGGTGGCAGCTTGCTATAAAAATGTAAGTTAATACGTACTTTTTCGTCGAGGAGCGAGTGACGACGCTGGGGGCATGGCAATGATGCTTGGTTTGTTTAGTCGCCGCTTGCAGGTGTGGATGCTGCGGCCGAAACCAAGTCTCGGTATTCAATAAAGGCGTCCAAACTTCTGCTGCGCAGGATAACGAGGCATCGTAGGAAGTCGGGTAGGAATAGATTTCCAGACGTTACGTGAGCGGCGAGGGTCTTCTGTGTGAAGCTGGCGCCAAGCGTGGTGAGCCGAGCGGCAAGCTCATCGATGCTCACCGGTGGGATTTGACGGATTTCGCTAAGAATGACAGCTTTAGCACGCTCTTCCCAAGGGGTTGCAACATCAAATGCTGTTCGCCAAAGCATAGGCGGCTCGGCATCAATCACATGAAGAATCTGCAGGAACAACGCCAGGCGTACCCTTCCGAGCGCGACACGAGACGCCAGTGCTTTTTCGTCTTCGTGCATGCCAAATGTAGTTGCTAACCGCCTCGCGAGCTCGGCATAGCCCACATCTTTTCGCATGAGGGCAACGCGAACGACGCGGGCAGCCAAGCTTGCCCAAGGAGCAATTTTTTCGCTCACAAATTTCCTTGTGTTCTCGAAATTTACGTCTATCGTTTACGCTGTAAATACCTACATTTTTATAGGAGAGCTTTCATCGCCTGGAATGGGCAAGGACCCTGCTATCAGCGTTGGCGTAGCTCAATTGTAGGGAGGTCGGCTGTTTCTGCCAATGGTTGGTGTGATGGCTCGCATGTGGGTTAAGAAGGGCGCTGATGGCGAAGCGGAGTGAGCAAAGGACGTTATGCGTGATGGCTTGGCGGTTTGCAAGCTGAGTTAAGTGAGGGTATTGCAGCAGGCAGGTTGTGTGCGTGCGTACAGAACAGCTGTGCGAACGCGTGCCCTTGCTTTGGGGAGAGAGTGCACAGTAGAATGCGGATTCTTTTGTTTGATACGAAAACGCAAAAACCCCGATATTGCCTCATGGTATACCGGTAATTGGCGTTTTGTCAAGCGAGCCGTTACACCATTTCTCAATTACAGTGGGCTGGAGCACAAACATGTAAAAGCTAACTCGATAGCAGCACCAACAACCTGTGCACCACAAATGAAAATGGAGGGTTTCCGGTTGGCGCCAGAAATCCCTCCACTGAGTTTGTTTTAGTGGCAAGCCAAACTTGAAGCCGCCCAAACCCATCAACAAGTGGGATGGTTTCATGCATGGCGCGCTCTGTCAACCCCTGCAGCCAATTTTTTGGCTGCAGGGGGGCGAAGCTATGGATGCAATCAATGGAAATGACTATCCGCGTCAAGGATGACGGCCGCCTATACTCCCGCCGCCCAGA
This sequence comes from Chromobacterium sp. IRSSSOUMB001, assembly GCF_023507765.1. Classification (NCBI taxonomy): domain Bacteria; kingdom Pseudomonadati; phylum Pseudomonadota; class Betaproteobacteria; order Neisseriales; family Chromobacteriaceae; genus Chromobacterium; species Chromobacterium sp. IRSSSOUMB001. Next base: position 346,241 of record NZ_JALCYU010000003.1, read on the forward strand.
CTCTTTTATCGTAAGTTGCCCGTCCAGGGACCACACCTACTGCCCGTTGCCTCATCGTTGTTCCAGGTGCGGCTTGTATGCGTTATGGTTCGAAGCTGCCTTGATAGGTGGCCGCCATGCATAACTCACTGGTCACCACGGCTTCCCGTTCCCCGCAAGTGATGCCGCGGGAAGTTGTCTTGAGTTCCACTTCAGTTACCGTGAGCGACCTATTGAGCCCCCGCATGGCCGAAATCATGCGGGTACTGCCGGCCACGGAGTTGCGCAACAAGATGCGGAGGCCGGCGGTGCCTCATGCCGCAGAACTGCGAAAGGCCGACCCCGAGACCAAAATCCAAGCCCTCTCCAGTTTCAGCGGGGCCTATCTCCCGCTAACGGAGACACTGACGTTCACTTCGCAGGTTCTGGCGAAGACTCGCGAGGTATACCGTGCCAAGCAGTTTGGTTGTGAGGAGTTTCGGCGTTATTTCCACGCAACCGCGGAGGTTCTGCATGGCGAGAGATTGCGGCCACTGCCTGTATGTCTCAGTTCTATCACCGACACAGGATTCTGGCTGACAGGACCCTCATTAATGGGGCGAACTGCGACTTTGCGGCGCTTGGTTGAAATCTTGGGTAGGCCATTTTTGGTCGAGGGAGAGCACCCCGCCCCGCGATGTATGTGGGTGATGCCAGTTCTTTACCTAACCTATCCAACCTGCGGAACTCTCCGGGGAATGCTTCGGGATATGCGTGAGCGCGTGCTGTCGGTTGTTGGAGGTTACGACACTGATATCAACGCACTGTCCGAGATAGAGGGAGGGAATGGCGAGAATGTGGCGATTGCAATCTGCACCCTGCTGAATGTCGGCCTGGTTGTCCTCGATGGTGGTGGCTTTGCAAACGTCAATGGCCATACAGCGGCCATCTTGCAATTCCTGCTTAAGTTGCGACAGCACACAGGCATCCCAGTGCTCATCTCAGGCACCAGCGCATTCATGTACTGCACAAGCTTCATGGGAACTACGGCCTCTAACCTGGTCAACGGCCCTGGTCTGCATCTCGACCCGATTCCCAAGCCTGCTCCGTTGGTAGATGGCGTGGTCCCGAAAGCCAGAGGTGTCTGGCGGCAAGTGGTTACCTGGTTGTGGCAGGAGGGAGTGCTTCCAGAACATTGTGAGATGCCGGCTGCGCTTCCTGAGTGGGTATATGGTGTGACATTTGGCCGATTTGGTTGGCTGGTGCAGGGGTTTCGGGCGCTGCACGTCACGCTCGTGACGGCACCTGAGATGCAGCAGCCAGGCCGCCTTACCGAAGACGCCGTGAGGCAAATATTTGAGCGGGCGTTACAGCTGCATGCCGGTGCCCGAAGTGCCATAGCGAGGACGCAAGAAGTGGCCTCTGGTAAAGGCAAGCTGGCTGTCTTGAAGAATCTCGACCACCTTCCAGCGGCACTTTTTGAAAGGCCTCAGGTGCACGAGTGGTTGGACGAAGCAATCTTGAGTCGGATATGACCGCTATGAATCGGAACATTTTGGTGGCGCCGCACTTTCCTGACGGGGAGATTGTGAACGCCTTCCTCACTCGCATACTGAGTTATGGCGGCGTGCACTCCTTGTCTCTGGCATGCCGCCAGCTTCTCAATAGACGCCCCAGTCTTGATGGAATGCCGAATTACCTTGGTTTATTCCATCAAGAGCTCGGCTATCTTTATGGCGATATCGATACGCTCATCGATAAGCATACCGAATTCAACTTCATTTGCTGCGGCCTGCCCAAGGCGAAGTTTTCTGCTCAGCGGGCTAGGTTGATTGATAGGTATAAGGGGCCTGTTCGGCTCTGCCGACTTCCTTTGCTTTTTAGCGTCAGTGAACAGAGTTATCTGCAATGTTCCGAATGTGAAGAGCAGCAAAAAAAGGAGTTTGGATTCTCATTCATCCACCGGCGCATGGGTGTGCCATTCGTAAATGTTTGCCCTATTCATGGTGTTCCTTTGTGTACCAGCAAAAGACAGTTGCTACTTTTTGATGCCCACTGCCAGTCAAAGCCAAATAGTTATCAAGTGGCTATGACTATGGAACTCGGGAAACGCATTGAATATTGCATGGAGACGCCTGTGCATTTATCAAGATACGACAAAGATAGTGTTATTCATTTATTCAAATTATCAGGTTGGATAGATGATAACAATCGGTTCCACCTTATAGATTTTATACGGAAGTTCTCGATTTTTTTTGATGGAGCATTTTCGGATGAGCGTTTAAAAATTCTATGCCAGTCGGAACGGCATATTGAAAATGCGATACGTGCGCTATTGCGTAATGAAAAAAGTATCCACCCAGAATGGTGTGTGTTATTTGCTTGGTTTGCGGAGCAACAGCCATACACCGGTCCAGCCCAGTCCACGGTAGCCATACCCATTGAGGCAGCGCACAGAAGATTGGTAAGTCCAAAGGTAATGCCGTTGCGTGAAGCTGTTGCTGCCGAGCTGGCTAAACATAAGGCTCTGCAGGCAACAGCAATGGCTATGGGAATTAGTGCCTCGCTACTCAACGTGTTGTGCAAACGTTATGAAATTAATGTCAGTTGGCGTCCTAAAACTTTGAAGGAATCTATTGCTAATCTAGTCAAGAAAGAGCTAGTGGATGGTAAGTCACCGTCTGAAGTTGCTGCAAAATTCCAAATTTCGCTAACAAGCGTGTACCGCCAACTTGCAATTTTGACAGACGTACCGCTTCCTCGCGAGAAAGCGCTGAGTGCTCGCATAGAGTCTGATAAGGCGGAATGGCTGAATGCTATCCAGACAAATCCTGAAATGTCTCGCAATAGTTTACGGAAGAAATATCCAACATTATGGATGCGCTTATATAGAAATGCGCATGACTGGTTTGTGGCCAATCAGCCTACTTTCCATTTGCCTAATAATGGAGTGCGTGCAAGCCCTCCATGCAAATTACTTTGCAACTTAAATAGCGCTCTCGCTGAAGCAGCTGATGTTTGTACTGCGCCAGATAAAAAGCGCATCAACATGTCCCGCTATCGTTTCCAAGAACTTACACGAGTCCCTATCTATGCTTTGAAGAAGTGTGAGGATAATGGTTTTGTGGAAAAGCGCGAGGAGCAGCATGATGATTTTGTTCGAGCGCGTCTCAAGCGCCTTGCTGGGCTTGTCGGTAGACCATGTGCTATTGCAAAGAAAGCTGGCCTCCGTGAAGAGACCATTCGTAAAGTATTAAAGAAAAAAACAGATTGATTATTTAAATTTAGGGGTATTGCCAGTGGTGCGTAGAAATCCGCAATTGTTCACCATGCACATAGTGCCTGAAGAAGATGTGACTGGATTTATTGTGCGTCAGTCATTTGAGAGGAGTCAAGGAAAGGTCCTTATACGGCCAAGCACTGTAGCGGACTCTACAAGACGACCAGGATGGGTATTCCCCTCTGGGCTTGGCCACCTTGGGGAGGAATTGCAGGCCAAACTTCCACCTGTTGATGAATTAATTGATGGTCATACTCGATTTCCGCTTTATGCAAAATTCTTGACGGAAAAAGATTCAAAAGCATTACGTGAGCATCACAAGGGAATCGCAATTAAGGGGCTGGCCGCTCGTGTTGGTATGACGAATGGCGCTTTCCGAGGAAGGATGACTATGTGCCCAGAGTGTATGGAACGCGACATCCACCAGAATGGTTATGCCATCTGGCACCGACTTGCCTTGATGCCGGGAATTTTGGCGTGCCCAGAACATAAACGACCGTTACTCACGTTCTGTGAGGCCTGCGAAGCTGGTCATCGTCGTGTACGGACGAACTGGCGTCCGATGAGACGCTGTGTATGTGGCGGTCATTTGAGGGTAGTCGCAAGGCTAGATAACAAAACGCAAGAAATGGCCATATCGGTCGCCAGTATGGCCGACCAAATTCTTCGAGGCACGGGCTCTTCAATGGTGTCCTCGGAGTCTGTCACACAGGCTCTGCACCATTACTTTGGAAACTGCCGGCGTCTGCACGACAGGCTGAATGAGGCGCTATATCAGGCTATTGGACCAGATTATCGCTCGTTCCTAGGTATCGGCTTGGATACCTTGAGGCGTCTGGTAGGTTCTTTGGGTCACTATGGTCCTATTCGCAATCCCATTCAAAATCTTGCGGTCATACATGCGGTTTTTGGCGGGTTTGATAATTTCTCAGATGTGCTACGAGCAGGCCAAGAAGCGGTTGGTATTCGTTTTTCTAATCCTGAGTTGGATAAAAAAATCCCCGACAAGCGCCGAAAGGATAGGCATCGAACGAAAGAGCAATACATTGAATGGGTTGGTGGTCTTCCGTGGGAGCAGCAGGCTAATCTTAGGTTGACATATCGAAAATGGTTACTTGAATTACTGCATGAAAATCCAGCCATTTATAGAGCAGAATTGAAAACGCAACCTGGCGGCAAGGCTGCACTCCGCTATCTGTTGAATATCGATAAAGCATGGTACGACCGCACTCTACCGTCAAGGGCCAGAAAACGGTGTTATGTAACTCAAGAGCTTATTAATGTGCGAAAAATTGAGCAGCTTACTAGGCATATACAGAAACGATACGAGTTATCTCTTAAAGAAAGGCCAATGCAGCGAATCACTAAAGCTTATCTTCTCTCCAATGTGTCGTGCGAAACCACTACTAACTTGGTGCTTGCGAGCGAAGGTATTCAAATGTCACTTGCTGCTTACTCAGAAACCTTTGCTGAGTGGAAGAAGCGGGTGGAAGGAAACAACCTGAAGCAGGAAAAATGCTCACGATGGCATACCCAAAACGCAGGTTAATTGCTGATTGTAGTCATCTGCCCTACACCCCGGATGATGCAAAACGCATTCTCCGTACCGGTAAGCTTGACTACGTTGAGAGCTTTCCCCGACCAGAAAATGCAACAGGTTTTTATTTGGCGGATTTGGTTGGCAAGCCGATTCTGTCATGGCCTCCTGAATTGCCGAAACATGACCCGCGTGGGCATCCATCAACACCGAAATTTGAAGCATGGAAAAAAGCACAGGATAGCAAAATTGGTATTGCTGGAAATTACTTTGGCTTTAAAGGTGGAGGGCTTACACCAAACCATTCTGGACTTGAGGAACGCTGCCTCTATCATTTTGGGATGAATCCATTTGTTGTTGAGGTGCGTGCGCAATATCCAGAATGGGAACGCGGCATGTATCAGGAATGCAAAGAAATGAATTTGCGTATGCCAAAACGTGGCGTGATAACTATTGATTTTCTTCTGACTTTGAAAATACCAGGGGTCTCGGGATTTCACTATCACGCCGTTTCAGTGAAGCCTTATGAAAAGCTAAAACAGCTATCTGTACAGAAAAGGCATCTACGTGAGGTGGAATTGCTTCGTTGGTGGGGTTGTACACACGAAATAATGACTGAGCATTCAATTTCCATGCGTGAACATATCAATAACAGACGTCTTTTTGAGTATATGAAAATGGTGAATGATGTTTCAACATATCAGGAGGTAGCATCAAATATGGCGACCATATTGTTGAATGAGACTAGGTTTGAAATATGCGACAAGAGAATTAGTGCCGCTGCAGGATGTTTAGGATTGGGGAGGGATGTAGGCTATCGGATTTTCGCGATTGCGAATTTCTTAGGCTATCTAACACTTGACCATGAACATGAAATTTTGCCTGATAAGCCCTTGGTTTTGGTTGGGGACTGACGATTGTAGATTTTTATGTTGCTGAATTTGACTGGGGTTTAATTGTGGATGCTACAGAAAAGCCGGTAATTATACGCAACAGTAATCTATCACTTATTGTTGGACGTGGTAAGGAACTAATATTTAGGGTCCTTGCTTATAATGAATTGAGTGTCTGCGTTGTTGAACTGGGGGTGGTAAAAGCTGTCAAGGGCAATACTCTAGTGAGTAAAATATTTATACCGAATCCGCCCTCGAAAAAAGTCAGAAATAGAAAGAAATGGGCGCGAAATTTTGTAGATAATGCTCTTGCGAATGGAACGCTTGTACGTGTGGCGGAGTTTGGCATACCAGAGCAAATGACTCAATGCAGCATCCCTCCAGGAAGTAGTCCAGAATTGGACCGGAGAAGAAGCGTTGTTGAGTATATTGATAGATGTTGGGGTGATTCTGTTTTTTGGAACTGTAAAATTAATGCAAAAGCAGTCGGAGATGCCGCAACTCGATTCGGTGCTTGTGAGGATGCAGTGCGACAGTGGTTTGAAATGCATAAGTTTTATGGGGGACATGAGAATGCACTTATAGACCATCATTGGAGAAAAGGTGCTCCAGGTGTCTCTCGGCGAGATTTACGAAATGCAGATGGGACTCATACGCTGCTTGGCAGGAGAACTGACAGCGAGAAAATATTTGGGAATAAAGGGCACAAGAGAAAGCGCCTAACCAAGCAACAGCTTGCAAAATACGCTAGCTTTTTAAGGAAAGAAGCATGGGATAGTAATGATAATTTTCCTAAAATATTTCAGAGGTGGCTTATTAGCCGTGTGGCATTTAATCGTGATAAGGATGGAAACCTAGTAACATATCAAGTCGACCCCCGGAGTTTTCCCGGAGACGATAATATGAAGAGGATTGGCAGGAGGCTTCTTAAGCAATTTAGGGCTGAGCGAGCTGAAAGTCGGGAAGTTAAGGCAGGTCGAAGAGGAGGCAGTGCTCAAGACATTGTGCATGACCAATTGTCTATTTTGGATATAGATGGAACTCCTGCAGACAATTATCTTCTTTTTGGTAGTGAAGAGGTGAGGATTGACGGGGTTGGGAAACCGACTGTTCTGCTGGCGGTTGACCGGGCAAGCCTGGCTATTGTTGGTTGGGATGTGAGCTTTGGTCCTGAAAATGGTGATGCATATTTAAATTGTGTTTTTTCGGCATACACGTCCAAGACTCGTGAGCTTCATCGGTGGGGTGTGCCATATCTGGCCGGCATGGTTTATGGATGTGCCACTGATTTATTTATTGACCGGGGGCCTGGAGTATCATTGAGGGCACAAACGTCGCTTGTTGATAGGTTGCGCGTGGCTGCAAAAATGGCTCCTCCGGGTAGCCCTCCATCCAAAGGGCACGCTGAGCAGGTGATGAAGTACTTCCAAGAAGAGCTGAGTAATTTGTCAGGCTCTATATTCAAAACTGGCGATAAGGATGAGGATAGGAAAAGACAAAAAAACGCCAAGAAGGGAGCAGTTTCCTTGGAGAAATTCATGCAAGCCCTGCTTAAGGCAATTAGTAGGCGTAATCTGGAGACCGATGCAAGCCATCTTTTGACGCCGGATATGATGAAGAACAACATTGCCGCTTGCCCTGCTGAGATATATCGTTACAACAAAAACCGTAGGCGTGGTGATGCCCAGTGGGACTTGGCTCCAGAAGATATTTTTAGAAGACTATGTATTCCTCGAAAACAGAAAGCTCCGAATGGAATTGTTACAATCGATGGTAGAAAATATACCTCGGCAGAACTTCAGCTCTATGCGCGTACTTCTGAAGCAATGCACAATAAGGCCTCTTGTGAAATACAAACTTACGAGATTCCAAATGCTCCCTTTGTCTTGTTATGGGAGTTGACAGGTCAAGGACTTGGGCTGCTTGAAGCTACAGCATCGACGAAGAAGATATTCGAGGACGGGTATGGTTTTTTAACAAAATACCAAAATTACTACCGAAAACACCTGTCTGCAGAAGCAAAATTCATCGCTCGCAAGCACGTGAATGCCGCCATTAGTGCTGAGAGGGCGGCATCTGCCGCGGTGGTTTCGAAAGTCACACAAGCCAAGATAGACAATGTTGAGCGTAACGCAGCAATGGCGGCTCCTGTGGTCGAGACGGTTGGTACACCGAAAGAGCAGGCCCGGAGACACCTAGAACGCCAGAAGGTGACATCCATTATTTCTGAGTTCAATCAGGCACCTTTACAGGAGAGCGATTTCGCCAAGCCCATTGGTCGCGATAACGACTTGGTTTGGATTGATGACGAACAGGATTTGTTCATCGATGGTTAGCCGGCGGTGCGGGCGGGGAGCATTAGATGCGAGAGACTACAGTTTGTTGCTTGATGCCTCATGGCTGATACTCAGCAGGTATTGACGCACGGTTTTCATGCACTTAGTATAGGTTAGCGGTTGAGCCAAACCGTGGGCGAGTTGGCGCCCGTCAGTGCACGCACCGGACTTGTCCGGCACGGCAAAGCCAGTCGAAATTCCTGCGATACCTCTCTCTCGGCTTGATGACTCTTGGAAAGCCGGATAACGCGTGCCGTCCTGAAGAGCTTTCCGTTATGGAGTTCATCATGACTGCTTTCTCCTCTACCACTGCCGCTGCTGGCTTCTCTGCCACTCATTCTGAACAAGAACAAGCCAAAATCTTATGGTCGTATCTCGGTCCTAAGCACCCCCGCTTGACGGAGCCGACCGTACAGATTGTCGTCTGCAAACTTACACAGAGTCCGCAGGAAGGGCCCAAGCAACTCGCCAGACGACTCCAGCAAGAGCTGTTGCAATTTGGCGTTGCTATTAAGCACACAGCAGCAGTGGAGGCGGCCTCTCGGTTACAGGGGTTCTCAGACTGGCATACGGCCCGGCGGCAAGTTCCAAATGACACGCTCAGATTGACAGTAGTCATGGCGGATGTAACCGAAGACTTTGCTCGCTGGCAAGATTTGGCCATCAGACTCTGTAGCTGGTGCGAAGATTGGGTGACCCAGCGTGGCCCATGCGTATTCAGCCTCAGTTTTGCCACCAGTCACATGGCGATTAATGTCCACGTCAAGCAGCCAGACGCTTCTGAACAGACTTGGCCGTTCTTGTTGGTAACCACGTTAAGCGGTAATGGTGAATGGCTGGCCGACGCTTCTGGTGCGCTGGAGATGTTGCGCCGACATCTAGAGATACCAGGGAAAGCCATACTGGATGGTCTTGCGGTGTTTCAATTGTGTCGTAGCTTGTCGTCAGGGTTGTCGCACGCTGATAGTACAGACCTGACCATGGCCGATGTGGTGAACTCAGAACTTGTCCTGCTTCAAGTGGACCACGAGTTGGATTCGGGCTATGAAATCGCCCGCGGAGATGAGCTGACCTGCTGGTCACAGTTGAAACTAGCGTCCAAAAAACAGGGAGTACAGGCGATTACGTTAAAGGATGGTGCTTGGATAATCGGCGAGGCCCGATATATCTGGCAACTATCCACGATTCGCCCGAAAGACATCAGCCCAAGTCTGCTCATTCGGGAATTTAACGAGGCCGACTCTGCGGCCTTGCTTCGACGTTATCACGCCACAAATCGTTTCTTTCTACATGGCATACCACATCTTGAGGTTAAGGCTAAGCTTCTGAAAGACTTGGACGGATTGAGCGATTGCTACCGTGTCGACGTGCCTCGGTTGCTCCGGGAATTGGACCAGGCTGGCCTGACTTGGGAAAGCTACGGCGCAGAAGTTGACGAGCAATTGCCTATTGATTCCCAACTACCGGTAGGGTTTGTACTGGGTCTCATTGAGCGCTTGCAGCTTCAGGAGCCGAACGTTTTGTTTGCGCGGCCAAACCGTTCGGAGCTTGCTCTGGCAAAAGATGATGTCCTATTGCGCACGCTGCTGCCTCGGGTTGACCATGTGACCTACAGACTTCCCCGCGGAGTGAGCAGCGAGATTCAGGAAACGGTACGCGAAGCGATTGAAGGGCTCTGCACGGGAATGCGGTTGCAAAAGCTAATGGCGGGAGGCACTTTCCTTTCCCAAGACGACCCCTTGCCTTACCTGGTGTATGCCTGCGAGGCAGAGGAGCTACGTCTGACGCTCGAAAGTCATTCCATGGTGATGTATGTAGGGATAGTGCCTCGGCTGTTCAGGATGGAAGCGTTGCAGGCCCCCTTGCCACAGGCATTCCCCTTTGCGTTAGGAAAAAGCCTGTTCTTGGACATTGATTTTGCTGAGGAGGCCGCACTATGAATGCCATCGCTCAGGAATTGAGGGCGTGTCTGGAAGAACGGAATCTGGCTGGCTTTCTCGATGGCTTTGAGGCCATGTTGCAGACCGAGGCTCGTCCTCTCGATATCCGCGATATAACACAGCGTATTTTGCCTGCGATTCTGCTTGAGCTGCTGCAAAGTCGGCGTATCGACGCGCCTTGTTTGGTGCGCCTTGCGCAGTTTATTCGTAGCAACGTGCTCCTCGTTGTGGACAATGAAGTTCTTGTCGGCATTAACCAGCAACTACCGGCAGCTTGGCGAGTGGTCAAAGATGCAGGGACACCCTTGCCGACTCCTTTGATGACATATTCCGATGAGCCTCCCCGCCGTTCAAAGCGCACCGCTCCTTCTGGCCTGCCTGCGTCCGCGGATACCATTCCTATGCGGCGCATCGTGCTGCACAGTGAGTACGCCCTCGGTGTGGTGAATGTTAGTGACATGATGTCATTTAAGAAAAATGTTTGCGCCAGTCGTCAAGAGCGGGAGTTTCTCAAGGCGGTACGACAGTACTTCCCCAATCTGCAAGCCTACCCCAACGTCCCATTACGAAATTTCATCGAGGTAGAGGGAATGGTCTGTAGATTATCCGAGCGTCACCGCAGCTATGTACGGGCTGCCCAAGTCGATGTGCTGTTGTGCACCCAGGAGGAAGACCCCGTTGTCGGGTTCGAATTGGATTCGGCCTATCACGATGCCGCGGAAGTGGTGGAACGCGACCAGTTGAAAGACGAGCTGTTTTCCTTGGCTGGCATTCCACTGTTTCGTATCCGAGCGGATAACGCTTCACATGTGCGAGCCGAGGATTTTTACGACTTGCTGATTGCTGATGCGGAGTCCTTGGATAAGATACGCCCCCGCCGGCTCCGGCCGCGGCGCGACCACGATACCTTGGTGCCTGCATCTTTGCAGGCCAGTGTCATGAGAGGCTGAGGGCCTACATGAGGGGGAGTTGCTGTTGGTGAGCAGGTAGTTAGTTCCTTCATGAATAGCCATGATAAAGCAAGGCCCATACCTCCTAATGGCTAGTGGTATGGGCCATTTTCGTATTGACTAGATAGAGTCTATCGAAGGCCTGCAGTTACTTCTTAGTTGGTGGATTGTTCCCGCGGCCGCCTCCAGAAGGGCCTCCAGTGCGGCTTGGCCAATTCGGATTATCGTTGCCCGAGTAAGTGCGATTTGTCATGATGCTTTTTCCTTTCATGGTGTAAGTTACGTTGTCCCGCAGGACAAGAGTCATGCTCTCATCATCTGTGTCCAAAGCTGTACCGTGGCATGGAAAACCTACTCGGTGCGCCAAGTTCATCTCATTATTGTATTGATATGACCATAAACACGATTGTATCTACGGAATTTCCACAGATTACGGTATGGCGAAAGCTTGGCTCTTATGGAGGCATGCTTGGCCTTCAACCGAAGTGTGCTAAGGTCCCAAATCCAGAATTTATTGTTCGTCTGCTGACAGGTCACGTGAGTCATCAAGCACTTTTCCGGCGTGAGGTTGGCGGGCACTTTAAAAACCTTGAAAATTTGATTCGAGGGAAGCACAAAACTAGCCAGACGACGAAGCAACTGCTGATTAGTCAGCTAAGGCTTTCTACTGGGGAGGTGGACGGGCTTGCAGGTAGTTCCCTAGATGGCCCGCTAATGCCACGCATACTGAATATGTTTCATCTGGTTGAGAATCTCCCAAGGCAAGTGATTACACGGGCTTTAGATATAGAAATACCGTGTGCCCATTGTGGGAAGAACATGTTGGCTAGTACTGATGAATGGTGGTCTGAGCATGCACCTGGGATGGGGGGCGCAGAATACCTCTTTGCCGAGCGTCTACTGCGTGCCTCTCTGGGCGCCAGCTTGTTTGAACAGATGGCTGCTCATTTCTTGAACGGTGTAGTTCCGTCCCTAGAAAACTTAGAAGCATTGGCTAGTCCAAAGCGTCACCCGATTGGTAATTGGCTGTGGGAGGCCATGGAGGCCATGTCATGTACCTCGCTTGCAGAGTTGGCCGCCACAATGAATCTGCGTGGTGGTGTGGGCGCTACGTTCTCACATGCCCGCTTGCGGAAATGGTCTGCTGGTCAAGACGTGATGCCACTAGATGCCGGACAGGAAATTGCAGAGGCTTGTGGCAATACTGCGAGTAGGGTGAGACGTTTGATAGCGGCACGTGTTATTGCCTTAGTGGTTGACTTTGTTGAGGCCTCCCTGGTAGCAGATGGTGGCAGAAATGTGGCCCGTGAGCTTGTGTATGCTCGTCTTGTGAAACTCAACAAGAATCTGCAGATTGCTATCAGAACAATAAGCAAAGAATCTTAGCCCTTCTCCCGCCAGTGCTCTCACTTTACCCAGCCAAGAGTTGCTAACGTCTTGTGTGGTCACGTGTTTAAAGCTGTGTTGACAAGCGTTTATTAACTAGAGGTAAATATTTACTGTTTCATGGCCCCCTGCAATGCTTTGGGCGGTTTGAATACAGGCAGCTTTTACAAGTCCACTACTTGGCCTGATGGGGCGATAACCATATCTTGGCCAATCGGCACCAGATAAAGCAATTCGTGGCCAAAAAATTCTGCCAGTAAATGCTGGCAGTTTTTGAGCAAAATGCCCCAAGCTACCAGTAGCCAGGTGACTTGGGCTCTGGCGCGTCCAGAATGGGGTCTGAAACTTGAATCAGTGGGTCCAACCAGTCGGCCTTGGCTCGAGCCCAGGCGAGCCATGTAACCTTGTCAGCGGACAGGTCTCCAACCAACCTAGCAGCAGTCTCGACAGCATCTGCGAATGAACGTAGTCTGGTGGCGCGCTCCCAATCCGCTGCTGACGCTTCAAGTTGCTTGAAGCGTTCAGCTTCATGTGTACGCTGTTGGGTCAGAAACTCGAACCGTTCAACGGCGAGGCGGTGAGCTTCTTTTCGACGTGCTTCCTCCTGTTCTCTTGCAAGTGTTTCTTGTACAAGCGAGAGGATTCCGCTGATAACCTCGCCGAAGCGTTGTTCGAGCTGTGTTTTCGGGGTGTCTTTCCATGTTCTAGATAGCCTGCGGCCCATCTGCAGGGTCAGATTCCCGGTGGGAGTGTAGTCATAGCGAGGCACATGTGGATAGCTCATCGAGCTATTCCAGTGGGAGCGCTCCCGATAACGTTTTCGGGCTTGTTCTTCTACCTCGGTAATTTCATGGCGCGTTCGCCGGACGTGTTCGGTCAGGGTAAATTCGAGCACAGTGCCTGTTTCAATCCACCGGAATAATGTGATGCCTTGCTCACTGTTGACCTCTACCTCGAAGCCTTGTGCGACTAGTTCCTTCAGCAAGGTATCGGCAATACCGAGTGCCCGGTCGATGGATGCTTGCGTGACGGCGATATTCAGCACCTCTTTGGGGGCCGAACGCAGCAGGGTTTGCTCGAGCCAACCGTCATGCTGGCGCAACCGTTTCGAGGTAGCCTGCACCAGTGGATGAAAAGGCGACGATGGCACCTCGGGGAGAGGACGGGATGCCACCTCTTTGCGTTTCTTCGCGGTAGACTGCCTAGCGGCCTCCCGTATCACTGCTTTTTCCGGGGCTAGTCGGACTGGACCAGTTGCCTCTATGCGTTGTTGCTTCAGCTTTGGAAGCGGCGCTCGATTCATGATGCGACCCGCTTTCACCTTTGCCCAGTAACCACGACTCGGTAAAGGGATAGCCATAGCACGGCAAATTTTGGCAAGACCAACATCAGAAAGGCCATAGCGCGGAGCAACCACCGTAACCGGCTCTGTCCAAACCTCTTTGTAAAGGGTTTCCCTGTCGACGGGCTTATTGCTGTTTCCCATCACTGGCACCTCCTTCTTTCTGAGTCTCCCCGCCCCAACCGAAGCTTAATGAGCGCGCTAACTTCTAAAGCACCGACATGGAGCAACTTATGTGTCCAGGCGGGTGTGGTATTCCATGTCCTATCTAAAGCAACATGGCTATTTGTCATTACAGGCATAATTTTGCCTCCTAAACAGGTTTAAGCCGTTTAAAGGCATAATTTTGCCTGTTACATGTCGAACCATACTACTCGTTTTATTGTTAGGCCGATGCACTGAGCGTGGCTGTTTGATAGCTTGGTACGTTATCGGTCAATCAAGGCGCTTCGGAAAAACCAAGCGAGTGCAATTGTGGCAGCTGCAAATCTAACGTCAGAAGAGATGGAAGCAGAGCTGGGCGAAAAGCTCAGAAGACTTCGACTGAACAAGAACATCGACCAGCAGACCTTGGCGGCGCGGGCGGGAATAAGCGTTCGTGCTCTGCGAAACCTTGAGAGCGGACAAGGCTCATCAGTCAATACCTTGCTCAGGGTGCTCCGCACCCTGGGCCGGGAATCATGGCTGCAAACCATTGCCCCAGTGCCTACTATCAATCCGCTCACACTAACTCGAGCTGCCAAGCCACGACTACGCGCATCGCAGAAGCGTAAGCCGCAGAATAAAGATTGACCTTATCGAAGCCGATTGCGGCAACTGCCTTGTCCAATTGTATGGCAATGGGCTTGCCGGCCTGACATTGACGTTCTCAAGAACAGTAGAGCTAGGAGCAGATGCAGGCGTTCGCACAGTGAGCTCCCTCGAATCCTCTTCTTCGCGCACCATATCATGAAAATTTGATTTTTATGCCTTGTGGGCATGAATTTGGAATGTAATGATTATGCGTTATCAAAAGGGGACCGCCATGCCATACCAAGCCTCCATCCAACGCAGTACTCCGACCGCTTTTCTGTTCTTAGTTGACCAATCAGGTTCCATGGGGGACTTGATGGCTGCTTCCGACAAAACTAAAGCTCAATTCGTTGCGGATGTGCTCAACCGTACGCTGATGAACCTCATCACTCGTTGCTCGAAGCCAGAAGGGATTCGCGACTACTTCCAAATTGGTGTTATCGGTTACGGGGGCATGGGCGCCTGTAACGGTTTTCAAGGCTCTCTGGGCGGTAGCATTTTGCATCCAATTTCCAGTATCGGCGCCAACCCGTTACGTATAGAAGAGCGCCGCAAGAAGATGGATGACGGGGCGGGCGGCCTCATCGAGCAAACAGTCAAATTTCCTATCTGGTTCGAGCCACAGGCCGATGGCGGCACCCCCATGTGCGCCGCGTTGACTCAAGCGGCCGAAGAACTCGCTGCCTGGTGTGATGCGAATCCGGATAGCTACCCTCCGACGGTTTTACATGTGACCGATGGGGAATCCACAGATGGCGACCCAGAAGCAGTCGCGGACACCTTGCGTCAATTTCAGACCAATGACGGTAACGTGTTGTTACTGAACCTGCATGTGAGCGCGCAGGCGGGCAACCCTATCCGTTTCCCCGCTGCGGAGGGTGGGTTACCCGACCAGTACTCCAAGCTGCTCTTCAGAATGTCCAGCCAATTGCCCCAGCATCTAGTTAGCTATGCCCAAGGCAAAGGGTTTAGCGTCTCTCATGAATCCCGAGGGTTCATGTTCAATGCAGAGGCGTCTGAGATTGTCGAGTTCTTTGACATCGGCACACGTCCGTCGCAAATGCGGTAGAGCATTCAATGTTACGTGTAGAGTTTCGTGCGTCAGTTCCCAAAGAACTGGAACAGCCAGAGCTGAACGAAGATGCGCTGGCCATCGATGAAGCGGCAGGCAGGTTCGCCGTTTCTGATGGGGCCTCCACAGCATACGATTCGCGTGTCTGGGCGCACATGCTGACGGCGCGTTTTCTTCAGTCTCCGGCAGTAAACCATGAATGGGTGACAGCTCTTATCCGCGAATACCGTGCTAGCTATGACTTCGACCAGCTATCGTGGATTCAACAATCAGGTATTGAGCAAGGGGCCTTTGCTACCTTGCTGGCGGCAGAGTTCCAGCCCGAGCGGGTGGAGCTGGAACTCCTCTGTGTCGGCGATAGCTTGGCCGTCCTGGTCGAAAATGGCACTGCCTTAAAAACCTTTCCCTACAGCCATTCTGAGCAATTCGATGTAGACCCGACGTTGCTCTCAACACGTAGCGACGCTAATGAATTTATAACAGCCAGCCAGTTCTACAGCCAGCACTCAACGACCTGGTCCCTCCACAACAACTCAGTGGTCCTGCTGATGACTGATGCCCTGGGGAAATGGTTGCTAGAAGCGTCGGTAAAGGACCATTCCACATTACAGCAACTGCTCACCATCGGTTCAGAAGAGGAATTCGAACAGCTGGTAATGACACTTCGCGAGACGAAACAGATAAAAGTCGATGATACGACTCTCGTGAGATTGGCATTTGAAGTGAAAGTTTAAGCCTGATGCGTTATCCCAGCCTTGAGCAATACCAAGTAGCACTGCAATCGCCGAGGACAGCCTTTATTGATGCGTCCTTAGCCTCCGGCTCGATACCGACCAATATGCTCAGCCTGCCAGAGGTCATCAGCGGGGGCTTTGCGCTCACCTACCGTGTAGACGTATCGAGCAACCGTTATGCGGTACGGTGTTTTCATAAAGAGTCCACTGCACTTGAGCAGCGCTACACCGCAATAGCAAAACGGTTGAAGTCACTAGCGTCCCCTTACTTCTTAACTTTCGAATACCAACCACAGGGCGTCAGGGTCGATGGCGCTGTGTTCCCCTTGGTAAAAATGGCGTGGGCCTCCGGGGAAACGTTAGGTGAGTTCCTTGAGACCCACCACAGAGACCGTCAAAAACTGTCCAATTTGCAGCAGGCCCTGCGGTCGCTGGCGACATATCTGGAACAGCAAGGGATTGCCCACGGGGACATTCAGACCGGCAACCTGATGGTGTCGAAAGATGGTCGAACCATACAGTTGATTGACTATGATGGGATGTTTGTTCCAGAGGTCACGGCACTAGGCTCGGCGGAAATGGGGCATCTCAATTTCCAACATCCCAAGCGCGATGCCCGGCATTTTGATAGTCGACTGGACCGCTTTTCATTCATTCTGCTGGATTTGGCTCTGCGCGCCTTACAAGGTCACCCTCAGTTGTGGGTGGCTACCCAGTGTGAATCTGACTCGATAATTTTCCGAGCCAACGATTTCGTTGACCCATTGTCATCAGGGGCTTTCACTCAACTTTCCAAGCTACCCGGCCTCGAACGAGACGTCAAAAATTTTGCTGCCATTTGCCAAGGAGGCTACAGCGAAGTCCCATCCTTAGCAGAGTTCATCAACGGGCAGTACACCCCCAGAACGGTAGTGACCTTGGGGGCAGGCTCACAGCGCAGGGCACGCGCAGCATATCTTAGCCAGTACCCTGTTCTGGATGGCGGCGACTATATGTTGCTTCAGCGGCATATAGGTCAAATGGTAGAGCTCGTAGGCCGAATTATTGAAGTGAGTGAAAGTAGGACGCGGCACGGCAAACCCTATGTATTCATCAACTTTGCTGACTGGCGTGGCCAATGCGTAAAACTCACCATTTGGAGTACTGCACTTAGCAAATTCGCAACCAAGCCGACAAAAAGCTGGGAGGGGCGATGGGTCAGTACCAAAGGGTTGGTGGACCCTATTTATCCTAGCAAACCAAGCGCTCGTCAGAAGTATGAACATATCAGCATAACTATTTCCGCACCCAACCAAATCCTATTGCTGGACGGAGAAGAAGCGCTTTATCGTCTTGGCAGGTCAAGCAACGCCAAGGTGGCGCCACGGGTAGAAACAGTTAATAACAGCGAATTGCTCTCGCAATTACGGGGAAATGCTCCTTCGCCAGAAAAGTCACCGGCCCAGCCGAAAATTCAGCAACCACAATCTTCGAATCAACAATTGCTGGCCAAGTTGAAGAGCCAGCAAGCCACCCAGAGCCCCACTACACATAGAAGTGCACCGGCAGCCCTGCCTCGGCAACCACAAAGAGCGCAACGTACGCCGGCACCAACTCCAGCGAGACCGCCAACCGGCTCCGTTCAACGCAGCATGCCCGTCAATGTTCGGCAAATCCAAATCACAGGCAAGAAAGGGAGAAT
The DNA here is from genome assembly GCF_023507765.1 of Chromobacterium sp. IRSSSOUMB001. Taxonomy (NCBI): domain Bacteria; kingdom Pseudomonadati; phylum Pseudomonadota; class Betaproteobacteria; order Neisseriales; family Chromobacteriaceae; genus Chromobacterium; species Chromobacterium sp. IRSSSOUMB001. Next base: position 364,142 of record NZ_JALCYU010000003.1, read on the forward strand.
TCGTAACTGGCTGTACTGGGGGATTGGGCTATTTTTTCTGTACTGGGTACTGACGGCTCTTCATGCATGAATGCTTATCGTTTTGTGGCTGAGACTGGCTAGACCGCTTAACCAAATATGCATTTAGGAAACGTAGAACTAAATGAGAAACAAGACCGCGTGGGAGAAAGCAGCCGAGGCACAGGGTACGACCGACTCGGAACGCGCCCTGACCCAGCTCGCTCGCAAAGCGTTCCTGAGCTTGTGGAGCTATCCAAACGTCTATAGCGATGAAGGAAGGTCAGGCGGCAAGGGAGATGGCAAGGAGCTGGTAGACCTACTGGTGGTCTTTGGCTCCGACGTGCTGCTGTTCTCCGACAAGCACTGCGCATTTCAGTCAAACGTAGACATCAAGGTAGCTTGGCCACGTTGGTACAAGCGGGCCATCGAGAAGTCTGCAAAGCAGCTTGCCGGCGCCGAAAATTTCCTTCGGCGGTTCCCGGACCGCGTCTTCGTCGATAAATCATGTCAGACCCCGTTGCCTGTAGCTCTCCCTGACCCAGCCGTAGCTCGCTATTTCCTAATTGCTGTCACGCGCGGAGGTCATGAGGCTACAGCTCGGCACTTTGGTGGTGGCAGCACTGGCAGCGTGATGTTTAACAACCTGCTTGAGGAAGATGCTCACTACAAACAGCCATTTGAAGTCGGTTTCCCACTAAAAGGCCGCCGCTTCGTTCACGTTCTTGATGAGGTGACGGTTGGAGCTCTCCTGGAGGAGCTGGATACAGTACCGGACCTTGTCGACTACCTTGTCTGCAAGGAACGTTTTTTGGGTGCAAATATTGCCTTCATGCACGTTGCCGGTGAAGAAGAATTGCTGGCGACGTATATGTGCACGATGGAGAACGGCCGACATACCTTGCCCAAAGTACCGAAAGGACGTAATGCGGTCATCCTCCCTGAGGGACATTGGCGGTACTACTGCTCAAGCCCCCAACGAGCGGCCAAGCGCCAGGCAGACCAAGACAGCTATATGTGGGATGCGCTCATTGAATACCAAGCGTCTTTCGTTCGCGCAGGGACCGCGATTGGACTCCCTGAAGCACCACCGGAGACCATTGACCACGAGCGTATCCTACGCGCTCTTGCCTCAGAGCCCCGACTAGCCAGGCGTGCGCTAGCAAATGATTTCCGCTTTGCGCTCTCGAAGAGTACGCCTGGCGAGAAGTTTGCGCGCATGACCCTGAGTGGCGACAACATGTCTCGCGCGTATGTTTTCCTGACCGTACCGAAGAAGTCGGATATGGACTACCAAACTTACCGAGAGATGCGCACAGCTTTACTGTTCACGTACTGCCACGGCATCAAGCTACGCTTTCACCATGTGACCGAAGCGGTATGTATAGCCTCTGAGCCATTCTCCGAGGAAGCCGCCTCCCAAGACTTTCTGTATGTCGACCTTTCTGAAGACATGGGGCCAGAAGAATCCGCCATGTGGGCGGACACGATGGTGGAGTTGGATGTATTGCAGACACCGGCCGAGGATATGCAGTACCTGGCGCAAAAAATTCCCGAGTTTCCCATGCCTTTCAACTTCGGTGGACCGACGTTCTACGAGTACGACCCAGGCGCTCCAACGAACCGTGCCGAGCGACGCAAAATGGAGCGAGAAGCTCGGAAAGAAGCCAAGAAGGCGAACAAGCAGAATTGTTAGGGGTGAAACGATGACGATGCGCCAATAGAGAAGATTTGTAGGGTTAGGCTAATCAAATCAACCGACAGAGCCCATAACCATATCGACAACTCGTCATTCAGTAGTTCACACTTACAGGACATATAGATATTAAAAGTCCAGGAGGACTGCATGGCTAGGCGTCGGAAGGCCAGTAACATCTTTGTAGGAAAGAGGCGCAGCACTAAGGCTGGCGAGTCCGCTGCGCTTGGTGTCGTAGTTGTGATAGGGATTGTCATTGCCGCGATTTCTATGATTCCGATTTGGGTGTGGTATGGCGTGGCTGTTCTGCTAACGGTTGTTGTCATCAAGTACATCTACAATGCTGTAACCAAGTTTTCTCAAGGGCAGCCTACTGCAGATACAACTATGGCAAGCAGCGTTACCCACCCCAAGGCTGATAATCTTGTTTCAGTACGGTCCAATACCTCCACCTCAGATAATAACGAGCATCGACTGCCGCCGCCCCCGGCAGGTTTAACCGGCATCCATTGGATTCCGATGGGAGAATCCGTAGATGTCGCAGGTATTCACATCCCAGGTGGGCTGCTCTATGTCGGAACGCCTCCTCGTAATACATCAAACCCGGCATGGATTGACCCGGCTAAGAAAGTAGCAGCAGCTGGCGACTACCACGAACGCCAACTTGACTACTGGCCAAGCTATTCAGAGGCAACACCAACGGCCCGTCGGGCCTATCTCAATTGGCTTGCATCCGGGAAATGCGACCCAGATGCCGATATTGGTTTTGTTTTCCTCTACTTTTATGGCCTTGAATACCGGGCGATAAACGATGCACAAGAGAGTGCGGCAGCCAAAGCTGAAATTCCACAAATAGCGAACGAACTGAGGCGCCTGCTCAGCATCTACGGTAATCGTTCTGGGTCATTTCGAAGCTACGCAGGGAATTTATACGAGCTGCTCTCTCTGGCAGACTTGCCAAGCCCACTGTACCGGGCCCCCATTCCCGACCTCCCTCAATCCTATGAGGTCCCCCTATACATTCGGCTTGCCTTAGGCTCTGCAGCCGTTGATGGCGCACCTGTTCCAGCCGCGTTGGCTCGCTCCTGGGTTATGTACTCTCCTGCAATTCGCCTTCGTACCCCAGCAACACGTTGCAGCAAGCAGTTTGACCAACTATTTGGTCTGCGCTATGCCGAATTGTTTGGCGAAGGAATGGTCCTGCCTAGAAATAAAACCAAGCTGAAATGTATGTATCGGCCGGCATCAATGGCGCTAAGCAATAAAGGCATTACCGCTACCTTTGGGGACACTCCTGACGTTACTGTGCTGACAAAGCCAATCAAGCAGCTTACAGAGCTCACAGAATCAGTCACTCAAGAACTGGATGCTTACAGCCGATACCTTGGTAAAAACCCTGAGACCGAAAGTGCGCTCGAAGGACTACTACTGTTACCACCTGTGCTGTGGCCCGAAGCGTCGCAGCAGACCCTGGACGAACTAAAAGCCAAAATTGGTGATGGCATGCTAGTCCTTTCTTTCCAGGAGCTACTCAGCACTCTGGATGCAAGAACGACGTTAACCAAAGACAAAGCCATCGCGATGGCTAAAGCTCTGGAGTCACTGTTTATTGGGATAGAGCCAGACATCCTGAGCGGGGCTCGGTTGCCTAAGCCAGAAGACAAGTTGGCACTTTTTGCCATTCCACCGGGAGAGGAAACGTCCCGCGCTACTCCAGCTTACCAAGTCGCCGCACTGACACTACAAGTAGCCTCTATTGTCGCAGCCGCGGATGGAGATTTCAGTGCGGACGAGTTGAACAACCTACTGCACCATATTGAGTCCTGGACCCATCTCACCCCGAGTCACATCAGCCGGCTTAAGGCGCACTTGCGTCTGCTGGTGATTACTCCCGCCTCGCTCCCTGCACTGAAGAAAAAGCTGGAGCCCCTAGACGTTGCAACCAAAGAGACCCTTGGCGCATTCATGGCGACAGTGGCCCAAACGGACGGCAAGGTCACTCCCGATGAAGTGAAAATGCTGGAGAAAATTTATAAGGCACTGGGGATTGACCCCAAAAAGGTATTCAGTGATGTGCATGCCGTCGCTGCGGGCTCTTCTCCCACAACCATAGCGATAGAAACAATTGAAAAATCAGGCTTTACACTAGACCCTGCGCGCATCGCTGCACTTCAAAGTGATACAGCTAAAGTCTCCGCGCTCCTCGCCAATATTTTTAATGAAGACGTTCCAGTAGGAATCGGCCATATTGACACAGACTTGGACCAAGCTAACACGGATGATGCCCCCGTATTGGAGACCCATTCCACGCAAAGCCTGATGGGACTTGACGAGTTGCATACTGCCTTTGCCCGACTACTTATCTCTCGCCCCCAATGGACAAGAGACGAACTGCAGGATGTAGCCACAGACATGGACCTGATGCTTGATGGCGCCCTTGAGCGGGTTAATGAAGCCGCCTACGACAGCCATGATATCCCTTTCACTGAAGGCGATGACCCCATTGAGGTTAACGCTGAAGTTCTGGAGAAGATTGACGCATGACTACGACCATTCGCCCGAAAGACCGGGATTCTGTTCTCCAATCTCTTCGTGCCGGCGTTGTACCACGTTCAGGTCAGCACCTCATCCAGGTGGGCCGTACGCGTGAAATCGAAACAATGGTTAATGATATTGACCGGATTGCTGATGGCGGTTCAGGATTCCGGGTCGTCATTGGAGAGTATGGTGCTGGCAAGACCTTCTTTCTTAATTTAGTGCGTGCGGTTGCTATGGAGCGAAAGCTGGTGGTGGCCAGTGCTGACCTGAACCCTGACCGCCGCCTACATGCAAGTGGGGGCCAAGCACGTTCGCTGTACGCTGAATTGATGCGCAATCTGTCGACGCGTACTAAGCCGGAAGGCGGCGCACTGGTTGGTATCGTCGAGAAGTTCATCGCGACGGCCAAGACTGATGCCAAGACGCAGGGCCTGGCCACAGAGGCCATTATTCGTGAGCGGCTCAACCATCTCACCGAATTGGTTAATGGCTACGATTTTGCTGACGTGATTGCGGCCTACTGCCGAGGCTTCGAAGAGGGCAATGAAGAACTCAAAGCCAATGCTATCCGTTGGTTGCGTGGAGAATACTCGACCAAGACGGATGCTAGGCAAGCACTTGGGGTACGTAGCATCGTCGATGATGCCTCCATTTACGACCAGCTTAAGCTGTTGTCGCGCTTCGTAAGATTGGCAGGGTTCACTGGTCTCCTGGTTAGCCTTGATGAGCTAGTCAACCTCTACAAGCTGGCAAATACGCAGGCGCGCAACTCCAACTACGAACAGATTCTGCGTATTCTGAACGATTCGCTCCAAGGCTCCGCTGAAGGCCTTGGGTTTATCCTTGGAGGCACGCCTGAGTTTCTCCTTGACCCAAGACGGGGGCTGTATAGCTATCCGGCTTTGCAGAGCCGACTCGCCCAGAACAGCTTTGCAACAGGGGAGTTAGTCGACTTAAGCGGTCCTGTCGTTCGACTATCAAGCCTGACGCCAGAAGACTTCTACGTGCTACTACAGAAGATTCGGGGAGTATTCGCATTGGGTGACGAGAGCAAATACCTCGTTCCAGACCAAGGCATCTTCAGTTTCATGGAGCATTGCTCGAAACGGATTGGCGATGCTTACTTTCGTACGCCCCGAACTACCATTACGTCCTTCATCAACCTGCTGGCTATCTTGGAGCAAAACCCTGGCACAGCATGGCAGGAGCTGCTGGGGGGCGTCGAAGTGCTCGCCGACACTGGTGGTAACGCAGATTTGGCAGTTGAGGGCGAGGATGACGACGAATTTGCATCCTTCAAAATGTAAGCCGCGCGATGGCATCGCGTACCTCTAACTCGTTTTTCCTGCTGGATGAACGCATCCAGCGCTTTCTCTGGCAAGAGCAGTGGGAGGCGCTGCGAGAAGCTCAGGAAGCCGCCATCCCACTCATCGTAGGGGCTGACCGAGATGTCATCGTGGCTGCGGCAACTGCAGCAGGTAAGACTGAAGCGGCGTTCTTGCCTGCACTCACCCATCTCCTGCAGCAAGAAACCCCGGCTCTTATCGTTTACATCAGCCCATTGAAGGCGCTCATCAACGACCAATTCGGTCGACTAGAGCGCCTCTGCGAGCAGTTAGAGATACCGGTGTGGCCCTGGCATGGTGATATTGCAGCCTCAACCAAGGCCAAGTTCACATCTCAACGGCACGGGGTGCTGCTCATTACACCGGAGTCGCTGGAAGCGCAGCTCTGCAATCGAGGCACGGCAGTTGCAGCCCTGTTCGAGCGTGCGGCCTATTTCGTGATTGATGAGCTGCATGCATTTATCGGCTCGGAACGGGGTAAACAACTACAGTCGCTGCTACATCGGATTGACACCGCCATCAAGAGAACAACTCCGCGAATTGGGCTATCTGCAACGTTGGGGGATATGAATCTAGCCGCGGAGTTTCTCCGTCCCGGCGGTAGAGCAGGCGTAGCGATGGTCGTATCAAAATCAGAAGGTGAGGAGCTGCGCATCCTTCTGAAAGGCTATGAAGAACCCCTGGTCGTCCAGAGCAAGACCTTCTTTGTCGATGACGCCAAGGCCGCGGATGACGATGATGAAGAGCCCCCTGAACCCAAGATGCCTGCGGCCATCGCTACACATCTCCTCAAAAACTTGAGAGGCTCTAACAACCTCATTTTTCCGAACTCACGCCGTGAGGTCGAACGCTACACCTATTTACTCAACCGCTTTTGTGATGAACAACAGGTGCCAAACGAGTTCTGGCCACATCACGGTAGTCTGTCCAAAGAGTTACGCCTGGAGACCGAAGCCGCTTTGAAACAGAAGGAGCGCCCCGCCTCGGCTATATGTACGAACACGCTCGAGCTCGGTATTGATATTGGCGCGGTCAAGAGTGTAGCCCAAATTGGCCCTCCTCCTTCAGTTGCCAGCCTACGCCAGCGCTTGGGGCGCTCTGGTCGAAGGAAAGGTGAGCCTGCCATTCTGCGGGGCTACACCATAGAAAATGCTTTAGGTGGAAAATCCTCATTGGCTACGGACTTGCGCTTAAATACCGTTCAGACCATTGCGATGATTTCGCTGCTGATAGAGGGTTGGTTTGAACCACCAGTAGTACATGGTATGCACTTGTCCACGCTTGTGCAGCAGGTGCTCTCCATCATCGCGCAGTACGGTGGCGCCACCATTGGTCAGCTCTACGGGTTCCTCTGTGCTCCTGGTTGCCCCTTCTCCGGCGTTAGTAAAGATGAGTTTGTCGGACTAATTCGCCATATGGGGCAGAAAGAGCTATTGGTCCAAGAGTCATCTGGTTTGCTCCTCCATGGCCAACTTGGTGAAAAATTCGTTAATCACTACAGCTTTTTTGCCGCATTCGCTTCAGAAGAAGAATTCCGCATCGTTTGCGGCAACCGAACGCTTGGAACCTTACCGGTATCGCAGATGTTGGCTGAGGGCCAGCGGATTCTGTTCGGTGGCCGGACGTGGAAAGTAAAAGAGGTGCACGAAGACGAGAAAATGGTTGTTGTGGAAAAAGCCCGTGGAGGTGTCGCTCCAGCATTTTCTGGAGGCGCAGGCCGCACACATTCCAAAGTCAGGCAACGCATGCGCGAGGTGCTGGAGGCCGGCGACTCACCGGCTTATCTTGACCCAACAGCGGCCCAGTTTTTGATGGAGGCACGACAAAGCTATCATCGGCTTGGGCTGCACGAGACGGCGTTCCTCGACTTGGGCAGTAGCGTAGTCGTCTTGGCCTGGCTTGGAGACGATGTGAATGAGGCCATTGCTTGTTTGCTGAGATATCACGGCTTTGAAGCCATGCTAGCCGGCCCTTTTGTCGAAGTTCAGAAGAGCTCCCTAGAGATAGCAGAAATAATCCAAGCCCTGAAACAAGGCATTCAGCCTGAGTGCATGGCTGACCTGTTTTCAGAAAGAGATAACCTTCAACGAGAGAAATGGGACTGGGCGCTACCGGCTTCATTACTACGCAAGGCATACACTAGTCGTTATTTGGACCTGGCAGGAATGGCAGCGTGGGCAGCGAACCTAACCGCGGCATCGGCCTGACATTCTGCAGTGTGCTGGTGCACCAGCGACATCATGACACCGTAATGGTCTTAAACAGTGTCCAAATACCAAATCGTGTCACCATACTTTGAGCTCGGGAAATCAGGCATGACTTCACCTTGTTCGAAATGGCGCTCGGCGCCTTTCTTGGCCGGTGTCCACCAGAAGCCGCTCTGTGGGCACGGTTGACCACCCTCACACCGCCCACCTGGTGCAGCTTGCTCCGTAGTAGGCTCCGGCTTGGGCAGCGGAATGTTATCGAAGCGTGCATACCAGCTACCGGACTCCGCTTCATCAAAGCCATTCTGCTGTGGCAGGTAGTAGTGCAGTGAGCCCGGCTCGGTGGTCCGCACCGGCTTCACGACCCGGTTGACCGCTACATAGGGGATGGGGGCACCGTCTTCCGGTGCGCCAAGGTCAGGATACTCGCCGGCCTGAATCATCAAGCCGCCGGCGTAGTGGCTGAAGGTAATCTCCGGCCAGGCTGCGAGTTGCGCACGGATAGCGCTCTCTCCGCCAAGTTGCTGCACGAAGCCATCTCCCAATACGGTGAGCCAGTTGGCGCCCTTGATGTGGTGTTGCAACTCAAACGCCCCCGCCACAAATGCCCGAGTATCTACGTCTAGACCGATGAAACGCTGGGCCAGCTCGTACTCGTACGGCATGTACTGGTGATAGTCTGCGGGGAGAATCGGTGAGAAACCACCGTAGCCGTGAACCGGATTCAATTTGTTGGCAATAAACGCCACCAGGAGTTGATATTGCTCACGGCCATTGGCAGAAAGGAGTATCTCGGCGGGTAAAGCGAACTTCAGGAAAGACTTCCTTCCCCACTCCTCGTGCACACGTTGAATGGTCAGGCACCCCATTTGGTAGCTGGGTGCGTAGTCCTTAGTTTTTTCCGAGGTAATGAGCCACTCCAGCGCATCATCCGGGTCGACGAGCTTCAGGGCTTTCGTCCGGCACCGTTGGTAAATGGCCGTCGTCATTTGGCCAAACTTTTCGCCTGAGAAAAACTTGCCTTTCAACTGGGTGCCAAACAGCTCATAAAAGTAATCGAAGCACTCGACGATTTTGTGACGTACGGCCACCGTGCTGCCACCCTCGTAGAAGAAGGTAGCAATCAAGCCAGGACGAATGACCACCGTGTCGTCGGTACCCATGGTCCCCGTCAAGTCACCCTGGTATTGCTGCAGTCGTTGCAGCTGCCGCGGTAGCGATGTTTGTTCCATTTCTCAATCCTAATCTATGCCGTGGTCGCCATCGTGGCACCACCGAGAATCCCCACGCAGGCGAGGAAGCCGGCCACCAGCTCAGCCGGCAGGGCAAGTACCATCACCACAGCGGCCGCCACCACCAGTGCAATGCCGACCACCACCTTGCTGACATTGAGCACAATCTGCCCCCACTCAATCTGGCTAATCTCGCTCCAGGCGATGTCGCAGTAGCGTTCAATCTTGGCCCACGCCGCCTTCAACTGCTCCTCGGTCCAACTCGCCAGCACGCGGCCTTGCTCGTTGACCCAGGTCCAGGCGTGACCGGCCTGGTCGCGCACCCAGCGGCCCGACTCTAACAGCCAAGCGGCCTCTTGTGCCAGCCAGTCGCGGGTATCTTTCGCCAGGCCCTCCATGCCTTTCTTGGCACCGGCCCACATCTCATGCAGCTCGCGTTGTAACTGTGTACCCCAGTCTTGGATGTAGCCGGGGGTTGAGACAGGCACTGGGCTATAGATAGGCGCCGGTACGCGCTGGCTTTGTGACTTGGATTGGGTTTGTGACTGCGAACTAAATACTGGCGCTTTAGCTGGTTGCGTCGATTCCTTTTCCTTGCGGCGGTCACGCACATCCAGCACGGTGAACCGAATTGGTCCCCCAGAAATATCTTGGTAGGCCTGTTCTTGCCGCCACTCCAAATAGTCGCCTGGAAATTTAATCTCCACTACTCGAGCCAAATTATCACCATGCGGTACGCCATCATGGTCCGCAGCTGCACGGCCAGGCCAGCGCGTTTCCTTATCCTTCACAATAATCAGGTCAGGGCGCCGCAAATAGCCTTTCGATAACCCTTTGGGAAACGGGTTGACGGTATGCCGTCGATTGCTCCCTTCCGCGCGCAAGCTAGAGCTGAGAAAGGGAATCGGGGGGTTCCGCTTCATGTCGAAGCTCACCTCGGCTTTGTAGAACCATTTGAAGCCATGCCCATACTCATCCAGGCGAATCAGCGTAGACATGGTGATTTGCCGCATATTGAGGTTATAGCGGCGGCCGGTTTTCTTGCTGGTCACCTCTACCGCCTTGGGTGCCAGAATCGCCTTGTCGGCCTTCTCGGTCAGGTAGGGCTTATTGGCCGGATGGGGCAGTTTGGCGTACTCGGGGCGCTCTTCCACGATGGTCATCGTGCTACCGGCTGGTTGGTACTTGGCCATCAGGCGTCCTCTCCGTCGTTATCCTTCAACTGCAAGCCGCGCTGCGCCTGGCCAGTGCCATAGCCGTACAGGGTGTAGTCCTGTTCGACCGGTGGCTTGGGCGCCTCGAGCTCGACCGGCTGGGCATTCGGTGTGAAGGCGGCACTCGTCTTTCCCTGCCAGTCTGTGTAACCCGGCAGTGTGCGACCATTCGTCAGCTTGAGCCGGTACGCCTTACCAACCAGCGGTTCGCCGGTTTGCTCGTCTTGCAGGATATAGCTGCGCTGATAGCCCTTGGGCATCGTCGGCATCGGCATCGATACACTCGCCGGGCCGCTTAGCGCATGGCTGGCGCCCTTGACGCTGACGGTGCCGGGGCAATGCACCTCGATATTGCCTCCGGCCAACCGGATATAGCCGCCATCGCAGGTCAGCAGGATTTCCTCTTGCGCGGCGATGGTGACGCGGTCCTTGCACGAGGTGATGGTCACGTCCTTGTCGGCCGTCAGCTCGATTTCGCCCGCTTGGGCCTGCACCTGGACTTTGCCTTTGGCGGCAATCAGTTTCATCGCGGCCTGGTTTGCTACGCCGCTGACGAACAGGCTGATGTGTTTGCCCACATTCGCGAGCCAGCGTCGACCCGTGGTCTGGTTCATATCCCGCTGTGCCACCAGGTCCAGATTGGTGCCGGCAGCCAGGGTCTGGCTTTGTTCGGTGACGCTCGCAATGCCGGCTGGCGCCGACAGCACGAGTAATGGCTGCTGGCCAGCTTGGTCAGCCGTCGCTGTCTTGCCGTCCGGGTCGGTATTGGTCCCGGCCTCCCAGGCTTTCAGGGCGTCGACCTGGTACTGCAGATGGCCTTCAGGGCGTTTACGACCTTTGGCGTTGTCGGCTGTGATTTCCTCGGGCCCGGTCTCCATCGCCTCCGCCAGCTGGGCTTCCGCGGTTTCCGCCAGCACCTGGCTGAGGGCCAGCGCCGACTGCAGCTGACTGCTGGCATGTTCGCGCGCCAGTTGTTTGCCGCCGGCGCCGTTCTGCGCCTCGGTGCTCAGCAGCAGGCCATGGGCGGCGCGGATGGCACCATGCTGGTCGGTGCGCAGCTCGAAACCCTCGCCGCGCGGTTGCGCTTTGCCACTGCTGCGCGGATGGGTGAGGTAGCCTTGATTGAGCTGCGTCTTGCCGGGTTCGCTGCTAAGCTTGGCGCGCACTTCGCCTGGCGTGTCGTCGAACAATAATTCGTTGTACTGGCCACCGTGGTGTTCCTGCGACTTGATGCCGGACAGGGTCTTGTTGGCGGGGAGCGCGCCGGCGCCGCTGAAGCTAGGCGTCGGATGGCTGCCGTTGTACAGCACGCCGGTGATGAGGGGACGGTCGATGTCGCCTTCGATGAAGTCGACCAGCACTTCCTGACCGATACGGGGAATAAACTGGTGACCAAAGCCGGCACCGGCAGAAGGCATGGCAACACGCAGCCAGCACGAGGAATGCTCATCCATGCCGGCGCCAATAGTGGGGTGTTCTTCGCGACGCTGCCAATGCATCTGCACCTTGATGCGGCCCTGCGCGTCGGTGTAGACCTCTTCGCCCGCCGGCCCCACCACCGTGGCGGTCTGCTTCCCCAGGCTGGTCGGCTTGGCATGCGCAGTATTCGCGTACAGCGGCGTCAGCGGAATCCCGCGGCGTTGCGCCTGGAAGGTGGTCTGGAATGGAGACGGGTTGGCAGACTCGGGGGCCAGCTTGAGCCGCGGCGCCGCCATCTGCAGCTGCTGAGTCAAGTCTGCCGGCAGGTTGTTCTGGGCGCGAAACGTTTGCCGGGTGACAACGAATTCGCGCTTTTCAGGGGCATCGGCCGCGTGCGCGGGGTGGTCATCCAGCCGGAACCATTCGCCAGCAAAGAGACCGCGTACCGCGCCGCTGCCAGAGAATTGCTTGGCCTGCAGGTCCTGGGCCTGCTGCCGCAACTGGGCATAGCGTCCCAGTTGTTCGCTATCGCTGGCGTAATACAGTCCTGGCGCATCGTAATGCTGCAAGCTGGATTGCAGCGCCATACCGCCTTGCCCTTGCTGTAGCAGGCTCGTCTGCGCGGCATGTTGCGTGGTGACCGGTTGATAATCGAAACTGGCCAACGCCGTTTGGCCGGCCACCACCTGCCGTTGTGTTTCCCATCCCGTCAGGCCGTCTTCCTGCTCGGTCGCGTCGGCGCGATGGAAGCGCACGCGCGCTACCGCGGCCTGCGGCAGGTTGTGCGCGTCATCAAACACCACCAGCTGGACCTTGGGACCCTCGTCCTCCAAATGGGCGAAGCGCCATGCCAAGCCTTCCTCGTGCAGCAGGCGAACGATGAAGTCAAAATCACTTTCTTTGTATTGCAGGCAGTAGCTGCGGGGCGGGAGGCTGGCGGTCTCGAAGGCCAAGGCCTGGACACGGGCGAACACCGGATTGGCGACCTGATGTTCGGCAAAAATCTGCTGCACGATGTCCGGCACGGACAGGTCCTGGAACACGCGAGACGTTCGCCGCAGCCGCAGCAAGCTAAACGGGGACTCAATCGTCAGGCCATACTGCGCGAAGCCGCCATCGGCGCCCAACTGCTGAGCCTGGCTCACCACACCGCAGCGCACCGTCTCCACCCCATCTGCGCCGACGATACCGATGCGCGCCGGCAAGCCAAGTAGGATTTTGAGTTCGATGCCGACGTCCGGTGACAGGCAGGTCAACTGATAACGATAGCCCTGCGAGACCCCTTCCTCGCCCTCCAGCAACTGAGGCAACAACTGCTGGCTCGCGATATGTCCGTCGCCCAATTGCAGGGAGAGCAGGCGTTGGCTCTGGTCGAACGCGGAGGCAAAACTGGCAAGCAGGGAACTGAGGTCCATCGACAAATCCTGGAAGCAGAATTAGAAACACCCTCCGCGAGGAGGGTGACGGTCGTGACGCTACGTAATTTAGATGGCGGTAATATTTTAAGTTTCCCTCGCCGACCCAACAAGGCATACATCGGCGCGACCTGGCTTGCCGTCCCAAATCCATCCTTTTAGACAGGTGAAAAATGCAACAGGCTTTCTCTCCTAGGGCACGAAGGCTATCGTCCGCCATCCCCGCCCCAGAGCACGCTATCATTCGGTCTGACGATAGATGTTGTTGAGCGCACGTAAATATACGATGGGGTGGGCTGTGGGACGTTTGAAAGCGGTAGTCGATAAGCTGTACCACCCACCGACGGATGGGCGGCGTCAGGTATTCGCCTTATCTCGCCCTGAAGCAGAAAAATTGCCCCGATTGCAGACGGTGGCCATGATTTCCATCACCGCGCCAGAGCGACCGATTGCCGCTGTTGACGGCTTCGCATACTTGCTCCGCCTGAGCTTCGCGGATGTGGACTTCCTGAACCCTTTGCTCTCCAAGAAGGCCCAGCAAAAAACGCCAGATGCATTCACGCCTGCTCAAGCCGCCCAAATCCTCGACTTCGTGAATGGCTTGCCAGGCGACGTTCATTCATTAGTAGTGCATTGCGAAGGTGGATTTTCGCGTTCATGCGCCATCGCACTGGCACTGCATCAACGTTTTGGTTACTTAGTCGAGGTGGAGCGGTTGGCCAAGGGAAATCCGAGCGTACTGCAACTGATGCTGGCTTGCCTCGCACCAAGTGAAGCAAAACGCTGACACAGACCGTAGCAAAGGCATTCTCTATTCAGCATCCCCAGCGACCGGCGCCGCTGCTGCGACTCAGACAGTCATACACAGTCCACACCACCTCAGGCCGGATTCCGGCTCGATTCACCGGTGAAATCCTGGCAACCTATCGGATGGCCCGTTTTTTGTCGGAATAGTGTCGGATTAGGTGTGTCAATCTGCCAAACCGGTGTGGCGTGTGCCTGCGTCTAGTCACCTCTTCGCCAGCAGCAGCCTGTATGCCGGGGATGCCCTTCCCCACAGCTGGTTCCAGACGCTGGCTCCCATTCCGACCATCAGTCCGCTGACGATGACCCGTCCCCCACGCTGCGTCAACGTGCCAGCAAGTCACGCCGTCCGCCCGGAGACAAGACGAAACCGGTACGTTGAACATAACGCTCCATTATGCAAACTACCGGGGATTCGAGTTAGAGGACGCAATTCCATCCCTTAAGGATTTTGGGAAAGGTCTCGACAAGTGGCACAGGGGGTAAGAGAATTGGCATATGGCATAAAATGCACTCCAATTCAATACAAAGCGATAACTGTACCGATGACCCTATGATGATAGGCACACCAGAAGAGCCGCCGCTACAACAGGTAATTTCAGACCTGTTCCGTGATTTTCAAGGGGATGAAACCGGCGGTCAACATGCGTCGCGCGGCTTCAACTTCCAAGTCTGGCACGCAGTACTTGAGGCCTTGAAGGCCTATAAGACCGGTGAGGACTACGCCGTAGTTCTAGAGTGGCAGCAGGACATCGCCGTACTCAACTCTTCAAAAGCCCCATCGAAAGTGCGCTTTGTACAGTTGAAAAAACATGAAACGGCCACCCATTGGAAATTAAAACATCTCATTGAGCCTGGGAAGGGGGAGGAGGTACTTGCCGCAAACGATGCTACCTCTGTGGTCTCAATAACTTCTCTAGCAGTTACTCCTAGTGGGAATTCCGCAAAGAAGCCTCGAAAAACCAAGCCCAAAGAGCCAAAACCTTCCATCCTGGCCAAACTCTATGCACATCGCCGGCGTTTCGAAGAGTTGTCGCAGTCGCGACTAGAGTTCGCATCCAATGCGAAGTTCGAGGTTCCAGCCCCTGGAGGCAAAGTGGTTATGCTCTCTAGCTGTGAATTGACGAGCCTAGACGACAAGGAGCGCGAGAACATTGAGGCAGCACTGAGAAGTCAGCTTAAGTTGACGACAAATGAAGCAATAGATTTGTCAGACTTTGGGTTGCTTGTCAGCGAATGCCCGGTTAATGACCCACACAAGCATGTCGCAGGCGAGCTTGCTGAGCTGCAGATAGGTAACGAATTGAAGTTGAGCGGCGCGGCAACGATGCTTGCTGTGCTCGTGATTGCTTCCTATGTTCATATGCGCGCGGGGAAAACGCGTTTTGCCAAAAATTTCCAGGAGCTTTTGGACCGTGCAGTTACTCGTAGTGACATTGATAAATACTTGGTCGCAGCGAATGATGCTCGTATCTCCACAGAGGAGCTGGTTCAAGAAATTATCGCGCGGTTGAACGCTGAACTGGTGTCCATCATCTTGGTCAGCAAAATGAAGCGGGAGGTATCACGTGCATGTATCGAAATTACAAATCGTACCGGCCCTGCTCCGATGGTGGCTGCGCACTTGAAGGCGCTATACGAAAAGAACTCCGACGAATATGCGGAGTTCCAGAAGGTAGTTGACCTCTTAGCGACTTGGTACGATGACTTTAAAAAATTAGCCCTTCACGACACTCACATGTACACGCGTGAGTACCTTTATTGCCTCATGTCCATGATTATTCAAAATGCAAACCCTATACAGCAACTACCACCTATTCCGACTGATTCGCAACCTGAGGACAAAGAATGAAGCGAACCGTCGTCTATCACACGCTTTGGCTTCTGTCCGAAAGGGACGAGAGCGCGAGGAAAATATCGTTCAGCTCGACCCACAACCTACTCGCGGGTGAGAACGAGACAGGCAAATCTCGCATTCTCAAGCATCTTGTTTGGGCGTTAGGTTGCGAGCCGACGGCGAGAGATGCTGGCAACTGGGATTCAAACATTGTTGCGAGCGTTGACCTAAGTATTGATGGCACTCGATACACGTTTCTGCGCCGAGGAAACCATCAGCGTGCCGCGTTTGATGCTAATGGCACTCTGTTGATTAGTACGGAGAACGCTTCAACTTGGGCAAGTTTTTTTGCAGATAGATTTGCATTCCATTTAAAGTTACAGCGGCATCAAGAGGGAACATTTGCTCTTGCTGGTCCTGAATATGCTTTGCTCCCCTTCTACATTGACCAAGAAGGTGGTTGGAGCAGGAAATGGAATAACTTCAAGCGACTGACTCAGTTCGCTCGCTGGGAAATACCAGTTTTTGAGTCGTTTGCAGGTTTGCGGCCGCAGCGATATTTCGAAGCACAACTTACCCGTGATGAACTGGCGTATCAGCTGAAAGAGGCTCATGCGCAAGCAAAGGTGCAAGCAAAAGCCTACGAAGAGGTAAAGGCGATGCTTCCTACTACAGATGCCAAGCTGGATGAGGCGCTTTTCGCTCAAGAGTTGCGGGAAATGTCCTCGAAGGTCACTGAGCTCGGAAGGGAAGAAGACAAGGTTCGTACTGAGCTTTTCGATGTGACCCAGCAACTTCAAGAGCGCACTGCGGAATTGCAGATGGTTACGCGCGCGGAGCAAGACCTTGTCGCTGATTTAGTCTACCTAGCGAAGGTACCCGATGACGGCAAGTTGGCCTGCCCTACCTGCGGCCAAGAGCACGGAGTGACATTCCGCGCGAGGCTAGACCTTGCATCGGACGCAAAGGATGCGCATCACCTCGTACTGAAAGTGCGAGACCAATTGGACAAACTGCGCAACCGTGAAGCAAAGCTTCGAGTTCAATTAAAGAATGTTGCTACCCAGATGGAGCAGTTGCGGTCGGTGATGGAGCGCCACAAAGAGGAAGGTAGCGTTGCGGATATTGTCATCGCAAAAAGCCTGGATACCATTGCGCTCGCCTATAACAAGGCTCGTCGAGACTTGAAAGAAAGAATCGATGAGCTCGACGAAAATAAGCAGGAACTGCAAGACGAGCTCTCCACTTTGACCGACAACATTCGTTTAAAGGAAGTTCGGAAATCATTTAAAGAAACAATCAAGGCTCATGCAGACCGCTTGGGCATTGCCGCTGCGGAAATTAAAGGCATCAAAATTGGTTCCCGTCCCGCGATGGCATCAGGGAGCTCTGGCCCGCGCATTTACTTGGCTATGCACTTGGCGCTGCTTGAAATCAATGCCCAATATGGCTCCGGACCTCGCTTTCCTTTCATCGTTGACACTCCGCGTCAGCAAGGTCTTGATGATAAAAATACAGCGAAACTCTTGAATGCAATCTACGGCCATTCGACAGCTCATCAAATTTTTGTTGCGAATGAGTCTGTTCCAGACAGCTGGCTGGGGCGTGACCAGTGTCACATCATCTACTTCGACGACAAGCGTAAGGTGTTGCGCGAGTCAGACTACCGTGAGAGCCTGGAGATACTTGCGCCACAAGTACAAGCCATGCAGGAAGCAATCCATATTGAGCGGGAGCGTACTGCAGCAACAGAAGAAGATAGCAGTACAAACGAAGATGACACTGACACTGACACTGATGTTGAGGATGAAGACGAAGAGTAACTAAGTATTCGTCGTTACTCTCGAAGGCTGTGGGTAGGATATAACTTAGTGACCTCGGGGGCTGATTTCCTTACGCCAGCAGACGCCAAAACCAACGCTTTTATTTCCCAAGAGCGAAAAAGCCTGAAAGGTGGGGTTCTTTCACAAGTATGAAGTGTTGGTTTTGTGAAAAATTTTATTGAATTTCAGTACGTTAGTTCTTTGTGGCTTTGGGCGCCAACGCTTCTATTTACCGCCTACACTAGTGATCAGAAGGAATAAAGCCTGTCACGACGACATGATGGTTCGTCACGAGCAGCGTTAAACAAAGAGGCCCGGTAGGGCCTCTTTTCGTTTGAGATGGCTTGGTTTTGAGATGCGCAAGAACCTGATATGGCTCGTGGGGGCAGATCAGGATGTGAAAAATACTGATCTGGGAAGTCC
>NZ_JALCYU010000030.1:0-18243 GCF_023507765.1 Chromobacterium sp. IRSSSOUMB001
CAGTTCATCCATCTGGCCTTCTTAGCGATAGTGTTAAAAAGATTTTGAACAGGCTCTAAGACGTTTATTGGGCCGGTATTCGCGGCGCGTCGCCTTTGGGCGACGCGCCGTTTTCATTTCAGCTCCGGCGGAGCAGGCGCTGGCGGGCCACCCAGGCCTGGCCCAGGCTCAGGCCGCCGTCGTTGGGCGGAAGTTGTTCCGCGGTCAGCGGGCGCAGGCCGGCCTGCTCCAGCCGCGGCAGCAGTTGTGCCATCAGTTGGCGATTGCCGCAGCAGCCGCCGGCCAGCGCCACGATGCGGGTGCCCGTGGTGCGTGCCGCCTTGATGGCCCAGTCCGCCAGCGCGGCTGCCAGCGTGGCGTGCCACAGGCTGGCGATGGCTCGGTCGTCGTCCAGTTGGCACAGATGGCGCGCAAGCGGCGTCAGGTCAAGCAGGTTGGCCTGGGTGAGCCAGCCGTCGGCTAGCGGCTCGGCTGGCTCGGCCTGAGCCTCCAGCCTTTGCGCGGCTTCGCTTTCGAAGGTTTCCACCCCGCATTGGCGGGTCAGGCCGGCGACGGCGCCGAACCAGCGGCCCAAGCTGGTGCTGTCCTGGCAGTCTCGGCGGATAGAGAGCTGTTTCTCCAATTGTTGGGCGCCGGGCTGGGCCGCCAGCCGCGGCGGCAGCGGTCCCAGTTCCAGGGTTTGCCATAAGGCCACGGCCAGTTTCCAGGGGGGCAGCCGGCTGCGTCCCACGCCGGGCAGCGGCAACGGCGAGATGTGGCCGATGCGTTCGCAGCTGTCGCCGTCCACCAGCATCATTTCACCGCCCCAGGCGCCGTTGTTGTGACCCAGGCCATAGCCGTCCAGCGCCAAGCCCAAAGCCGGTTCCGCCACGCCGTGTTCGGCCAGCACCGCGCCCAGGTGGGCATGGTGGTGCTGAACCCGGATCAGCGGCACTTCCCATTGCTTGGACAAGTGTTCGGCCAGCATGCTGGAGTAGGTGCCGGTTTCCAGGTCGCAAGCCACTGCCTGCGGAGCGACGCCGGTGAGGTCGAGCAAGTGGTCGGCCGCTTGTTGCAGCGCCTCGCAGGTCAGAGGGTGGTTGAGCGCGCCGATGTATTGCGACACGAAGGCGTCCTTGCCGCGCAGCACGGTGGCGGTGGCCTTCATATAGGCGCCCAGCGCCAGTACCGGCGGGCCGTCCAGCGTCAACGGCACCGGGTCCGGCACAAAGCCGCGAGCGCGGCGGAACAGCAGCGGCCGCCGCCGCTCCAGCGATACCACGCTATCGTCGCAACGAGTGACGATGGCGCGGTTATGCAGCAGGAAGACGTCGGCTACCTGGTTCAGCCGTTCGCGGGCCTCTTGGTTGCCGGTGACGATGGGCTCGCCGGACAAGTTGGCGCTGCTCATCACCCATAGCCGCGAGCAGGGCTGGCGCAGCCAACTGGTCCCGGGCGGGCGGCCCAGCGCTTCGTGGAACAGCAGCCATTGAAGCGGAGTGTAGGGCAGCATCACGCCCAGAGCCGACAGACCGGGTGCAATGTCCGGCAGCAGTTGGTCGGCTTCGGGTTTTTTGTTCAGCAACACGATGGGGCGTTCCGGGCGTTGCAACCAGGCGGCCTCTTCTTCGCTGACATGGCAGAGCGCGCGGATGGATTCCACGTTCAGTGCCATGATGGCCAGCGGTTTGCCGGGGCGGTGTTTGAGCTGGCGCAGCCGCGCCACCGCCGCCGGGCTGGCTGCGTCGCAGACCAGATGGAAGCCGCCCAAGCCTTTCATCGCTATGCTGCGACCCATATTGAGGATTTGCACCGCGCCCACGATGGGGTCGCCGTTCAGGCTCTGGCCAAAGCGGTCGGTCAGCTGCAGCTTGGGGCCGCACACCGGGCAGGCGGTGGGTTCGGCGTGAAAGCGGCGGCTGTTCGGGTCAAGGTATTCTTGGCGGCAGACGGGACACAGCGGAAAGGCCAGCATGCTGGTGTTGGCGCGGTCGTAGGGCAGCCGGTGGGTGACGGTGTAGCGCGGCCCGCAATCGGTGCAGTTGATGAAGGGAAAGCGGTAGCGGCGGTCGCCAGGGGTGAACAGTTCTTCCACGCAGCACGGACAAGTGGCTACGTCCGCCGGCAACCGGGCGTGGGTGACCGCGCCGCTGCTTTCTTCTATTTGAAAGCGTTGTTCGGTATCGCGCAGCGGAATATCGCGCTCCTGCAGCGCGTCGATGTGCGCCAGCGGCGGCAGGCGGGTTCGAAGCGCCTGGCGGAAGGCGCTCAGCGCCTGCGGCTCGCCTTGCAGTTCCAGCGTGACGCCTTCGCCGCTGTTTCGGACAAAGCCGGTGAGGCCGCACTCGCTGGCCGTGCGCCAGATGAAGGGACGGAAGCCGACGCCTTGAACCCGGCCCTGAACCGATAGGTGGATGCGTTGTTGGCTCATGGTGCTTGTGTCGCTGTGTGGGTGGTTGGGCTGACTATGCGCATTGCCGCCGTTCCAACAAGTGATTTTGCTGCGCCGCGCAATACCTTTGTCATTTTCATGGCGAGTTTAAATTCGCCGATTCTGTTGTCAGCCTAGCAGCCACGCTCCGCATCGCGCCTTGTTCTAGATCATGTATATGAGTATTTGACGATTTACTGAATGCAAAAGGAATGTCTTGAGGAAGAAACCGGCGGGATTTGAGAGGGGGTAAGAAGCCTCGATGCCGCTGTAGAGCGGGGCTGTTGCAATCCGACTATATGACGGCGATTTGCATCGTTATAATGCCATTTGGAATTTTTCCGTGAATAGCCCGGGTTGGATTGTTAATGTATTGCTTAAAACAGTGTATAAAAGAAATCTCTACCCCGGATATCCTGGCGTGCTCGGCGGATACGTCGCTGGCGGAGGCGGCGCGGCGCATGTTGCTGGCGGGCTGTGGTTCCATCGTGGTGCAGGACGAGGCGGGACGGCCGTTGGGGATTTGGACCGAAGCCGACGCGTTGGCGCTGGACCGGTTGGATGGCGTGGTTGGCATGAGGCCGGTGGGCGGCGCGATGAGCACGCCCTTGGTGGTACTGCCGCACGATCTGCCGGTGAGCGAGGCGGTGGCCCTGTTCCGCCAGCGCGGCATCCGTCATGCGCTGGTGGAGCAGGCCGGCAAGATGTGCGGCGTGGTGTCGCTGACCGATATCGTGTTGAGCCAGGGCAGCGAATCCTTTCTAAGCGTGCGGCGGGTGGTGGCGGACCGCGCCGCGCCCTTATGTTTGCTGGGCGCTCAGGGCTCGCCTGAAGAGGCGCTGGCCTTGATGCGGCGTCACGGCGCCACGGCTTTGGCTGTCAGTTTCGATAATGGGGACTACGGCATCCTGACCCTGCGCGATCTGCTGCGGCTGTTGGCCGAGGGACGAGCGCCGGCGACGCTGGCCGAAGCCTGCTCCTGGCCGCTGCTGGGCGTGCGCGAGGGCAGCAGCCTGTTGCAGGCCAGGCAGTTGATCCTGCAGCATAAGATTCGGCACTTGGCGGTGTACGACGTCGATGGAACGCTGCTGCAGTTGCTGGGGTTCCGCGACATTATCCAGATGGTGGAGCAGGAGTTTTTGCAGGAACTGCATTCCGCCTTGCGCGAGCGCGACGACGCGCTGCTGCATTCTCGGCGCAGCCTGTTGTTGGCGGACAAGGTGTTCGAGTCAACGCTGGAGGGCATCTTGATCACCGACGGCAACGGGGTGATCCAGATGGTGAACCCGGCGTTCAGCCGCATCACTGGTTACAGCAGCCAGGAGGCCCTGGGCCGCACGCCCGCCTTGCTCAAATCCGGCCGGCAGCCGGCGGACTTTTATCAGAAGCTGTGGCAAAGCCTGAAAGAGAGCGGGGTCTGGCAGGGCGAGGTGGTCAACCGCCGCAAGGGCGGCCTGTTGTACACCGAGCATCTGAGCATTACCGCCATCCGCGACGCGGACGGAGAATGCCTGCATTACGTGGCGGTGTTTTCCGACATCACCCAGCGCAAGCAGTCTGAGGAGCGGCTGCACTTTCTGGCCAATCACGACGCCTTGACCGGCTTGCCCAACCGGACCCTGTTCCTGGAGCGGCTGCAAGAGGCGATAGAGCGAGCGCAGCCGACGCGGGCGCAGTTCGCGCTGCTGTTCGTCGACCTGGACCGCTTCAAGCTGGTCAACGACACGCTGGGACATCATGCCGGCGACGAATTGCTGGTGCGTATCGCCTCAGTGTTGCTGCAGTATGCGCCGCCGCACTCCACCGTGGCCAGGTTGTCCGGGGACGAGTTCATCCTGTTGCTTCCGGCGGTGGAGCGTGTGACCCAGGTGGCGGCGCTGGCGCAGCAGTTGCTGGACGGCGTGACCGAACAGTCCGGCCTGACAGGCCACGAGCTGTTCATCTCCGCCAGCATCGGCATCAGCATGTATCCGGAGGACGGGGTCAGCGCGGATGCTTTGTTGGTGAACGCGGATTCCGCGATGTACCAAGCCAAAGAGCGCGGCAAGAACAATTTTCAGTTCTACACCTCGGACATGAACGCGCGGGCCATGGAGCGGCTGAAACTGGAGTACAGCCTGCACCGCGCGCTGGCGCAGGAAGAGCTGGAAGTGTGGTATCAGCCCAAGGTGGAACTGGCTACGCAGCGGGTGGTGGGGGCGGAGGCTTTGCTGCGCTGGCGCCATCCCGAACTGGGGCTGATGGCGCCCGCCAAGTTTATCCCGATCGCCGAGGACGGCTCGTTGATGGTGCCGATAGGCGAGTGGGTGCTGGACACCGCTTGCCGAGACTGGGCTCGGTGGCATGCGATGGGACTGGAGCCCGGCCGCATCGCGGTCAATGTGTCCGGCCGCCAGCTCAAGTACGGCAGCTTCGCCGACACGGTGGCGCGCACGTTGCGCCGGCATGGTCTGAATAGCGGCGAGTTGGAGCTGGAGATTACCGAAAGCGTGGCGATGGACGAGGATAGCGGCATGGTGGAGGCTTTGCAGCGCTTGCGCGAGTTGGGCGTTTATCTGTCCATCGACGATTTCGGCACCGGCTATTCCTCGCTGTCCTATTTGAAGCGGCTGCCGGTCAAGGGCTTGAAGATTGATCGTTCCTTCATCATGGACCTGCACCATGACGGCGACGACGCCGCCATCACCAGCGCCATCATTTCGATAGGCCGCAGTCTGGGGTTGGAACTGGTGGCCGAGGGCGTGGAACTGGAGTCGCAGCGTGATTTCCTGCTGCGGCAGGGCTGCCGGCTGGGCCAGGGCTATCTATTCAGCAAGCCGTTGCCGCGAGCCGAGTTCGAAGCGCTGCTGGCGGCGCGGATGTGAAAAACGGCGCCCGCGATGGGCGCCGTTGTCTTGTGTCGGTTTTAAGCCAGGCTTGAGTTTAACCGCCGATTTTGTCGCGGCCGCCAAAGTAAGGCCGCAGCACCGCCGGGATGGTCACGCTGCCGTCGGCGTTCTGGTAGTTTTCCAGCACCGCCACCAGGGTGCGTCCCACCGCCAGGCCGGAGCCGTTCAGCGTGTGCACCAGCTGGTTCTTGCCGTTTTCGTCCTTGTAGCGCGCCATCATCCGGCGCGACTGGAAGGACTCGCAGTTGGAGCAGCTGGAGATTTCGCGATAGGTGTTCTGCGCCGGCAGCCAGACTTCCAGATCGTAAGTCTTGGCGGCGCCGAAGCCCATGTCGCCGGTGCACAGCGTGATCACGCGGTAGGGCAGTTCCAGCGCCTTGAGGATGTTCTCGGCGTGGCTGACCATTTCCTCCAGCGCGGCGTAGGAGTCTTCCGGCTTCTCGATGCGCACCATTTCCACCTTGTCGAACTGGTGCTGGCGGATCATGCCGCGGGTGTCGCGGCCGTAGCTGCCGGCTTCGGAACGGAAGCAGGGCGAATGCGCGGTCAGTTTCAGCGGCAGTTCCTCTGCCTTGAGGATGCTGTTGCTGACGGTGTTGGTCAGCGTGATTTCCGAGGTGGAGATCAGGTACTGGTCCACATTGCCTTCTTCGCCGCCCTTGGTCACCTTGAACATGTCTTCGGCGAACTTGGGCAACTGGCCGGTGCCCAGCAGCGCGCTGTCGTTGACGATGTAGGGAGTGTAATGCTCGACGTAGCCGTGATCGCCGGTATGGGTGTTCAGCATGAACTGGGCGATAGCGCGGTGCAGCCGGGCGATGTCGCCCTTGAGCACGGTGAAGCGCGCGCCGGACAGCTTGGCGCCGGTATCAAAGTCCAGGCCCAGCGGCGCGCCGACGTCGACATGGTCTTTGACCTCGAAGTCGAACTGGCGCGGCACGCCGACGCGGCGCACTTCCACATTGTCGTTTTCGTCCTTGCCCGCCGGCACCGATTCGTGCGGCAGGTTGGGGATGGACATTAGCCAGGCGTCCAACTGCTTTTGCACCGCGTCGAAGCCTTGCTCGGCGGCTTTCAATTCGTCGCCCAGCGTCGCCACTTCGGCCAGGATGGCTGACACGTCTTCGCCCTTGCCCTTGGCCACGCCGATCTGCTTGGAGGAGGCGTTGCGCTTGGCTTGCAGTTCCTGCATGCGGGTTTGCAGGGATTTGCGTTCGGACTCCAGCTGGTTGAAGGCTGCGGTGTCTAGGGTATAGCCGCGGCCGGCCAGACGGGCGGCGACGGCTTCGATGTCGTTGCGAAGCAGATTGATGTCGAGCATGGTTAGGTTGGTCCTGTTTCTTTCACTTATTCGGAGTCTTGCTGGGCGTCGTCGTCGAGCTGACGCAGGAAATCCAGCTTGTCCCGTATTTTGCTTTCCAGTCCGCGCGGAGTCGGATGATACCAGCGCATGTCCTCTATTCCTTCCGGCAGATAGGTCTCGCCGGCGGCGTAGGCATGGGGTTCGTCGTGGGCGTAACGGTATTCGTGGCCGTAGCCCAACTCCTTCATCAGCCGAGTGGGCGCATTGCGCAAGTGTACCGGCACCGGCCGGGATTTGTCCTGTTTGATGAAGGCGCGGGCCTCATTATACGCCTTGTACCCGGCGTTGCTCTTGGCGGCTACGGCCAAATACAGCGCGGCTTGAGCCAGCGCAAGTTCGCCTTCCGGGCTGCCCAGCCGTTCATATGTGGCGGCGGCGTCGTTGGCGATCTGCATCGCGCGCGGGTCGGCCAGGCCGATATCCTCCCAGGCCATGCGCACCAGCCGGCGCGCCAGGTAGCGCGCGTCGGCGCCGCCGTCCAGCATCCGCGTCAGCCAGTACAGCGCCGCGTCCGGATTGGAGCCGCGCACCGATTTGTGCAGCGCGGAGATCTGGTCGTAGAAATCGTCTCCGCCCTTGTCGAAGCGACGCGCGTTGACGGTCAGTACCTCGGACAGAAAGTCGCGGTCTATCTGGCCGGTCTTGCGGGCGTAGGCGGCGGTGCGGGTTTGCTCCAGCAGGTTGAGGAAGCGGCGGGCGTCGCCGTCGGCGTAGCCGGTCAGCGTATCGATGGCGGCATCGTCGAAGCTCAGCCCCTCCAGCGCGCCGTTGGCGGCGGCCCGTTCGAACAACTGGCGCAGCTCTTCTTCGTCCAGGCTGTTCAGCACATAGACCTGGGCGCGCGACAGCAGCGCGGAGTTGACCTCGAAGGAGGGGTTTTCCGTGGTGGCGCCGATGAAGGTGAGCAGGCCGGATTCGACAAAGGGCAGGAAGGCGTCCTGCTGGCTCTTGTTGAAGCGGTGCACTTCGTCGACGAACAGAATGGTGTGGCGGCCGGAGCGCTGCAGCGCGGCGTGCGCGCGCTCCACCGCCTCGCGGATGTCCTTGACGCCGGAGAACACTGCCGACAGCGGGATGAATTCGGCGTCGAAACTGGCGGCGAGAATGCGCGCCAGCGTGGTCTTGCCGACGCCGGGCGGGCCCCACAGAATCATCGAGTGCGGGGTGCGCGCCTCCACTGCCAGCCGCAGCGGTTTGCCAGGGCCGATCAAGTGCCGTTGGCCGATCACCTCGTCGAGGCGGCCGGGACGCAGCGCTTCGGCCAGCGGTTTTTTCGGTTCATGGGCAAACAGATCGTTCATGGCGGGGTTCTGCGGCGGGGGAAATCAAAGCGACAGTATATCAGCTGAGCCGCTGGGCGCGCCTGCCGCGCGGATTTGTTGCAGCGCAAAAAAATATGGCGTTGGCGGATGATTGCTGGCAAATTTTTCCCATTGCCATGATGCAGCAAACAGCTGGGAGACAGAAATGCAAGCAGTAGATACCGGCCGCCTGATTTTGCGGCCTTTCAAGGAGGATGATCTGGACGCTTTTTACCGGCTTGGTACCGTGGCCGAGGCCATCCGCTATGTCGGCAACACGCCCTTTGGCTCGCCCGAGCAAGCTTTGCAGGCAATGCGCGACGGCCCGCTAGCGGATTATGAGCGGCATGGTTTTGGCCGAGTGGCCTGCGTGTGGAAGGATAGCGGCGAGGTAATAGGCTTCAGTGGCCTGAAATACATGGCGGCGGTGGACGCGGTGGAACTGGGCTATCGCTTTCTGCCGGAGTACTGGGGTTTGGGCCTGGCCACCGAGTCTGGCCGCGCCTGTCTGCGCCTGGCGCGGGATGTTTACGCGCTGGACCGGCTGGTGGGCTTGGTGCATCCGGACAACGCCGGCTCCGCGCGCGTGTTGAGCAAGCTGGGTTTCGCCGTGGAGGGGCGGGTGAGCCTGGACTTCATTCCGGACACGCCGGTGGATTTGTTCGCCAGGCGTTTGCTGTCCGACGAGGTTTTCTGAGAAAGGGCCTGGCGGCCGAAACGCTCTTGGCCGATACCGCCGCGCCGAATCGTGCAACCCGCTATTTCAGAGGGTTTTTTCATTGGATGCCGGCTTCGTAAAACTTCACTGCGACTATGGATTTGACGCGCGTCAAATGCGCTTGTGGTTGCGCATGACATGGCTGAATGGTGATGCATAGAATCTCATCGTGATAATTTTTTTGTCATCGCCATGAAACTGCAACTTGACGCGGAAGTGCTCGCCGATTTCGTGTCGGCCCTGTTGGGGCCGGACAGCGAAGTGGCTGTGCACGATCTATCCGATCCCAGCGCCTCGCTCAAAATCATCCGCAATGGGCATGTGTCCGGCCGCAGCGTCGGCGCCCCGGCCACCGACCTCGCCTTGTGCATGGCGCGGGAGTGCTCCGCCAAGGGGGGCGAGAACTATCGGCTGAACTACCGCAGCAAGACCCGAGGCGGAGTGTCGCTGCGTTCGTCCACCCTGGTGATCAAGGACGAGACCGGCCGCGTGCAGGCCATGCTCTGCGTCAACTCCGACGACAGCCGCTACAAGCGCGCGCTGGAGGCGGTACAGGCTCTGCTGCCGGTGGAACTGTCTCACGACTCGCATCAGGAAACCTTGTCGCTAGGCATTGATGATGTTGGCGTGGGGATTATGCAGGGCGTGCTGGAGCAATACGCGATTGATCCTACGCGCTTGTCCGGCGATGAAAAACTGGAGGTGATCAGGGAGCTGAATCAGCGGGGCTTGTTCTCTATCCGCGGATTCGTCGGCAAGGCTTCGCAGGCGTTGGAGATTTCCGAACCCACTCTTTACCGCTATCTGAAGCAGTGCCGCGACTGAGGGCTTCCGATACGCGTCCGAGAATCCTTTCACGCGCTGTTGGCGCAACGCGGCGGGGAAACCCAAGCATCCGGTTGGCGCCGGAGGGCTTGAGACAGTAGATGAACCACTAAAGGAACAACGAGTATGGACATCACCCAAGTGGGCGTCAAGCCCAGGGCAAGCGCTGCCGAGCGCGCGGGAATGAGCGAGGCGGAATGGCGGGAGGCGGAATGGCGGGAGGCGGAATGGCGGGAGGCGGTGCGTTTCGACGGCATCGACCGCGGTTGGGTCGTGATGAGCATAGGCATGGCGATAGGCGCCGGCATCGTGTTCCTGCCGGTGCAGGTGGGGTTGATGGGGCTGTGGGTGTTCTTGCTCTCCTCCGTTATCGGTTATCCGGCGATGTATTTGTTCCAGCGTCTGTTCATCAACACCTTGGCGGAGTCGCCGGAGTGCAAGGATTACCCCAGCGTGATCAGCGGCTATCTGGGCAAGAACTGGGGCATTCTGCTGGGGGCGCTCTACTTCATCATGCTGGTGATCTGGGTTTTTGTGTATTCAACCGCCATCACTAACGACAGCGCCTCCTTTCTGCACAGCTTCGGCGTGACCGAGACGCTGCTGTCCGCCAATCCCTTCTATGGCTTGGGGCTGATCTGCCTGCTGGTGGCGCTGGCTTCCCGTGGCGAGCAACTGCTATTCAAGATTTCCACCGGCATGGTGTTGACCAAGCTGGGCGTGGTGGCGGTGCTGGGCCTGGCCATGGTTTCGGAATGGCGAATGGTCAATGTGGGCGCTTTCCCCTCGCTGGGCAGCCTGATCAAGGACGCCATCGTCATGCTGCCGTTCACGCTGACCTCCATCCTGTTCATTCAAAGCCTGAGCCCGATGGTGATTTCCTACCGCGCGCGGGAAAAGTCGCGGAAAGTGGCGCAGTACAAGGCAATGCGGGCGATGAACATCGCCTTCGGCATCCTCTTTGTTACCGTCTTTTTCTACGCGGTGTCCTTTACCTTGGCGATGGGGCACGAACAGGCGGTCAAGGCCTCGCATGAAAACATTTCCGCTTTGGCCATGGTGGCCAGCAGCATGCCGGGCGATATGGTGAAGCTGTTCAGCCTGATCCTGAATATTTTTGCGGTGATGACCGCGTATTTTGGCGTTTATCTGGGCTTCCGCGAGGCCTGCCAGGGCCTGGCGATGAATCTGCTGCGCCGGGTGATGCCGGAGGAGCGCATCCGACCCGAGTGGGTGGCCAAGGGCATCATGGTGTTCACCGTCTTGCTGTCCTGGGGCGCCATCGTGCTGAACGCGCCGGTGCTGAGCTTCACTTCGATCTGCAGCCCGGTTTTTGGCTTGGTGGGCTGTTTGATCCCGGCCTATCTGGTTTACCAAGTGCCCTTCCTGCACAAATACAAGGGCGCCGCGCTCAAGATCATCATCGCCACCGGCCTTTTGCTCTGCGTGTCGCCGTTCCTGGCTTTCTCCTGATTTTCGCCGCCGGCCCGCCTTGTGGGCGGCGGCAAGACATTTACTTGATTTGAAAGCGTAATCATTATGTGTACACCAACTCTCAACACCGATCTGTGGCCGAAGTTCGTCAAGGCGGCGCGCGCGGAAGTGGCGCCGGCGCTGGGTTGCACCGAGCCGATTTCATTGGCCCTGGCCTGTGCCATCGCCGCCAAGACGCTGGGCCGCGCGCCGGAACGCATCGAAGCGCGGGTTTCGCCCAATCTGATGAAGAACGGCATGGGCGTGACGGTGCCGGGCACTGGCGCGGTGGGCTTGCAGATCGCCGCCGCGGTGGGCGCGCTAGGAGGCGACCCGGACGGCAAGCTGGAGGTGCTAAAGGGTTTGAGCGGCGAAGTGGTGGATGCCGCCAAACGCATGCTCGCCGAGCAGCGCGTGACGCTGAGCATCGCGGACGTGCCGAATATCCTGTATTCGGAAGCCCGAGTGTTCGCCGGCGACGAGACGGCACGGGTCTGTATCGCGGACTCTCACACTAATGTGGTGCTGATCGAGCGCAATGGCGCGGCGTTGTTCCGCGCTGAACTCGAGAGTTCCGGCCAGGCCGGCGCCGCGTACGACTTTTCCGACGCGACGGCGCGGGATGTTTACGACTTCGCCACCCAGGCTCCGCTGGAGGCGATGGATTTCATCCACGAGGCGGCCACGCTGAACGAGGCGCTGTCGCGAGCGGGCATGGGGGGACAGTTTGGCCTGCACATTGGCGCAACCCTGCACAAGCAGGTGAGCGCCGGATTGTTGTCGGACAATCTGTTGACCCGCATCCTCACCCGCACCACCGCGGCGTCCGACGCCCGCATGGGCGGCGCCACCCTGCCGGCGATGAGCAACTCCGGCTCCGGAAATCAGGGCATTGCCGCTACCATGCCGGTGGTGGTGGTGGCCGAGCATGTCGGCGCCGATCGCGAGGGGCTGACGCGAGCGCTGATGCTGTCGCACTTGATGGCCATTTATATTCACGCCCGGCTGCCCAAGCTGTCCGCGCTGTGCGCGGTCACTACCGCGTCCATGGGCGCGGCGGCGGGGATGGCTCAGTTGCTGGGCGGCGGCTACGCGGTGGCGGGCATGGCCATTTCCAGCATGATAGGCGACTTGGCCGGCATGATTTGCGACGGCGCGTCCAATAGCTGCGCGATGAAGGTGTCCACTTCGGCGGGGTCAGCTTACAAGGCGGTACTGATGGCGCTGGACGGCGTGTGCGTGGCGGGCAGCGACGGCATTGTGGAATGTGAGCTGGACGCCTCCATCGCCAACCTGGGCAAGCTGGCCAGCCAGGGAATGGTGCAGACTGATGCGCAGATTCTGAAAATCATGATGGACAAGCAAACCGCCGCCAGTGCTTGATCCCATCACGCTAAATCCAACGCCCTCGACGAGTCTGCGCTTCGAGGGCGTTTTTCATGGCCTGCGTTTGTGATTCGGGAGCGTGCTTGCCGGCTAAGGCTCAAGCGGCTGGGGAAGCAGAGTGTTTATACGAAGCATGAGCAAGCTTGTTTTAACGATGTATCGCTGAAGCGCAGCAAGTTTTGAACAGGTTCCGAGGAACAGTTTGGAGCTTGGGCGGGACAAAGATAATGCAAGATAAACGGAAAACAGCGTGTTGAGCCGAGCCGCTTTGCTACGACGGTAGGGAGGGCTTAGCCCAAGCGTTTTGCAAGAGGTATGGGTACAATCAGGGTTGGTGCGAAAGGAGAGACTCGAACTCTCACGCCTTGCGGCGCTGGAACCTAAATCCAGTGCGTCTACCAATTCCGCCACTTTCGCTTTGATGCCGCTTGCAAATTAAAACAACCGTCCTCATTTGCAAGGGAGTGCAAGAATACCCGAAGCGTTTGCGCGACGCAAGCCGGGCCGCCGGGAAACTTATTGCCACAGCGGCTGTCACTGTCGGTACAATTTGATAAAAATCCCTTTGGAGAAAGGCTTACATTATGCACCCGAACCTTGAGACGGCCTATCAGACGACCGGTATGGCCGAGGTACGCCATAAGGTTCTTCGCAATACTTATGGTTTGCTGGGCCTGTCGATGATTCCCACGGTGATGGGAGCCATCGTCGGCACCAATATGAATTTCGGCTTCCTGGCCGGCAGCCCCATCATCGGCATGCTGGCGATCCTGGCCGTATTCTACGGCTTGGTGTTCGCCATCGAGAAAAACCGCTACAGCTCGGCTGGTGTGTTTCTGATGCTGGGTTTCACTTTCCTGATGGGCTTGCTGTTGGGGCCCTTGCTGCAACTGGCGTTCAAGTTTTCCAACGGCGGCCAGCTGATTATGACCGCGGGCGCGGCCACCGCGCTGGTGTTCTTCGTGATGGCGGGCATTGCCACCACCACCAAGCGCGATCTGAGCGGCCTGGGCAACTTCCTCACCGTGGGCGCCATCGTGCTGATGGTAGCGGTGGTGGCCAACATCTTCCTGCGCATGCCGGCTTTCCATCTGATGATTTCCGCGGCTTTCGCGCTGTTCAGCTCGCTGATGATTCTGTGGCAGGTCAAGGTGGTGGTGGACGGCGGCGAGGACAGCTACATTTCCGCGGCGTTGTCGATCTACATCAGCATTTACAACCTGTTCACCAGCTTGTTGCAACTGTTGCTGGCTTTTGCCGGAGAACGCGACTAAACCTCGCGTCGGCATCGTCTTCCAATCCAAAACGCCCCGTCCGGGGCGTTTTTTATTTGTTCCTTTTTCTTCTCTTTCTTAGTGCTTCTGTCTGACAAATCCTGACGTTCTTCTCTGGGTCTGGCTGTGTTTATGGGCGACTGGCCGCTGCGCCGTCGGCTACGGTAATTGTTGGATGTTTCATGCTAAGCGGTTGATTTTGACATCATTTTTCCTGGTTTGTTGCTTCCTTTTGTCATATTTGTGAATGGGAATTATTGCATTTTGTATTATGAAGTTTTTATATACGATAAAAATAAATAGGACTTTGGCATTTTCGATTTTGATGGTTCACTGCTTGGGCGGATGCCGCTTGGGCCGGCCGGAGCGCGGAGGTGGAGGCCGCCCTGACGGCCCGGCGCGAGCGCCGACGCAGGTTCGCCGCAAGGCGACCGGGTAAGGATGGCTTGGCCTTCCGAAACCGGACGCCAGCGCGGGACCGAGGATTTCGCCGCCGCTGGCAGGCGGGGGCGAATGGCTGAGAGCGATGGGGTGGCAGCCCCGGACTCACGGCGGTTTTTCTCAATAGACCGTAGTTTCGACACTTAGGAGATGCAATGCGTATCCATATCACGGTGGGCGCGGTTTCGTTGGCCCTGGCGTCCCTGGCCGGTCAGGCCGCAACGCCCTTGCAGCCGGGAGACCCGCTGGTGTCCCAGCAATGGTTCCTGCAAAACACGGGGCAGAACGCGTTTTCGCAACGCGGCGGCGTGGCCGGCATTGATCTGAATCTGGCGCTCAGCCATTCGCGCAGCATCCAGGGGCGCGGCGTGACAGTGACCGTCATCGACGACGGCCTGGAGATCCGCCACCCGGACTTGGCGGGCAATGTGGTGCCCGGCTCCAAGAATCTGGCGAACAATAGCGACGACCCGACCCCCAGCGCGGCCACCGACAGCCACGGCACCGCCGTGGCCGGCATCGCCGCCGCGGTGGGCTTCAACAATCTGGGAGGCCGCGGCGTGGCGCCGGCGGCCAGTTTGAACGGCTTCAACTGGCTGAAGGCGCAGACCACCGCCGGTTGGATGCTGTCGCACGGCAAATCGCCGAGCGACGGCGCCGGCCAGTCGTCCACCAGCTCCCGCGTGTTCAACCAGAGCTACGGCAGCTCGGCGATCCGCTCGATTCCGGGCAATCCGGACACTGATATGTCGTTGCGAGTGCGAGACGAAGCGCACGAGGACGTCAGCCTGCGCAGCAACGGCGGCAAGGGCGCGGTGTTCGTCAAGTCGGCGGGCAACGCCTACGTCAGCTTCCAATCCGGCTCGGACAATGACGGCAAACCCACTTATGTCTTGGCCAAGGCCGGCAACGACGGTCTGCCGATTCAGGACTCCAACCTGACCACCGACAACAGCAACTACTGGAACGTGGTGGTGTCGGCGCTGAACGCCGACGGCGTGCGTTCGTCCTACTCCTCGGTGGGCGCCAACGTTCTGCTGACTTCCCCTGGCGGCGAGTACGGCACTGCCAGCCCGGCGATGGTGACCACCGATCTGGTGGGGTGCGACCGCGGCTCCAACTCCACGTTGCGTCCGTCCACCAATCAGTTGCACGGCGGCACCGCGCTGGACCCTAATTGCGATTATCGCGGCACCATGAACGGCACTTCCGCCGCGGCGCCGGCGGCTTCAGGTTCATTCGCGTTGCTGATGTCGGCTTATCCCAGCCTGAGCGCGCGTGATGTGCGCGATCTGCTGATCAAATCGGCGCGTAAAGTGGATGCCAATCATGCCGGCGTGACCCTGGCCTTCAAGGACGCCAAGGGGGGCGCGCACAGCTACCAGGCTTTGCCGGGGTGGCAGAACAACGCCGCCGGTCTCGCCTTCCATCCGTTCTACGGCTTTGGCCTGATCGATGTGGACAAGGCGGTGGAGCTGGGCCGCACTCATAAGCCGCTGACGGCGCTGGAGAAGACGCGCTGGCAGACGGTGTCGGTGATGAAGGCGATTCCAGACGCCAGCGAAGCCGGTCTGGACAGCGTGTACACCCACGCCGAGGATTTGACGGTGGAAGCGGTGCAAGTGCTGGTGGACGCCAAGCACGGCCGCGCCAACGACCTGGCGGTGGAACTGATTTCGCCGGCGGGTACCCGCTCGGTATTGCTGTCGCCGCGCACCGGCCTGGTGAACGAGAGTTACGGCCTGAACCAGCAGCGTTTGTTGTCCAACCACTTTTACGGCGAATCGGCGCGCGGTCAATGGCGGCTGCGCGTGATCGACACCAACGGCGCCGAGTACTATTACGACTACCGGGACGCTAAGGGCCAGAGCACGCTGAGCCTGCCCAACGCCGCCGGCACCCTGCGGTCTTGGTCCATCCGCTTCATCGGCCACAAAGGAGCATAACGATGAAACATTCCCTGATTTTGGCCGGCCTGCTGGCCTTGGCCGCCGGCGCTCAGGCCGCCGACGTTCCGTCCTTCAAGCAGAAGCCGGGCGGCCAGCCGCTGGTGATCAACGGCAAGACCTATTACAAACAAGCGGCTCCGGCCGGCAAGCTGCCGCAGGGCGTCAGCGCCCGCTCGGCGGCGAGCGAAGGCGGTGTGACGCTGAAGCGCGGCGACGTGCTGCGTTCCGAAGGGGAACTGGCTCCGTCCAGGGTCAGCGGCGTGGTGATGGTGAAGCTGGCTTCGCCGCGAGACGAGGCCGCGGTGGCGCGCGACCATAGCCTGAGCGTGCGTTACCGCACTCAAAGCGTGGTGGTGTTCGACGCGCCGGCCCAGGTCGAGTTGCTGTCCTTGCAACAGCGCCTGTCCGCGGACAAGCGGGTGAAGCAAGTGCAGTTGGAGGTATTCAGTAATAGCGAGTTGCCGCAATAAGGGCGTTCGCGGGCGAGAGCCTGTTCAAAGGACGACGCCGGCCCTGGGCCGGCGTTTTTCATGCCGTGGCGTTTTGCGTCTGAAGGTGGCGGGTGTTTTGGCCCAGATCCTCCAGCAAGCGGTCCAGCCGGGCGATGGCGTCCGCGATGGCCTGGGTTTCGCCGGATAGGCTGCGGGTGGATTCGCCCACCGCGGTGATGTCGTTGGCGAACTGGGCGAAGCCGCGGTTTTGATTGGCTTCCGCCTGCGACATCTGGCTGAGCAAGCTGGCCAGCTCGCCGGTTTCGCCTATGATGCCGGATAGCTTGCGCTGTGCGTCCAGCGAGTTGTCGCGGCCCGCTTGCATCTGCTGATTGCCGTCCCGCATCGCGACGAGCGCCTGGTTGGTGCCGTCGACGATCAGCCGGATTTTCTGTTCTATGTCCAGAGTGGCGTTCTGGGTGCGCTCGGCTAGTTTGCGCACCTCGTCGGCCACCACCGCGAAGCCGCGGCCCAGCTCTCCGGCGCGCGCCGCCTCGATGGCGGCGTTGAGCGCCAGGAGGTTGGTTTGGTCGGCGATGTCGCGGATCAGTTGCACGATGCCGCTGACTTCTGCGCTGCGCTCGCCCAGCTGTTCCAGCCGGCCGGAGGCCAACGCGATCACTTCGCCGGCCTTGCTCAACTGCCTGACCGCCTGGTCCATCGCTTCGCCGCCCCCCAAGGCCGCTTGGCCGGCGGTGTGCGCCAGCTGAGTGGCCGTCACCGATTGCTCGGCGTTCTGGCTGGTGACCACCGCCATTTGTTGGGCGATCACCACCATGTCTTCCGAGCGTTCGCGCTGGCTGGCCATGGTTTCGGCCATATTGCCGGTGCTGCCGGCGATATCGCGGCTGGCGCTGGAAGCGGCCTGGATGGACTCGGTCAACTGAGCCATCAGCTGCCGCATCGCTTGTTGAGCTTGTTCCGCCTCGCGCCGCGCGCCTTCCAGTTTCTCAAAGCTTTTGACCTTGGCCTTGTCGAAGGCCAGCGCCAGGGCCAGCACCACTAGCGACAAGCCGGCCAGCGATTTGGCCTGCAGCTTGGGGATTTCGGCGTGTGGAATCGGGTTGGCGGGCAGCAGTCCCTTGGCGCTCAACCACAGGAACAGGCCGATGGCGGCCGCGGTCAGTCCCAGCCAGACCATGCCGGAGACGCGGGTGGCGACGAAGACGGCGGTGAAGGGAATAGCGGCGAACCAGACGATGCTGGTGGACTGGATGCCGCCGTTGACGTAGACCATCCAGCACACCATCGCGTACATGCAGCTGGTGATGAATTCCGCGCTGAAGCGCACCGCGCCGCTCAGTTTGAGCAGAAGCGGCCCCAGCAGCAGGCCCAGGCCGCCCAGCGCGATGCCGACGGCCATCGCACGGTGGCCCAGTTGCAGGTATTCGATGGCGAACAGCGGCGCCACCAGGCCGGCCAGCAGGCCGACCCCGACGACGGTACGGCCGCGGATAGCCTGTTCCGGAGATTGGCGTACGCGGTCCGGGATGAACCATTCGGTGATGGTTTGAATCGACATGGAGTGCCCCTCTGATGCGTTGTAGACGCGGCTGCGGACGCAGCTTGTTGTTGTGCGGCTTTTATGGCGCTCCAATGTAAAACAATTGTTTGAATTAACGCAATGGCATAGCCTGGCAGGGTGGAATAGGGGAGGGGAACTGTTGCGCGGAATGGCGAAACCGCCTGCCGGGAGGCGGGCGGTTGGATAGGGGGTTGGGCTT
>NZ_JALCYU010000031.1:0-16423 GCF_023507765.1 Chromobacterium sp. IRSSSOUMB001
CGACCCGGACGCGCCGCCGTTCCCGCCGCGGCCGTGGTCATGGTGAGGCCGTTGTTTTCCATTAAACTTAATGCATGCAGTAAATCATGCTCATGGCCATCAGTCAGCGGCGGCACAGTATTACAGGGCAGCGGCTTGGGCGGCCATCTTCAACGGCCCGGCTGTGGAGCGGCGCGATCAGCCAGGGCTCCGCCTTCGCCCGCGCCGCCGGACGGAGCGCTCATTCCGGCACCGACGACAGCGGCAGTTTCATCGTCTGCTTGATCGCGTTCAAGGCGATGGTGGATTTGACGCTGCGCACCAGCGACAGCCGCATCAGCCGGTTCATCACGAAGGTGGACAGCGAGGGCAGGTCCGGCACCACGATGCGCAGCAGGTAGTCCGCCTCGCCGGCGGCGGCGTAGCACTCCAGCACCTCCGGCAGCTCGTTGATGGCCTGGGCGAACTCTTGCAGCGCGCTTTCGCTGTGGCGCTCCAGGCTGACATGGGCGAAAGCCATCACCGACAAGCCCACCTGTTCCGGTTTCAGCGCCACCTGGTAGCCCTGGATCACGCCGGCGTCCTCCATGCGCTGGATGCGGCGGCCGATCTGCGACGCGGACAGGGCCACTTGCTGCGCCAGCTTCTGATGGGTGACGCGGGCGTCGTGCTGCAGCGCCTCCAGGATCTGGTAATCGAAGCGGTCTAATTCTGTTTTGCGCATGATGAGCATTTCATGGTGGTTTTATGCGGCAAGTGTGCAAAAAAAATTGCATATAGGCAAATTTTGCGGTCTTCCCGCATCGCTCCGGGCCTAAACTAGAGTTATCCACCTAAATATCCGGACCCACCGCCATGAACGACCGAGCCGATTTCGTCGTGCCCGACATCACCACGCGCAAGAATGTCGGACTCAGCCACGACCGCGCGGACTTTACCCTGCCGCAGCCGCTGGAGCGCTACACCGCCGCCGACCACGCCACCTGGGCCACGCTGTACCGCCGCCAGAGCGAGATGCTGCCGGGCCGCGCCTGCGACGAATTCCTGGAAGGTCTGGAGCGCCTGGGCGTGGACGCGGACCGGGTGCCGGATTTCGCCAAGCTGAACGAAAAACTGATGGCGGCCACCGGTTGGAAAATCGTGGCGGTGCCCGGACTGATTCCGGACGACGTGTTTTTCGAGCACCTGGCCAACCGACGTTTCCCGGTGACCTGGTGGCTGCGCGAGCCGCACCAGCTGGATTACCTGCAGGAGCCGGACGTGTTCCATGATCTGTTTGGCCATGTGCCGCTGCTGATCAACCCGGTGTTCGCCGACTACCTGGAGGCTTACGGCAAGGGCGGCATGAAAGCCAAGGCGCTGGGCGCTTTGCCGATGCTGGCGCGCTTGTACTGGTACACGGTGGAGTTCGGCCTGATCAACACGCCCAAGGGCATGCGGATCTACGGCGCCGGCATTGTGTCCAGCAAGGGAGAGTCGGTGTACTGCCTGGACAGCGCCAGTCCCAACCGCGTCGGCTTCGATCTGGAGCGCATCATGCGCACCCGCTATCGCATCGACACTTTCCAAAAAACCTATTTCGTCATCGACAGCTTCCAGCAGTTGTTCGACGCCACCGCGCCGGACTTCGCGCCTATCTACGCGCGGCTGGCGGCGGAGCCGACGCTGGGCGCCGGCGACGTGGCGCCGGAAGACAAGGTGTTCAATATCGGCGACCGCAGCGGCTGGGGCGATTCCGAAGATGTGTGAGGCCCGGGCGCGATAGCGCCGGGATGCAGCAAGAAGACCCGCCGCGGCGGGTTTTCTTATTTGTTTTGATTAAAACTAAGATGCGAGTGTTTACTAGATTGATAAGCATTCTCATTTTTGTTAGAGTCCGTTTACGATCTTGCGAGCTAGAGCGAGACAAGGCGAAAACGGCTGAGAAAGCGGAATGTACACACGGTACATGAGCATTTCGAAGGCGCACTCACCGTGTAACGCGCCACGCAGCGCAGCAGATCGTAAAGAGGCTCTTAGATTGAGGCTCTGATTCCTATCGCTCAACCCAACAGGGGACACACCTTGAAAACGCACTTGATGCTTGCCGCCGTTCTGGCGGGGTTCGCCGGTCACGCCGTGGCGGAAGATGTAGTGGTTTACAGCGCTCGCGCCGAGCAGCTGCTCAAGCCCATCATCGAGGTTTACAAGAAGGAAACCGGCGTCAACATCAAGCTGGTGTCGGACAAGGAAGGCCCGCTGATGGAGCGCCTGCGCGCCGAGGGCAGCAACAGCCCGGCGGATCTGCTGTTGACCGTGGACGCCGGCAATCTGTGGCAGGCCTCCAAGATGGGTTTGTTCAAGCCGGTGAAGTCGCCGCTGCTGGACGCCAACATCCCGTCCTATCTGCGCGACCCCGGCCATGAGTGGTACGGCCTGTCCATCCGCGCGCGCACCATTTTCTACAACACCCAGAAAGTGAAGCCGGGCCAACTGTCCAGCTACGCCGACCTGGCCGACCCCAAGTGGAAGGGCAAGCTGTGTCTGCGCACGTCCAAGAAGGTCTACAATCAGTCGCTGGTGGCGATGATGCTGTCCGACCTGGGCCCGGTGAAGACGGAGAAAGTGGTCAAGGGCTGGGTGGATAATCTGGCCACTCGCGAATTCCCGGACGACACCAAGATGCTGGAAGCCATTGCCGCTGGCCAGTGCGAAGTGGGCATCGCCAACACCTATTACTACGGCCGCCTGATGGAAAAATCGCCGAATCTGCCGGTGGGCATCTTCTGGGCCGACCAGGCGGGCAAGGGCACCCATGTGAACATTTCCGGCGCCGGCGTGGTCAAGCACGCCAAGAACGAAAAGGGCGCGTTGAAGTTCCTGGAATGGCTGTCCAGCGCCAAGGCGCAGAATATGTTCGCCGATGTGAACATGGAATTCCCGGTCAACCCCAAGGTCAAGCCTGACGCGCGCGTCGCCGCCTGGGGCGATTTCAAGCACAGCTACATCAATGTCGCCAACGCCGGATCGCGCCAGGCGGAGGCGGTGAAGTTGATGGACCGCGTCGGTTATAAATAAACTTTGACGGGCCGACCCGGCCCGTATTTTTTTACAGCCTGTCGGGCACCAAAGCCCCGGCGGGCTGTCTTTGCTTGTTTCCCCGCGTTTTTGACATGGTTTCTCCGCCGATGATTCGTTCTCTGTCGCCCTGGCGCGGCCTGGCTTTTGGCGTCAGCCTGCTCACCGTCGCGCCCTTGCTGGTGATTTTATGGTCGCTGTTGGCGCCGGACTGGGAAGTGTGGCGGCATCTGTACGATTACACCTTGCCGGAGCTGCTGCTCAACACCGTGTATCTGACGGGCGGCGTCGGCGCCGGCGTGCTGCTGCTGGGCGTGCCGTTGGCCTGGCTGACCGCGGTGCATGACTTTCCTGGTCGTCGTTTCTTCCACTGGGCGTTGATGCTGCCGCTGGCGATGCCGGCCTATGTGCTGGCTTTTTCGCAGCTGGGCCTGTTCGATTTCACCGGGCCGGTGCAAACCTGGCTGCGCGAGCGTTTCGGCGATTCGTCCTGGGTGCCCAATATCCGTTCCACGCCGGGCGTGATCCTGGTGATGTCGCTGGCTTTTTATCCCTATGTCTACCTGCTGGCGCGCAACGCCTTCGCCACCATGGGCCGGCGCGCGCTGGAGGTGGGGCAGTCGCTGGGCTTGTCGCGCTGGCAGGGCTTCCGCCGCGTGGCCTTGCCGATGGCGCGGCCGTGGATCGCCGGCGGCCTGATGCTGGCGCTGATGGAGACGCTGGCGGATTTCGGCACCGTGGCGATTTTCAATTTCGACGCTTTCACCTCGGCCATCTATAAAGCCTGGTTCAGCCTGTTCTCCTTGCCGGCGGCCAAACAGCTGGCCTCGCTGCTAGTGTTGATGGTGTTGCTGCTGCTATGGCTGGAGCAACGCTCGCGCGGGCGTCGCGCCTATACCCAGGCCGGCAAGGCGGCGCCGCAGCCGCGTTTGCGCCTGGAGGGCGCCGCCGGCTGGCTGGCCGCCGCCGCCTGCGCGCTGGTGCTGACGCTGGCCTTCGCGCTGCCCTTCGGTCAGTTGCTGGTTTGGGCTGGCGCTCATCTGGCCGAGGATCTGGACGCGGACTTTTTCGGCCATGTGGCCAACTCGCTGCTGCTGGCCTCGATGGCCGCCGTCCTGGTGGCCTTCATCGCCCTGCTGTTGAGTTACGCGACGCGGCGCGATCCGACGCGCTGGACCCGGCTGTGGAGCCGGCTGGCGACGCTGGGCTACGCGGTGCCGGGCACGGTGCTGGCGGTGGGGGTGTTCGTGCCGGTGGCCTGGTTCGACAATCTATTGCTGGACTGGCTGCGGCCGTGGCTGGCGGAGGACGCCAGCGCCGTGGTCAAGGGGACTTTGCTGGTGCTGATGCTGGCCTATGCGGCGCGTTTTTTGGCGGTGGGGCACTCCGCCGTGGATGCGGCCATGCATCGCATCAGCCGCAGCCAGGAAGAGGCGGCGCGCAATATGGGCTACAGCGGCCTGCGTTTGTTGGCGCGGCTGCATCTGCCGCTATTGCGCGGCGGCTTGTTCACCGCGGCGCTGATGGTGTTCGTCGATGTGATGAAGGAGATGCCGATCACCTTGATGACTCGGCCTTACGGTTGGGACACGCTGGCGGTGAGGA
Source organism: Chromobacterium sp. IRSSSOUMB001 (assembly GCF_023507765.1). Taxonomy (NCBI): domain Bacteria; kingdom Pseudomonadati; phylum Pseudomonadota; class Betaproteobacteria; order Neisseriales; family Chromobacteriaceae; genus Chromobacterium; species Chromobacterium sp. IRSSSOUMB001. The sequence continues at coordinate 4,642 of NZ_JALCYU010000031.1, forward strand.
TTTTCAATTTGACGACCGAGGGCGAATGGGAGCGCGCGGCCTTGCCGGCGGTGGCCATCGTGCTGGCCGGCTTGTTGCCGGTATGGGTGCTGTCGCGGCAGAAGGATGCGGTCTGAGATGAAGCGGATGGATATGCAAGCGTTGCTGGAGTTCGACCTGGTCAGCCAGAAGTACGGCGAGACTCGCGTGGTCGACAATATGAGTTTCGAATTGCAGGCGGGCGAGATCGCTTGCCTGTTGGGCAGCTCCGGCTGCGGCAAAACCACGGTGTTGCGCTGCATTGCCGGTTTCGAGAGCCTGCTGGGCGGGGAGATCCGGCTCAACGGCGAGGTGATCAGTTCTATCCGCGAGCAAGTGCCGGCGCATCAGCGCCGCATTGGCATGGTGTTCCAGGACTACGCGCTGTTCCCGCACCTGACCGTGGCCGGCAATGTCGGCTTCGGCCTGGACGCATTGCCCAAGAGCCAGCGCGCGGCGCGGGTGCTGGAGGTGTTGGAGGTGGTGGGGCTGGCGGAGTGGGCGCGGCGTTACCCGCACGAGCTGTCCGGCGGCCAACAGCAGCGGGTGGCGCTGGCGCGCGCCTTGGCGCCCAAACCCAGCCTGCTGTTGCTGGACGAGCCGTTTTCCAACCTGGACGTGGATTTGCGCGAACGCCTCTCGCGGGAGGTGCGCGAGATCCTGAAAAGCCAGGGCGCCACCGCCATCATGGTGACCCATGACCAGCACGAGGCCTTCGCCATCGCGGACCGCGTCGGGGTGATGCAGCAGGGCCGGCTATTGCAGTGGGACGCGCCGTACCGGCTTTATCACGAGCCGGCCACCCGTTATGTCGCCGATTTCATCGGCCAGGGCGTGTTCCTGGCCGGCAAGGTGACCGGGCCGCGCTGCGTGGAGCTGGAGATAGGCGAATTCTGCGGCATCGTGCCCTTGCAGTTCGAAACCGGGGACGAGGTGGATGTGCTGGTGCGGCCCGACGATGTGCAGCACGACGACGCCAGCCCGACGCGAGCCATGGTCTGCGCCAAGGTGTTCCGCGGCGCGGAGTTCCATTACACGCTGGCGCTGCCGTCCGGCCAGCGGGTGCTGGCTCAGGTGCCCAGCCATCACGACCACGCGGTGGGGGAGGCGATAGGCATCCGGCTGGAGCTGGATCATTTGATCGCTTTTCCGCGCCAGGGCTAAGAGCCTGTTCAAAGTCTGCTGCGCTTCGTGAGGCGCTCCACGGTGAGTGCGGTTTCGTCTCGCCCCTTGCCCGCGAGTTCTTGGCTCGCGAGATCGGAAACACGCTCTTAGCGTTCCAGTATCGCCTTGCGATGGCGGCGGAACACCCACTTCTCCCACAGCAGGCGGGTGGCCTCGTCGAAGGCGCCGGCAATATCGGCGCGGATCAGGTAATTGCCGTTTTCGCCCGGCGTCACCGTGCTGATGCGGGCGGCGAGGAAGAGCAGCAGCGCGGAGTCTGGATTGGGGCATAAGGCCACCAGCACCGGTTCGCTGCCGTGGTTGGCGTGGTCTGAGATCCAGGCGATGCTGTCCAGGCCCAGCCGGCAGGGCGTCAGAGGCGGGCGTTCAGGGTGACGAGACAACAGCGACACTTCCAGCGCCAGATCCAGCTTGGCCTCCAGCCTGACCAGCATCGGGTCCGCCTCGGGCAGGGTTTCGGTGGGTGCGGCCAGCACCCGCAGCGCCAGCCGGGTTTCGCGCTCTTGGCGCGCCGGGCAGATCCCGCCAGGCAGGGGCTGGACCGAGAATGGCAATTCAGCGTCGAAGCTGGCGCTGTCCAGTTCAGGAAATAAGCTCATTGGTCGGCTCCCGCTGTGGCCGTTCAGTGGTACAGGTTCAGGATGCGGTCCAGGCCGCCGTGATTGACGGCGATGTCGGCCTGGGCGCGCACCACCGGCTTGGCGTGCACGGCCACGCCGATGCCGGCTTCGGCCAGCATCTGCAAATCGTTGGCGCCGTCTCCCATCGCCAGCACCTGTTCCGGCTTCAACCCCAGCGCTTCGCGTTGCTGGATCAGCAAGCGCTTCTTGGCTGCGGCGTCGACGATGGGGCCGCGCACACGGCCGGTCAAGGCGCCGTTTTCGATCTCCAGCTGATTGGCGTAGGCGAAGTCCAGGCCCAGCTCGGTTTTCAGCCTGTCGGTGAAAAAGGTGAAGCCGCCGGACACCAGCATGAACTTGACGCCGTGGCGCTTGCAGGCGGCCAGCAGCGCCTCGGCGCCCGGCATCAACTTGACTCTTTCACGATAGACCTGTTCCAGCGCGCTTTCCTGCAGCCCGCGCAGCAGCGCCACCCGCTCGGTCAATGAGGCGGCGAAATCCAGTTCGCCGCGCATCGAGCGCTCGGTGATGGCCGCCACCTGTGGCTTGAGGCCGTTCATGTCCGCGATTTCGTCTATGCACTCGATGGTGATCAAGGTGGAGTCCATATCCGACACCAGCAGGCCGAAATCGGCGAAGCTGCGGCCGGCTTCGACGTAAGCCCCGTCATACCCCCATTGCTCGCACAGAGCCAGCGCAGCGGCCCGTTGCGCCGGCGCCGCGCCGCGCAGCCGCGCCACGCTGGGGCTGGGATGGTCCATATGGGTGGCCTCGACAAGATGGGCCAGTTCATGCAGATGATGCGGGTCCAGCGTGTCGGCTTGGATCACCAGGGTATAGGCGAGGCTCATGGCGTGGCGGGTCAATGCGTGTTGGAGCGGACATTATGCCACGCCGCGTTGGCGGCTGGCTCAGTCCCGTGCCGCGCAGCGTCCGGCCCAGCGCCGCAGCAGCGCGTCCACAGACAGCAGGCCGGGGCCGAAGGCGAGCACCACGGCGATCAGCATGCCCCAGTAGTAATGGAATTCGCGCGTGGCTTCGGTCAGTCCCGGGTAGCTGATCACGGCCACCGCGTTGAGAATGAACAGGCCGGCGGCGGCGAACCGCCCGCCCAGGCCCAGCGCCAGCAGCGCGGACAGGCCCAGTTCGCCTGCGGCGGCCAAGGCCGCGGCGATGGCCGGCGGCAGCAGCGGCACGTGGTATTCCTCGGTGAACAGCAGGATGGTGGTATCCCAGTCGTCTATCTTGGTCAGGCCGGACTTGAAGAACACATTGGCGATCCACAGCCGGAACAGCAGCAAGAGCAGCGGCTGCAGCAGGTCGCCGCCGCGGATCAGCCAGCGGTAGGACGTGTTGAGGCGGGAGCAGGTCAAGGGGTTCATGATGGGGGTCTCCTGTGTGTTGAGTATGGTTCAGCGGCGACGGATGGCAAATCGCGGGCGCGCCGGTCCCCGCCGGGCGCGCGCCAGGCATGGAACTTGAGGGTCAGGGTCTAAGGGCTTAGAACGTGTTTACGATCTCGCGAGCTAAGGCGAGACAAGGCGAAAACGGCTGAGAAAGCGGAATGTACACACGGTACATGAGCATTTCGAAGGCGTTTTCAACGCCGTATCGCCGACGCGCAGCAGATCGTAAACACGTTCTTAAAGCTCGATGTTCTGGATCAGCCTCTGCTGGAACAGCCGCAGCAGGCCGGCTTGCAGGTCGAAGCCCGCTTCGGCGGCCAGCGCCTGTTCCACTGCGGCCTCCAGCGTTGCGCCGTTGCGGAAGGCCTGTAGCAGCGCGGCCAGGCCGGCGCCGACGATTTCGACCTGAGCCCGGCCTTGTAGGCGGTAGATCAGCATCGCCTCCGGCTGGCTGTGCAGGTCCACGTTCAGTTCCACCGGTTGGCGCTGGTGGGCCAGCCAGATCGACGCCGCTGGCCAAGGGCTGAGCAGGGCGGCGACATCGGGCAGCGGCCGCAGCTTGAGCTCGCCCCAGCACTGTTGCGGGAAGGCGGCGAGCGCGGCGCTGTCGGCCGGCGCCGCGTCGGCGGCGTAGTAGGCGCGGTGAACCCGCCATTCCAGTCGAGCGACGTCGGCCAGATAGGGCAGTTCGCGCGCGTGCTCGAAACCGGCGACGAAGTCGCCGAAGGCCGCGCCGTACAGGTGCAGATTGCCGCTGAGCGACGGGTGGCCGCCGATGAAGACGCGGGCCAGGCCGGTGAAGAAGTCCTCGCCCACTAGTTGGCGGCACACGGGGTAGATGAAGGCCAGGGTGTCGATCAAGCCCACCCGGTAGTTGTTGCGGTAAACCGCGAGTCCGGCCGGGTTCAGCGCCGGCGCGGCTTCCGCCGAGAGAGACGGATCGGCGATCCGCTCCAGCAGCTCCGCCTGCCAATCAGACCAGTTCATGCGCGGCCTCCAGGATGGCTTGAGCCTTGGCGGCCTCGCCGCGCAAGGTGGCCAACGGCGGAATCTCCAGGTCCCATTCGATCAAGGTGGGGCGCGGCCCCAGCCGGGCGATGGCCTCGCGGTACAGTTGCCAGACGCCGTCGTGCACTGGCTGGCTGTGGGTGTCCACCAGCATGCCTTCGCGTTCGCTGTAGCCGGCAAGGTGGATTTCGCCTATCGCCGCCGCCGGCAGCGCGTCCAGCACCGCGTCCGTGTCCACACCCAGATTGACGCGGTTGACGTAGAGATTATTGATGTCCAGCAGAATGCCGCAGCCGGTGCGGCGCACCAGTTCCGCCAGGAATTCGCCCTCGTGCATCTCGTTGCCGGGGAATTCCAGATAGCTGGACAGGTTTTCCAGCAAGATGGGGCGGCCCAGCGCGTCCTGGGTTTCCGCGACGTGGCCGGCGATCACCGCCAGCGATTCGCGGGTATAGGGAATGGGCAGCAGGTCGTTGACGAAGCGGCGTTCGGAATGGTTGAAGGACAGGTGTTCCGACACCGCCGCTGGCTGCACAGCGTCCACCAGCCGCTTGAGCGAGGCCAGATGGGCCGGGTCCGGACGCGCGGCCGAGCCCAGGCCCAGGCCGACGCCGTGCAGCGACAGCGGCCAACAGGCGGCCACTTCGCGCAGCATGCTCCAGGGCATGCCGCCGTCGAAGAAGTTCTCGCTGTGCACTTCCACCCAGCCCAGTTCCGGGCGCTTGTCCAGCGCTTCGCGATAGTGCGGGGCGCGCAGGCCGATGCCGCAGACCGCGGGAAGCTTGGTTTTCATCGTCATTCACCTCGGGTCGCCCGTCCGGGCGGCGGCCCGGCGGCGCGATCAGGATTGTTTGGGCGGCGGCGTGGTGCGGCCGCCCAGGCTCTCGCATGTGCCCTTGGGCACGTTGTGCCACTCATTGGGATCATTGTCGACCTTGGCTTCGCCGGCGCAATAATGGGCGCCGTCGGCGGACGCGCAGTCGTTCTTGCCGGCCGGGGTGACGCCGTAGCATTTTTCTTTGGGCTGCGGCGCGTCTTCGGCCTGGGCCGAGGCGGCCACGCCCAGCGCGATGACGGCGCCGACGGCGGAGGCAAGCAGTTTGCGAGCGGTGTTCATGTCAGTCTCCTGTGAGGTAGGTGCGGGCCAGCCTTGGAGCGCATTTCAAGGCCGGCGTTTGGCAAACCTCGCTGAGACTACATGAATTTAAAATTTGTTCTTTCAGATTTCGTTCAGATTTTGGCCGGAGCGCGACGAAGGCCGCGCTCCGGCCGGATCCGGCTTACTTCTTGGGAGCGGTGCTGCCGCCCATTTTCTCGCAGCTGCCCTTGGCCACGTATTTCCAGTCGCCCGGGTCCTTGTCTGTCTTGGCCTGGCCGGCGCAGGAGTGGGCGCCGGTGGCGGACGCGCAGTCGTTCTTGCCGGCCTGAGCGATGCCGTAGCACTTCTCTTTGTCGGCGGCGGCCGCCGGAGCGGAGGCCAGCGCGCCGAGGGCTACGACGGCGCCGAGAGCGGATGCGATCAGGGTTTTGCTGGTACTCATGGTGTTTCTCCTGTTTAACGGCCGGAGGCCGAATCATGATGGGGTGATTATAAACGAGCCAGTCTGCCGGGCTCTCGCATTGAGAAAGCTTGCCGGGTCCGGACATTCATTGAGTCGAGGTCGTTTCCGGCTTCTTACACTGTAGTCGCGATTTTTTTATCGCGGCGCCAGATGTAGTCGGCAGTCCTTCCTGGCCATGAGTCGATGTTGGCGAGGCCTTATTACAGCGGACCGCGATATTTTTTGAGGGAAGAGCGAAGTGGAGCGGGGGAGGCGGATAAAGATTGGGCCCCGAAGGGCCCGGCAAGTTCAGCGGATATTGGTAACTTTATGTGTCTGAACCGACAGCCGCCAGTGCGGGTGCGCCATGCAGTAGGCGATGGCGGCGTGGGTGTTGGCAGCAAGGTTCGGGCCGTCCATGGGCTGCAAATAGAAGGTGTCGAAGTCCAGCTGTTCTACGGTTTCCGGCATCTGCGTCGCTTGCGGGTAGACCAGCTTGAGTTCGTCGCCGCTGCGCAGCAGCAGCTCCGCCCCGGCCTTGGGGCTGACGCAGATCCAGTCCAGCCCCGGCGGCGCGGCCACCGTGCCGTTGGTTTCCACCGCCACTTCGAAGCCCCGCTGGTGCAGTTCGGCGATGAGCTGGGCGTCCAGCTGCAGCAGCGGCTCGCCGCCGGTGCACACCACATAGGGCGTGCCGCCCGCGCCGGCCGGCCATTCCGAGGCGATACGCTCGGCCAGCGCCACCGCGCTCTTGAACTTGCCGCCGTCCGGACCGACGCCGACGAAGTCGGTGTCGCAGAATTGGCAGACCGCCTTGGCGCGGTCCTCTTCGCGTCCGGACCACAGATTGCAGCCGGCAAAGCGGCAGAACACCGCGGCGCGACCAGCCTGGCGGCCCTCGCCCTGCAGCGTATAGAAGATTTCCTTGACCGTGTAAGTCGTCACAGTGCGTTCTCTACATGAATGAGGTGGGCTTGGAACGTGTGTACGATCTTGCGAGCTAAGGCGAGCCACGTCTCACGACGCACAGCAGATCGTAAACAGGTTCTTACAGCAGCGGCCAGCGCATAGCGTCGCGGAACATCAGCGACACGCCGCGCAGCTCTTGCTGCATCAGATCAATGCGCGCCAGTTCCGGCACCAGCGGGGACAGGTGGGCGTGTACCCATTCCGCCACCGAGACGCTGTCGCCGCCGCGCACGCCGCTGAGCTGGTCCAGCGGATTGTGGTCCAGTTGGCGGTAGAGGGGCTTGAAGCGGTCTTTGACGTCGCCGAAGTCCAGCAACCAGCCCATGGCCTGGTCCAGTTCGCCGCTGAGCATCAGCCGGACCAGGTAGCTGTGGCCGGTGTAGGCGCCCTTGTCGTCGAAGGGCCTGGCGCTTTCGAAGCGCTGCTCTTTCCAAATGCGGAAGCGTTGGCCGTCGAACTGGCTGCCGGCGCTATGAGTTTCGCGCACCTCCACCCATGCCAGACCCGGCAGCGTGTCGGCCAGCCGCTGGTGCAGCCACTGAGCCAACACTTCGCTGGTGGGGTTGTCCAGGCCGGCGATGTCGTTGAGGTAGCGGTGATTGAGTTCCAGGAACAAGGGCTTCCAGGCGGCTTCCAGCCGCGGGTGGCCGCTTAGCCTGGCGTCGGCGGCCAGGCGCACGCCGAAGCCGTGGCCGTGCAGACGGCCGCATTTGTGGCCAGCCGGCACATGGGGCAGTTGATGGGCGGCTTCGAACTGAACCTGTATCCAATTCAGAGCGGTGTCGCCGTCCAGGGCCACGCCGCGTTGCGGCGAGCTTTGCAGGCTCAGCGTCGCCGGGCAGGGCAGGGCGGCGCGCAGGTGGGCGGCTAGCGCCAGATCGTCGCATTGGGCCAGCTGGCGGTTCAGGTCGGCGTAGTCCAGCGGCGCGACGGCGGCGTCCAAAGCCGCCTGCAGTTGTTCGTGACCGGGGTATTGGGCATCGGCGCGGGCGATGACGCGGAAGCTGTGGCCGTGCGGGCGCGCGGTGAGATCGGACGCGCCGTTCACCTGCCGGGCGGCTTCGAAGCGGGCGCCGGCGATCAGGTTGGAGGTGTGCATCTTAGTCCTCCCGGGGAGTTTGGCAGCGGACGATCAGCGGGTCGGGCACGCCGGCTTCGGCGAAGCCCTTGGCGCGCAACTCGCAAGACGCGCAATGGCCGCAAGGTGGCACCTGTCCGTTATAACAGGTGTGGCTCCAGGATAATGCGTCCATCGCGCCAACTTGTTGCGCCAAAGAGACGGTTTCCGCCTTGGACAGGTACATCAGCGGCGCGTGCAGCTCCACTCGGCTGTCCATGCCCAGCCGCAAGGCCACTTCCAGCGCCTTGAGGGTGTTTTCACGGCAATCGGGATAGCCGGAATAATCGGTCTGCGCGACGCCGGCGACCAGGTGACGCGCGCCGCGGGTATAGGCCAGCGCGGCGGCGAAGGTCAGGAAGATCAGGTTGCGGCCGGGCACGAAGGTGTTGGGCAGCGCGTCATCATCGCGGGCACCGTCTTCCGGCGCAATGTCGGCGTCGGTCAGCGCGTTGCCGCCGATGGCGGCGAAGGTGTCGATGGGCAGCACGGTTTGGCGCACGCCGGCGAGCGCGGCGATCTTGCGCGCGCAGTCCAGCTCGACGCGGTGGCGCTGGCCGTAGTCGAAGGTCACGGTCTCGACATTGCCATGGCCGAAGGTTTGCAAGGCCCAATACAGGCAGGTGGTGGAGTCCTGGCCGCCGGAAAGGACGACCAGAGCCTTTTCAGGAGTCTGATTCATTGTGTTCGCCATTCGATAAACAGTCGAAGGTTGTGGATGCGGAGCCGGGCGCGGCGCGGGCCTGCCGGCATGTCGCCTGCCTGGATCGGTCTCACCAAGCAGGGCAACCCGATACTTTAACCTAGAACAGGCCGTTTGATGAAGCGTGCCAAAAAACAGACAGCCGCTGATTCTGTGTCGGCAGGGGCGCTTTTCTTGATTGAAATCATGTCTTCGTCATGTAATTAATGACTTTCGCATTCGAAATATGTTTGCGATCCATTTTAATAAACACGTGATGACAAAGGGGTTGGGAGTGCGGGAAGGCTTGCCGGGCCACAAGCGCGGCGGGACTGGCCGGTGGTCCCACCAGGAGAAGATCAATGAAAAAATTGTTGCCGATTCCGTTGTTCGTGATGGCTTTGGGGAGCGGCCTGGTTCAGGCGCATGATCTGCAAGTGAGCGTGGCCAAGCAGCAGGCCTCGGTGGCGGCGGATCAGGATGTCGAGGTGGTGTTGAATTACCGCAATACCGGCAAGGAAACCTTGCGCATCTACAAGTGGTATGTGCCGGGGCAGGAACTGCAGGAACAGATTTTCGAGGTGAGCCGCGACGGCAAGCCGGTGAGCTATCTGGGACCGCGCTACAAGCGCGCTGTGCCCACCATCAAGGATACCGTGGCGCTGGCACCGGGCGCTTCGCTGAGCGTCAAGGTCAAGGTGTCCGACTACTACGATATGTCGAAAAGCGGCCGTTTCGACGTGCGCTTTCTGGCGGCCAGCTCCCGCGTGCTGAACCGCTCCGCGCCGCAGCTGAACGCCAAGATCGCCTCCGGCGCGGACGCCGCCGTCGCCGCCGACGAGGTGCTGAGCTCCAATACCGCCAGCGTGTCGGTGGCCGGCCGCAGCAGCAAGCTGTTGAAACAGTCGCTGGACGCGCAGCGCGAATGGTCCATCCTCAGCCGCAAGGCGGCCGCTTCCAGCGTCACTTACGCGGCCAATTGCTCGGTGACCCAGCAAAGCCAGACCAACGGCGGCGTCAGCGCGGCCATCAATATGACCAACGATTCGGTCAGCTATCTGTCCGGCTCGCCGTCCGGCACTCCGCGCTACACCACTTGGTTCGGCAAGTACGCGCTGGCCAACTGGAACACCGCCAAATCCCACTACGTCAGCATCAAGGACGCGCTGGACACCAAGCCGATCAGCATCGATTGCGGTTGCACCCAGGCCGGCACCTACGCCTACGTCTACCCGGCGCAGCCGTACAAGATCTATCTGTGCGGCGCTTTCTGGAACGCGCCGACCAGCGGCACCGACTCCAAGGGCGGCACCCTGGTGCATGAGCTGTCCCACTTCACCGTGGTGGCGGGCACCGACGACCACGTTTATGGTCAGGCCGGCGCCAAGAACCTGGCGAAAACCAATCCCGCCCAGGCTTTGAACAACGCCGACAACCACGAATACTTCGCCGAGAACACCCCGGCGCAGCAGTGAGCGCTTCCCCTAGCCATGAGAAACGGCCGCCGGAGGGCGGCCGTTTTCTCTTCGGCGGAAGCCGGGTTTAGCGGCGTTTCCATCCATTCCGCCGACGCGCGGCAGATATCGCACGGGTTCTCAGGCCGGCACCAGCGCCAGCGTGCCCAGCACCACAATCACCAGGCCGACGATCACCGGCACCGAGGTGCGCTTGACGATCTCGAACGGCGACACCTGGCCCATGCCGGCGCAGGCCACCACCACGCCGGACACCGGCGACACGGTGCGGCCCAGATTGGACGCCTGCAGCATGGGGATGGCGAGGAAGGCCGGGTTGATGCCGGCTTCGGCCGCCAGCTTGGGGATCAGCTCCACAAAGGCGTAGAAGGGCGCGTTGCCGGAGCCGGTGGTCAGCGCCGCCAGCGTGGTGATCGCCACCAGCACCAGCATCAAGACCATGGCGCCGGAGCCGAAGGACTGCGCCAGGCCGATCAGCTGGTTGATGAAGCCCAGCGCGGACAGGCCGTGGGCGAACACGCCGGCGGCCACGATCAGCATCACCACGCTGCTGAAGGCGTCACCCATGCCTTTGTAAGCCACTTCCAGGCCGGCGAACACCGGCGCGGCGCGGCGATGGCGCAGGAACTCCACCAGCGCGGCCAGCGCGATGCACAGGATCAATACGGTGACGATGTGCAGTTCCGGAGCCAGTTTGCCGTTGAACACCAGCACGCCGGCAATCGGCGTGAACGGCAGCAGGCAGTACAGCGCCGGCGCGTTGGTGACGATCTCGTGCACGTCCTGGCGCGTCAGCGGCAGGTTTTCCTTGCGGTCCAGGTAGCGCTGCCAGAAGAAGTGGGCGCAGCCTATGCCGGCGATGGCCAGCAGGGAAATGGGCAGCGTGGTCTTGAAGGCGAAATCGATCAGCGGCATGCCCGAGGCTTGGGCGGCGATCACCACGTCGCCGGAGGTGGGCGACAAGATCAACGCCGCCGGCGACGCGCAGATGGCCGCGGCCGCGCCGCGGCTGATGCCCATGTTCACCATGAGCGGAAACAAGGTGGCCATCAGCAATACGCCCAGGCCGGTGGCGGACGACACCGCCAGCGACAGCAGACAGGCGACGAAGTAGGCCGCCACCATCAGCACGTACGGCGACTTGATGCGGCTGAGCGGCTTGGAGGCCAGCTTGACCACCATGTCGTTGGCGCCGATATGGGTCATATAGCCGGCGAAGCCGCACAGCGCCATCACCATCAGGCCCAGGTCCGCGGCGCGGCTGCTGAGCAGCGATTTGACGAACTCGGCGATGTCGGTGGCGGCGTGACCGGTGGCGGCCACGTTTTTGGGCAATACCGGCAAGCCTTGCAAGGCGGTGGCGATCAGCAGGGCCAGGCCGCCCAGCATCAGCACGCCGGTGGCGGAGTAGCCTTTGAAGATAGCCCGGCCCACCAGCAGCGTGACTAACGTGCCTATCAGTAATTCCATATCCAGCTCAATGTAAATAACAAAATTATAATTTACTAAAAAATATGGATGAGCATATTTTTAGATGAATCAAGATTGATATGGGGCAAGAACGCGGCGCGCGGCTGTGCTTGGCAAAGCGAAGGGGAGGAGCTTGGTGTTTGCAGGAGGTGTGGGGCGTGCGTGCGGGTGTGAACCACTCCCAAGAGCCGCTACAAACCCTCGCAGAGAAGCTGAGCCAAGGCGCGCCGACGCAGAAAACGAAGCTTCTGCGAAGCTATGGTGCAAGTTGTAAGAACCTGTTCAAAGTCT
>NZ_JALCYU010000032.1:0-15577 GCF_023507765.1 Chromobacterium sp. IRSSSOUMB001
TTCCGGCACATAGTCCTTGCGGAAGTCCTTGGCGCCGTGCTCCATCTGCTGCTGGTCCAGCACCGGCTCAAAGCCTTTGTCGATATTGACTCGCTGCTGGGCCGACGCGATCAAGGCCAGGTCCTCATTGCGCTGCTTCTGCTGCTCCGGCGACAACTGCGGTGGCGGCTTGTTGTCGCGCCGGGCCAGATCCTCCTGCAACTGCCGGCCATGCTCGCGCTCCAGCGCCTGGCGCAAGGGTTTTGGCTGGTCCTTGCCGTCGCAGCGCTTGAAATAGTCCTGCTGCGGCTGGCTGTGCGCGGACTCGTAAAAGCAGCGCGACCCAGGTATCCAGCGGTGGATGCGCCAGCCGGTGATCCAGGCGATCTGGCTGCGCAACACGTCTTCCAGCCCACCAGGCTGGGCTTGTTCCAGCCAGGCGTTGAAGCGGGTGACCAGTTCAGGAGATACAAAAAATTCAGCCCGAGTCTCCGGACCCATCACCCGCCACGGCTCGGTCTCGCGCACGCTGAGTGGTAGCGCCAGTTCCGGCAGGGTGAAGGGCGCGCCGGCCTCGAAAGCGGCGCGGTACATATCGTGCAGCGGTATCTGCGACAGCAGCAGCCATTGCCGTTTGGGAAACTCGGGATCCACGCCCTTGCCCTGCTCGCCGATGCTGTAGCCGCCGCCGACATCGCTGTGCACGCCGGGGTACAGGGTCTCGACGCAGCCGGCGCGGTAGCGCGACGCGGCATTGGCCTGCTTGGGGTCGTCGCGGCGGCGGATGCTGTCCAATGGAAAGCTGGCGCGCTGCTCGTGGGCTGCGACGAAGTGCTGACACTGCTCCAGGAACAGGGGGTTGTCGGACAGGCGCAGCTGGCTGTCGCTGGCCCAGGCCATGTGGCCGTCGCACATCGGCACGCTATTGGCCAGGCCGACGGTGGCGACGGTATCGAACAGGCCCATAAAGCGAATCGAGATCGGGATGCCGATCAGGCTGTGCTGGACGTCCACCGCGTCGGCCGGCGCGTCTTCGGGGCGGGTCAGCGCCTCCAGCCAGCGGGCGAACACCCGGGCTTCGGCGGCGCCGCGCGAGAAACCGTAAACGTAGAGGCGGATGCCCAGCACCGTCGGCCGGGACCTGGCGTAGCGGGCCTCGGCCAGTGCCTCCAGGTGCGGCTGCAAGGCATCCTGGCGGTAACGGTAGCCGTTCGGCTGCGAGCCGGCGGTGCGCATCTGTGTGGTGATCAGCGTTTTGGCCACCTCATCATTTAATCCATCGCCGGTGTAGTTAATCGACAACGCATCAATGATTCGCGTCAACCCCCAGTTGATGCGGTCCTCGCCGCCGTTGGCGAAGATCAGGCCACTGCTCATCGGCTTCAGCTCACCGATTTCCGGGAATCGGGTGCCGACGCCGGGAATGTAGTAGCGGTATAAGCCTTGATCTTTCATCGTAGCGGCTGGTTTGTTTACGTTGCCAACGTCTTGTTTTCTTATGCCCAAGGTCGCGTGATAAAGCCGAGCAATATTGCTAGTGCACGGTGGCTTGGTCTTGCTATCGGATTCCTCGTGGTTGTTGGTGCCGTCGAAGAACAGCGAAATGGTGATGCTCTTGGTGCAACTGGTCGAGGAATAGGCCGGGCCGCCCTCGGCGGCGGCCTTGCGGCGGCGGGCTTTCTCGGCGTTCTCGTCGCGGGCCTGTACGTTCAGGTTCTGCCGGCGTTCGGCCAGGGTGGTTGGCAATAAACCGCCCTCAGGGAAAGGGGCCGCACGTAGCTGCACTGCTGCCGGCGGTGGACGCTCGTCTATTTGGGACATGTCTTGGGCTCCTTGGTTTGGTAGAACGCTTTATAGGGGTAATCAGGGTGCAGGGGGCTGCGGCAAGTACTCACGACGCGGACCTCATCGCAAGGCAAGAAATGGACTTGCACACCGCAGGACTTCTCATAGCGCGGGATTTCGAGGGTGGCGCGGTGTTGGGTGTAGTTGGCGGCATGGTGCTCGTAGGCTTCCATATCGTACTGACGCCCGGTTCTATCCAGTGCAATCGGAGCCCTGGGGTTGGGATCTTTTTCCCACTCGACGGTGGCCATCAAACCGGGCCGCCATTGGCGCGGCAGCGAGGCGCAGCACGACTGGGAACCGCCACCATTATTGAAAGGGCTGATGTTGTGACCACCGGCGCGGTTGACGCTGAAGTTATTGATATTGGCCGAGGTGTGGTTGTAACCGGAAACCGGCGCGGGCAGCATCTCATTGGCCGGATTGCGGCCCATGGCGCTGGCCGGCAGCCAGGGCAGCACGGCGAGCGCCAGCAGGGTCAGGCTGCGTTGGGTGAATCGCCACAGGATGGCGAAATCAAACATGATGGGCTCCTTTTTTATGGTGACGGGGGACGGCACAAGCGGGTAAGCACGGAAACACAGGGAAAGACACGGGTCCGGCTTGGGGGTGTTGTCCGTGCCCTTCCGTGTGTTTCCGTGGCAAAAACGGCATGGAACAGCCGGACGATATTCGAGGTGTTCGGCGGCTTGGCCTCACGGTCCGACGGCTCATGGTTATTGGTGCCATCGAAGAACAGCGAGATGGTGATGCTCTTGGTGCAACTGGTCGAGGAATAGGCTGGGCCGCCCTCGGCGGCGCGACGGCGACGGCGGGCTTTTTCGGCGTTCTCGTCGCGGGCCTGCACGTTCAGGTTCTGCCGGCGCTCGGCCAGGGTGGTTGGCAATAGGCCGCCTTCCGGGAAGGGGCCGGAACGAATGCGCACGGCTTCCGGGCTTGGACGTGACTCTACTTGGGGCATGTCTTAGGCTCCTTGATCTGGTAGAACTCCTTGTAGGGGTAGTCAGGGTGACGCGGACCGTAGCAAGAACTGACCACACGGACCTCATTACATGGCAGAAAATGGACCTGTACACCGCAGGATTTCTCATAGCGCGGGATTTCGACGACGGCGCGGTGTTGGGTGTAGTTGGCGGCATGGCGCTCGTAGGCTTCCATATCGTACTGACGCCCGGTTCTATCCAGTGCAATCGGAGCCCTGGGGTTGGGATCCTTTTCCCACTCGACGGTGGCCATCAAACCGGGCCGCCATTGGCGCGGCAGCGCGGCGCAGCAAATTTGTTTGCCGCCTCCGCTAAATGGGCTGACATTAGGGCCGCCTGCACGGTTGACGCTGAAGCGGTTGATGTTGGCCGAGGTGTGGTTATAGCCCTCGACGCCGGCGGGGAGCATCTCCATGGCCGGGTTGGTGCCCATGGCCTGGACCGGCAACAGCATGGCGCAGGCCAGCAGGGCTAGGCTGGCTTGGGAGGACCGCCAGGTGGCGAACTCAGACATGGTCAATTCCTTTTGCGGTGATGGGAAACGGCACAAGCTGGTAAGCACGGAAACACAGGGAAAAACACGGCGCGGGCTTTGGGGGTTCTGTCCGTGTCCTTCCGTGTCTTTCCGTGTGCTTCCGTGGAGAAAGCGGTATGGAACAGCCGGGCGATATTCGAGGTGTTCGGCGGCTTGGCTTCACGGTCCGATGGCTCATGGTTATTGGTGCCATCGAAGAACAAGGAAATGGTGATGCGCTTGGTGCAACTGGTCGAGGAATAGGCCGGGCCGCCCTCGGCGGCTCGGCGGCGGCGGCGGGCTTTTTCGGCGTTCTCGTCACCGGCCTGTACGTTCAGGTTCTGCCGGCGTTCGGCCAGCGTGGTGGGTAGCAGGCCGCTTTCGGGGAAGGGGGCTGAGCGAAGCTGTACCGCTTCGGGCTTGGGACGATTGTCTATTTGGGACATGTCTTGGGCTCCTGCATTCTGAGGGGTTCTTGTACGGGGTAGCCAGGATCGCCGTAATAGCCACCGCAATAGCTCACCACTCTGATCTGATCGCATGGCAGGAAGTGGACGTTGAGGCCACAGGATTTCTCATAGCGTGGGATTTCTACGACGGCGCGGTGTTGGGTGTAGTTGGCGGCATGGCGCTCGTAGGCGTCGGCCCATTCCCGTGAGTTAGGACGTAAGGAAGTCAGCGCAGGATCACGGGGGTTGGGGTCTTTTTCCCACTCGACGGTGGCCATCAGTCCAGGCCGCCATTGGCGCGACAATGAGGCACAGCAGGATTGTTTGCCGCCGCCGCTAAACGGGCTGGCATTGGGGCCGCCGGCGCGGTTGACGCTAAAGCGGTTGATATTGGCGGAGGTGTGGTTATAGCCTTCGACGCCGGCGGGAACCATTTCGGTGGACGGTTTATTGCCCATGGCCTGTGCCGGCAGCCAGGGCAGCACGGCGAGCCAGAACCCACCTAAGGCACGCAAGATGGTGCTGAGGAGACGACTAGTCATGGCGATGTGCCGGCTTGCGCGGCCAATTGCTTGGCAATCCAGTCGCCGCGCCCCGGCTCTTCCCATAGCGATTGGGCGTCCGCCTGACAGCTCAGCGCCGCCAGTTGGTCCAATAAGGCTTCCCGGCCGCTCAGTTCCGGTTCGTCTTCCAGCCGCTGTTGCAGCAGCGCATGGGCTTCGACATAGGCTTCCAGTTGCTGGCGCTGCTCGGCGCTCAGCCGCAGCGGCGCTTCCGCCGCCGGGATGTTGTCGGCCGGGGGGCTGAGGCTGGCCAGTTCGCCGTCGCGGTTGCGCCACAGCCAGCGGTCGATATTGTGATTTAGCGCAGCGGATTGCTCCGGCGCCAGGACCTGTTGCACCACGCGCAGCAGCCGCGGGTCGTAGTAGCGCAGCAGCGTTGTGGCGCCGTCGTCCAGCTCCGCCAGCAGGCAGCGGCGCAGTTGTTGGGCCAGGGTGGGCAGCGGGCTGGGGCTGAGCAGGGCCAGCCATTGCGGCTGCTGCCACAGCATGCTGAGCGTGCTGTCCAGCCAGTCGCAATGGCCGGGCTGCGACAGCATCACCCGCACCAGCAGCGGCGAATCCTGGCGCAGATCGCTCAAGAGGGTGTCGTCGAACAGGGGCAGGCATTCCAGCGGCGGCTGGATCAGGGCGATGCGGCGGAGCCAGTTGTCGCCGTCGGCGGCGGGGTCCAGCAGCAGGTCCAGATGGCCGTAGCGCCGCTGCGCCGCGGCGGCGCTGAGCTGGTCGAGATAGCGGTGGTGGAGTTCGGTCATATCGCTTCCTTGCCTAGGCGGCGGTTTCCAGCGGGACCAGCGGATTGGCGCTCGCCAAGGCTTAGCGCAGGCATTCCTTGCACACCGAGGCCAGCAGTTCCGGCAAGGGCAGGGTCTGACCGCCACCGCGTGCAGCGATTCGCCGCTGCCCAGGTTGATGTCGTCGCCGGCTTGCAGGTGGATGGCCTGGCCGGCGCTGGCGAGCAGCGAGGCCGGAGTGCAGACCGTGGATGGAGAACAGCGCGTAGCGGTCCAGCAGGGAGACGAGGTCGATGTCCTGGCGGGCGGAAGTGACGCGGATATCGGCGGCGAAGGGCCGGCCCAAGGTTTCGTGCAGGGTGAAGGATTCGACCGACAGCAGTTCGGCCGGCAGGTCGGCGATCTTCAGGTGGTAGTGCTGTTGTGGCGGCATGGCGGCTTCTCCGGAAGATACAACGAAGAAGCTAAATACATTAACTTAATGGCCAGCCTGTTTATATAGGATTTATCCTAAAAATATGCCATTAAAATTCAAACTAAAATTGTTTTTATTAAGACCATATAAACTGCGCAACAGCGCGGCTTTAGCTCCTCGTCGCGCTTTTACAATTAAAAAACGGCGGGGAGTCCCCCGCCGTTTCTCACTGTAGCCGCCTCAACGCTTGAGTTTGGCGAACGCCGCCGCCATCGCGGTATCGCCGGCCGGTTGCTGGCCGCGCTGGCGATCGCCGCCGCGCCGGTCCTGCGCGCGCGGGCCGTCGTTGCGCAGGCCGCGGCTATTGCCGGCGCCCGGCGTGTCGTCCAAGCGCATGGTCAGCGCGATGCGCTTGCGCGCCGCGTCCACCTCCATCACCTTGACCTTGACCACATCGCCGGCCTTGACCACCTTGCGCGGGTCGTCGACGAACTTGTTGGACAAGGCCGAGATGTGAACCAGTCCATCCTGATGCACGCCAATATCGACGAAGGCGCCGAAGTTGGCGACATTGGTGACCACACCCTCCAACACCATGCCCGGCTGCAGGTCCTTGATGTCCTCGACGCCGTCCTGGAAGGTGGCGGTCTTGAACTCCGGACGCGGGTCGCGGCCCGGCTTGTCCAGCTCGCGCAGGATGTCCATCACCGTGGGCAGGCCGAAGCGTTCGTCGGTGTAGTCCACCGCCTTCACGGTTTTGAGGAAGCCGGAATCGCCCAGCAGCGATTTCATCTCGCGGCCGGTTTTCAGCACAATCTGCTCCACCACCGGATAGGCTTCCGGATGCACGGCGGAGCCGTCCAGCGGGTTATCGCCATCACGGATGCGCAGGAAGCCGGCCGCCTGTTCGAAGGTTTTGTCGCCCAGCCGCGGCACTTTCAGCAATTGCTTGCGGCTGCGGAAGGCGCCGTTCTGATCGCGATAGGACACGATATTGGCCGCCAATGTGGCGTTGAGGCCGGAGATGCGGGTCAGCAGCGGCACAGAGGCGGTGTTGACGTCCACGCCGACGGCGTTGACGCAATCCTCCACCACAGCGTCCAAGGCGCGCGCCAATTGACTCTGGTTGACGTCATGCTGGTACTGGCCGACGCCGATGGACTTGGGATCGATTTTCACCAGTTCGGCCAGCGGGTCCTGCAAACGGCGGGCAATGGACACCGCGCCGCGCAGGGATACGTCCAGGTCCGGGAATTCCCGCGCCGCCAGTTCCGACGCCGAATATACCGAAGCGCCGGCTTCGGACACCACGATCTTGGTCATGCCCAATTGCGGATAGGCGCGGATCAGCTCCTGCGCCAGCTTGTCGGTTTCCCGGCTGGCGGTGCCGTTGCCGATGGCGATCAGATCCACGCGATGACGCGCGCACAAGGCGCCCAGCACCGCCAGCGAACGGTCCCAATCGCGGCGCGGCTCGTGCGGATAAATGGTGGCGGTGTCCAGCAGCTTGCCGGTGCCGTCCACCACCGCCACCTTGCAGCCGGTGCGCAGGCCCGGGTCCAGGCCCAAGGTGGCGCGCTGGCCGGCCGGGGCCGCCAGCAAGAGATCATGCAGATTGTCCGCGAACACCTTGATCGCCTCGGCGTCGGCGGCGTCCTTGAGCCGCGACACCAGTTCCAGCTCCAGCGACAGGAAAATCTTGGCGCGCCAGCACAAGCGCACGGTGTCCAGCAGCCATTTGTCGGCCGGACGGCCGGCGTCGCGCACGCCGAAGCGCGCGGCGATCAGTTGCTCGTAGGCGGAGCGTTCGGTGATCGGGGTTTCGTCCGGCTGGTATTTCAGCGTCAGACTCAGCACGCCCTCGTTGCGGCCGCGCAATAACGCCAGCGCGCGGTGCGAGGGCGTGGCGCGGATGGCTTCGCGGTGTTCGAAATAATCGGAAAACTTGGCGCCCTCGTTCTCCTTGCCAGCCACGACCTGGCCAACCAGCTCGCCCTCGTTCCACAGCTTTTCGCGCAGTTGGCCCAAGAGCTCAGCATCTTCGGCGAAGCGCTCGATCAGGATGGCGCGCGCCCCGTCCAGCGCCGCCTTGGCGTCGGCCACGCCGGCTTCGGCGTTGACATAGGCGGCCGCGGCGACGTTGGGGTCCTGGCTAGGATCGGTCAACAGGCCGTCGGCCAAGGGCTCCAGCCCGGCTTCGCGCGCGATCTGCGCCTTGGTGCGGCGCTTGGGTTTGTAGGGGAGGTAAAGGTCTTCCAGCGCGGTCTTGTTGTCCGCGGCATAGAGCGCGGCTTCCAGTTCGGGGCTCAGTTTGCCTTGCTCGGAGATGCTGCCGAGGATGCTGACGCGGCGTTCGTCCAGCTCGCGCAGATAGACCAGGCGCTCGGCCAGCGTGCGCAGCTGGGTGTCGTCCAGGCCACCGGTGGCTTCCTTACGGTAGCGGGCGATGAAGGGAACGGTGGCGCCGCCGTCTATCAGGTCGATGGTGGCGGCGACTTGCGCCTCGCGGACGGAAAGTTCGGCCGCCAGGCGGCTGGAAATGCTTTTCAACATCGGTTTTTATTCTTTCGAGTTGAACAAAAACCGCTACTGTACCGCCATCGCCGACAAAATCAACCGGGACGCCGCATTGGGCGTCCCGAAATCAGCGCCGCCGGACAAGTCAGGTCCCCGCCGCCACCGGGCTTTCCAACCAGGCCTGGGCCTCTTCCGCGGTATCAAAATACTGAGTGCGGGTATTGGACAACAAGCCGGCGATGTGGGCGGCCAGCTTGATCCAAACATCGCTGACCACCAGCGCCACGCGGCCGACGTGATTTTCATGGGCACGCATGAATTTGACCTCTTCCAGCGCCATGTCCAGCGTGAAATCCTTCAGTTCGGTCAGGTCCAGCAGCAGATCGGGCTTTGCACGCTCGGACTGGCGCTTGAGCAGGGCCTCCTCCAGCAGCTTGAAGTCCGCCAGCGTGAATTCGTTGTACAGCGCCACGTCCAGGCCGTAGTGTTGTTCGCGTATCGAGATCATGTCCTTCTCCTTTGCTGTGTCGCTTTCATTTTAAGGCTTGGCCGCACTGGCGCGGCAAGCTTTTTCAGCCGGCCGGCAGCGTCTTGAGCCAGGCGGCTAGCCGCCCGCGGGCATTGCGGCAGGGCGAGGCGGTATTGAACTGAATCATCCGCCCGCGCGTCCATTTGTCGTACCAGGGGCCGCCGTAAAGCGCCTCGTCGGAATAGCTCTCCACCAGCGCCTCTACCTGACGCTGGCTATCGTCCAGCATCGCGCACAGCCGCGCCCAGTCGTCGACATCCCCGTAATCGCGGTAGAACTTCTGCGCCAACAAGCCCAACTGATTCCAACGGTAGCCGGTGTCGGGAAAGTCCATAGGCAAGCCATCCCGCTCCAATCGATGCCACTTCAGCACCAGCGCCTGCCAGCCCAGCAGATAGGCCATCAGGTCCGCGGCGCTCATCCGGCTGCCCTTGGCGTGCCCGTCCATTTCCTGAGCGAAAGCGCGCTCCGGCGGCACCCGCGCCAGCACCGCGCTCAAGCGCCGGTATTCGTCCCTCATCGCCGCCAACAAGGCGGCCTTGCCCGCAGGCACCGTCATCGCCGTTCCCTCGCCGCGTCCGGTCAAACACCGGACCATGGTGGCAGCTTAACGCCGGCTGGCCAACATGCCGCTGACGATGATCAAACCCATCGCCGCCAGGCCGGCGGCGCTGAGCGGGTCGCCCCACAAGCCGACGCCCAGCAAAGTGGAAAACACCACGGTCAGGTAAGACAGATTGGCGGCCAAGAGCTTGCGCCCCACCTTGTAGGCGCGGGTCATCGCCAATTGGGCGATGGTGGCGGTGGCGCCCAAGCCCAGCAGCAGCCACGCGTTCTCCAGCGTCACCGGATGCCAGGTTTCAAACAGCATCAACAGCAGGCCGCCCAGCGTGGAAATCAGCGCGAAATAGAACACGACCTTCCATTCCGGCTCGCCCTGGCGGCCCAGTTCCCGCACATGCAGATAGGACCAGCCGGCCAGCAGGCCGGAGCCGACGCCAAGCAAACCGGCCACCCAGGCCTCGCTGGACAAGGTGGGCCGCAGCAACAGCACCACGCCGACAAAGCCCAGCGCCAGGCCGGCCAGCGCCTGCTTGGGCAGGCGCTCGCGCAACAGCGCCACCGACAGCAGCGCCAGGAACATCGGCGAGGTGTAGTTGAGCGTCACCGCCGTGGACAAGGGCAAATGGGCGATGGCGTAGAAATACAGCAATAAGGAAGCGTAGCCGATCAGGCCGCGCTGCACGTGATAGCGCAGCAAGGGCGTGGAGAAGCGCTCGCGCCGCCACAAAGCCGCCGCGCCCAGCGTGACCACGCCCACCAGAGTGCGCCAGAACACCAGCTCGGTGGAGGAGAAATATTCGGCGCCCAGCTTGACGAACACCCCCATCAGGCCGAAAAACACCGCCGCCACCACCATCCAGCCCGAACCCAGGCGCCACTTTCCACTAGTCAAACCACATTATCCTTATTCATTCTTGTTGAACCCCCAAGCTCTGCTTCAACGCAAGGCCGCCATCAGGCCGGACCCCACTATCAACACCATCGCCGCCAGCGACCAGGCGCTCAGCGGATCGCCCCACAACACCACGCCCAGCAGCGCGGAAAACAGCACCGTCAGATAGCCGAAGCTGGCCACCAGGTATTTACGTCCGTCCTTGTAAGCGCGGGTCATCGCCAATTGTCCCAACATACCGCACACGCCAACCCCAAGCAGCGGCAAGACATTGTCCGCCGTCACCGCGCTGAAACCCGGCCCCAAAGCCAGCCAGATGCCGCCGAACACGCTGGAAATGGCGAAAAACCAGAACACCACCTTCCAGGACGGCTCCCCCATCCGCCCCAACTCGCGCACCTGAAACACCGCGAAGCCGGCGCTGACGCCGGACATCAGACCAATCAAGCCTGCCAGCCACTGCTCTGAGCTGAAAGTGGGGCGCAGCAGGATAACGATGCCGACGAAGCCCAGCAACAGGGCCAGGCCGGTGCGCGGCGTCAGCCGGTCTTTCAACTTGATCACACACAGCAAGGCGAAGAACAGCGAGGAGGTGTAGTTCAACGTGACCGCCGTGGACAAGGGCAGCCGGGTCAGCGCATAGAACAGCGCCACCATGGACGCGTAGCCCACGAAGCTGCGCTTGACGTGCCCGCGCCAATGCGGCGTCCACGGCGACTGGCGCTTCCAGGCCATCGCAGCGCCCAAAGCCAGCGCGCCGATGGCGGTGCGCCAGAACAGCAGCTCGGTGGAAGCGAAGGCGTCGGCGCCCAGCTTGACGAACATGCTCATCAGCGCAAAACACAACGCCGCCACCACCATCCAGCCGGAACCCAGCCGGCCTTGGCGCAAGCGCCGTCCCATGGCCCGCGCGCCGTCGCTCAACGCCGGCGTCATCGCTTCAACAATTCAAGCGACAGGCAGATGGCCTCCATCTGCCGACGATAGGTTTTGAATTCAGAAGCGTTGGCGGCGCAGCGTGCCTCGGCCATGCGCTTTTTGTCCCCCAACTGAAACACATGCAGGTTGTGGCGGACAATCCACAGCCGATTGGAAACGAAGCGGCCGTCGCGGTATTCGGTCACCAGCCGGCCGCTGCGGCTGTTGACGCGGGCGAAATTGGCGGCTTCGCGATTGTCGTCCTCCCGGCGGTATTTTTGCGCCAGCCGGGCCAGGGTGTCGCCGCGCCCCGGCTTGCGCGAGAACACCTGCACATCGATGGCGGCGCGCTCGCGCTGATCGGCTTTGGGCGGCACCACCCGCAGCACGCGCTGGCCGTCCACCACGCTGGGGCGAACCTTCCAGCCCGGCGGCACATTGAAACGCACGCGGCTCACGGCATCGGTGTAGACAGCGGCCTGGACCAACGGAGCCAGCAAGGCCAGCGACAAGGGCAAACAGCGGAAAAGCGTTTTGAGCATGGAATCGGGCAAACCAGATAAGAGCCTGCTCACAATCCGGCGAGCAAGACAAGACGAAGACGGCGGAAGCAGCGGCATGTGCTGACGGTACATGAGCATTCTGCAGCGGTCCTCCCGCGTGACGCCTTCCAACGCGCGGCAAACTTTGAACAGGCTCGTAAAAAAGGCGCGGACAAGTCCGCGCCTTTGCATTATGACACCGCAAGCCGTCGCTTAACCAGTCAGCGCCTCGCCCATCTTGCGTCGGTAGAACTCGTGGAAGTGCAGCATGCCTTCTTCGGTGGGCGATTGATAAGGCCCCACCTCGCTCTCGCCGCGCATCCACAAGGCACGGCGGCCTTCGTGCATCCGGTAGCAGATCTCGTCGTCTTCCTTGGCGGTTTCAAAATAGGCCGCCTGCTCCGCTTCGATAAACTCCGGCTCGAACCACACCACGTCCTCCGGGTAGTAGAACTCGGTCAACACCGTGCACTGCTCCGGCCCGCGCGGCATCACCACGCTGACCACCAGCACATGCGGATACCACTCCACCATGATGTTGGGGTAGTACGTCAGCCAAATGGCGCCGAACTCCGGCTGCTGATCGGCATAGCGGCGGCGGACTTCCTCGTGCCACTTGCCGTAGACGCGGGAGCCGGAGGTGGCCAGTTGGTTCTTCACACCCACGGTTTGTACATGGTATTGCGCGCCCCACTCCCACTTCAGATCGTCGCAATCGACGAAATTGCCGAGGCCGGGGTGGAAGGGATCGACGTGGTAGTCCTCGGAATACACTTCGATGAAGGTCTTCCAGTTGAAGGCGTACTCCGTCAGATGGCTGGAATGGTAGGCGTAGCCGTCAAAGCTCATGTGCTTGGCCACGCCCAGGTTTTCCAGGTCGCGCGCCACATTGCGGCGCGCGTCGAACAGCAGGCCGTTCCAACGCGTCAGTTCGGTCTGGATCAGGTTCAAGCACGGCGTCTCCGGGAAATGCGGCGCGCCCAGCAAAGAGCCTTCGGCGTCGTAAGTCCAACCATGCAAATTGCAGACGATATGATTGCCGTTGCCGCGGCCCTTATAAATGATGGCCTGGCGGTGACGGCATACATTGGAGATCAGCTTGATCCGGCCATCCACATTCTTGAGCATCTTGCCGTGCCCCATCCATTCCAGAGTCTGATAATCGCCGGCGTTGGGCGTCATCAGCTCATGGCCATAGTAGATGGGCGCGTCTCCAAACAGCAGCCGCTGTTCCTGAGCGTAATAGGCAGGATCAAAATAGGTATAGACGGGTAGCTGGGCAGCAGATGCTTGAAGCATCTGCGCGGAAGCCAGATCAGACATTATTCCCACACCTCCGGTAGAAGATATAAGACCAGCCGAATCTCGCTTAAAACGAGTTTGCGGGACTATCAAAAACAATCAACAAAAACAAGGCCGAACCTTGCAACAGAGGGGCGGATTATGCCCCCGCCCCCCCACTGGGGCAAGCCTTTCCTCTCTACCGGAAGTAGGTTTTTGGCGTAAAAACATCAGCTTGCCGTACCCAAATCATACTTAGAATAATATTTTTGATAGGAATCAAAGATTTAGCATTCACGCTGCAATGCAATATTAGAGTCGCTTAATTCATGATGTTATAATCACCGTCATCGCCTCCGTCCGGCTTTGAGCCACGGCCCCTTCTGGACTGTAGCCGATATGCCGCCAGTTACAATGCCTGCCGCGTAAATACAGGCGCAGCCATGCTTTTCGCCGATGGCCCGGCAGCGCTGACGCCAGCTTCCGGCGATGCTATACCGATTGAAAAGCCGTGCCCGCCACAGCGAGAACCCACCCTCGCCGCCGCGGCCGCAAGCTTGGGATCCATGGCGACAAAACCGCTGATTTTTGCCTAAATGCCAAATTTTACGACTCATCGCGCCACGCGCCTGCAGCCTGCGACACCGCTCGGTCGGTGCCGGACCGTCGTTCGCGCCCATTCCCCCCGCGCGTCACAGGAAAGCCTCTGAAAACATGCAAACCTTTTTCCTCGCTCCCATCGGCTTCAACGCCGGCCTGACCTCGGTGGCGCTGGGCGCCATCCACAGCCTGGAGCAAGCCGGCCTGCGCGTCGGCTTCGTCAAACCCATCGCCCAGGGCGCGGACCCCAAGGAGCCGGAACGCTCCACCCACTTCGCCCGCGCCATCTGCCGGCTCAATCCGCCGGAGCCGATTCCGATGGAGCGGGTGGAACGCCTGCTGTCAAAAGGCCAGGTGGATCAATTGATGGAAGAAGTGGTCAGCCTGTATCAACAGGCGGCCAATCAGGTGGACGTGGTGCTGGTGGAGGGCCTGGTGCCGGACCAGAAACAGGTGTTCTCCACCTTTCTAAACACGAAGATCGCGCGCAATCTGCAAGCGCAGACCATCCTGGTCAGCGCGGCCGACAACCTGGCCAGCCACGAGATCGCCGAGCAGCTGGAAATGAGCATTCAGGCCTTTGGCGGCGGCCAGGGCGGCCAGATCGCCGGCTACATCCTCAACCGGGTGCCCAAGGACCAGAACGCTCAGGACATCGCCACCGAGGTGCTGGAAAGCGGCAGCTTGATGAAAAAGGCGCGGCTGCCGATGCTGGGCGCCATCCCGCACGAGCCGGAACTGCTGGCGCCGCGCACCCTGGACGTGGCCAATCATCTGAAGGCGCGGCTGTTGCACGCCGGCCAACTGACCAGCCGCCGCGTGCGCACCATGGTGGTGACCGCTCGCACCGTTCCTAATATCGTGCACCTGCTCAAGCCCGGCGCGCTGATCATCACTCCCGGCGACCGCGAGGACATCGTGCTGGCCACCGCGATGGCGGCGATGAACGGGGTGCCGCTGGCCGGGCTGTTGCTGACCTGCGATTCGATGCCGGACCCGCGCATCATGCTGCTGTGCCAGCAGGCCTTTACCGGCGGCATGCCGGTGATGGCCAGCGAATCCAACACCTTCGACACCAGCAGCGCGCTCAACAATATGAGCCTGCAAGTGCCGTCCGACGACCGCGAGCGCATGGAGCGAGTGATCGAATTCGTCGCCGAGCACCTGAACGTGGCGCCGCTGAAACAATACATCGGCACGCCTCAGGAACTGCGCCTGCCGCCGCCTGCCTTCCGTTACCAGCTGATGGAAAAGGCGCGCAAGGCCAATAAACGCATCGTGCTGCCGGAAGGCAACGAGCCGCGCACCATCCAGGCCGCCGCCATCTGCCACGAGAAGGGCATCGCCCGCTGCGTGCTGATCGGCCAGCGCGCCGAAATCCTGCAAGTGGCGGAAGCCCAGGGCGTGACACTGCCGGAGTCGGTGGAAATCATCGATCCCAACGAGGTCCGCGGCCGTTACGTGCCCCCCATGGTCGAGCTGCGCAAGAGCAAGGGCCTGAACGCTCCGATGGCCGAACAGCAATTGGAAGACAATGTGGTGATGGGCACCATGATGCTGGCGCTGGACGAAGTGGACGGCCTGGTGTCCGGCGCGGTGCACACCACCGCCAACACCATCCGCCCCGCCTTGCAGCTGATCAAGACCGCGCCGGGCGCCAGCATCGTGTCCAGCGTGTTCTTTATGCTGATGCCGGAGCAGGTGCTGGTCTACGGCGACTGCGCGGTGAACCCCGATCCTGACGCCGAACAGTTGGCCGACATCGCCATACAGTCGGCGGACTCCGCCGCCGCTTTCGGCATTCCGCCGCGTGTGGCGATGATCTCCTACTCCACCGGCTCCTCCGGCAGCGGATCGGACGTGGAGAAAGTCCGGGAAGCCACCCGCATCGCCAAGGAAAAGCGCCCGGATCTGATGATAGACGGCCCGATGCAGTACGACGCCGCCAGCGTGGAATCGGTAGGCCGCCAGAAGGCGCCGGACAGCGAAGTGGCCGGCCGCGCCACCGTGTTCGTATTCCCGGACCTCAACACGGGCAACACCACTTACAAGGCCGTTCAGCGCTCAGCCAATGTGGTGTCGGTGGGCCCGATGCTGCAAGGCCTGCGCAAGCCGGTCAACGATCTGTCGCGCGGCGCGCTGGTGGACGACATTGTCTACACCATCGCCTTGACCGCGCTGCAGGCCGAGCAAGGCGAGTCCATCTAAAGAACCTGTTCAAAGTCTCTGAGTAGTAGCGTAGTGTGAGAAAGTCT
>NZ_JALCYU010000033.1:0-9164 GCF_023507765.1 Chromobacterium sp. IRSSSOUMB001
ATGACATATGTCTAATGGATAGTGTTGTGGCATGATAACGGGCGGCCGCAGTCAGGCCGCCCAAATGCTTGACTGCGGCTTGTCGGCCTACGCTTCACAACAATAAGACAATACGACCACACAATGGCATATCCCGCGGTGACGCCTGTGGGATGATGCCAAGCGGCCCTGGTCCGGCCGCGCCGGCGCAAGGGGGAGTCTTGCGTCGTTTCATCGTCCTGGATGCGCGGCCGCCGAGCCTGACGCGGCGGCCGATCACGCGTGTCCGAGCTCCGCGTCGCGGGCGGCTCAACCATAGAAAAGAACAACACAGATGAACACACGATTTGTCATAGTCCCGCTCTTGTCGTTGGCGCTGGCGGCTTGCGGCGCCAAACCGTCCGAGCCGCCCAAGGAGGGCGCCGCCGGCAAGGCCGCGGCCTCCGCGCCGGTGGCGCGGGCGTTGTCCACCGCCGACGTGATGGCGGCCAAGCCGCGCGTGCTGGCGGCGACGATAGCCTTCACCGGATCGCTGAACGCCTTGACCAGCGGCACCGTGGCCGCCGAGGTGGAGGCCAGGGTCAAGGAAGTGCGCGTGCGCGAGGGCGAGGCGGTCAAGCGCGGCCAGGTGCTGGCGGTGCTGGACGCCGAAGTGCTGTCGCAATCGGTGGCGGAGCAGAACGCCCAGGTGGCCAATACCGAGGCGCGGCTGCGCCTGGCCAAGGTCAAGCTGGAAAAGCAGCGCGAGCTGCTGCACAAGGGCTTCATCTCGCAGATCGCCTATGACGAATTCGACAGCGACTACCGCGTGAAGGAGGGCGAGGCCAAGGCTCAGGCCACCCAACTGGCGCGGGCGCGCCGGCTGCTGGCGGACACCCAGATTCGCGCGCCGATAGACGGCGTGGTGTACGAGCGCAAGATCAATCCGGGCGAAGTGGCGGGCAAGAACGCGGTGCTGTTCGCCATCGCGGATCTATCGGTGCTGGAAATCGCCGCCACCGTGCCGGCGCGGCTGATCTCGCAGATTCAGCCCGGCATGCAGGCCGGTTTCAGCGTGGACGGCCTGGCCGAGCCTCAGCGAGGCGAAGTGGTGCGCATCAACCCGGTGGCGGTGGCTGGCACCCGCAGCTTCACCCTGTACATC
Source organism: Chromobacterium sp. IRSSSOUMB001 (assembly GCF_023507765.1). Classification (NCBI taxonomy): domain Bacteria; kingdom Pseudomonadati; phylum Pseudomonadota; class Betaproteobacteria; order Neisseriales; family Chromobacteriaceae; genus Chromobacterium; species Chromobacterium sp. IRSSSOUMB001. Next base: position 1,124 of record NZ_JALCYU010000033.1, read on the forward strand.
CGCGTGAAAAACCCGGAACACAAGCTGAAGGCCGGGCAGTTCGCCAAGGGCGGCATTGTGCTGCGCCAGGTCAGCGACCAGATCGTGCTGCCGCTGCCGGCCATCCACGATCCGGACGGCCAGCCCTGGGTGCTGGTGGCGCGCCAGGGCAGGCTGGAGAGGCGGCCGGTAGAGCTGTTGCTGCGCTCCGAGGCGGACAGGCTGGCGGCGGTGGCCGGCGTCAAGCCGGGCGAGCACGTGATCGCCGTGGACCTGGTGGGGGTGAAGGCCGGCGATCCGGTCTCCCTGCCCGGCGGCAAACTCTAAGCGGAGGGGCGCAGCATGTGGCTGACCCGAATCAGTGTCCGCAATCCCTATTTCGCCGCCGTGCTGATGATGACGCTGGTGGTGCTGGGCTTGTTTTCCTGGCAGCGGCTGGCGGTGGAGGAGATGCCGGACATCCGCTTCCCCATCGCCCTGGTGTCCACCGACTATCCCGGCGCCTCGCCGGAAGTGGTGGAAAGCGAAATCTCCAAGCCGGTGGAAGAGGCGGTCAACACCATCAACGGCATCAAGGAAATCCGCTCTTACTCGATGGAAGGCAACTCTACCGTGGTGGTGGAGTTCGAGCTGTCGGTGGACCCGGTGTCGGCGGTGCAGAACGTGCGGGACAAGATAGGCGCCATTCAGGGCCAGTTCCGCCGCGAGATCTCCGCGCCCACCGTGTCCCAGGTGGACCCCAACGACAACCCCATGCTGACCCTGGTGCTGACCTCGGACCAGACCCGGCCGCGCGAGCTGACCACCTGGGTGGACAAGGTGCTGAAGAAGCGGCTGCAGATGGTGGCCGGCGTCGGCGACGTCAAGCTTATCGGCGGCGTGCGCCGCGAGATCCGCGTCGACGTGGACCCGGTGCGGCTGGAAGCCTCCGGCCTGTCCTTGCAGGACGTGGCCGACGCGTTGCGCGCAGCCAATCAGGACTTCCCCGCCGGCTCGGTGTCGGCGGTCAGCAAGGAGTGGGCGATTCGCGTCGCCGGCAAGTTGAAATCGGCCGAGGACTTCTCGCAGCTGGCGGTGGGCTACCGCAACGGCGCGCCCATCCGGCTTGAGGACATCGCCACCGTGGCCGACACCGAGGCCGAGCAGTCCAGCATCTCGCTGATAGACGGCCGGCCCGGCGTGTCGCTGGACCTGCGCGCCGCGCGCGGCGCTAATGTGGTGGAGGTGGCCGAGGGCGTCAAGGCCAGGGTGGAGGAACTGAAGAGCCAGATGCCGGCCGGGGTCAAGGTGCGCTACACCTACGATACCGCCGAGGACGTGAAAAAATCGCTGCACAATGTGGAGTCCACGCTGCTGGAAGGCGCCGGCCTGACCGTGCTGATCGTCTTCCTGTTCCTGGGCAGCTGGCGCAGCACGGTGATCACGGGCCTGACTCTGCCGGTGTCGCTGATCGGCACCCTGTTCGCCATCCAGATGTTCGGCTTCACCCTGAACATGCTGACCCTGCTGGCCTTGTCGCTGTCCATCGGCCTGTTGATCGACGACGCCATCGTGGTGCGCGAAAACATCGTCCGCCACGCCGGCCTGGGCAAGAGCCACTACCAGGCGGCGCTGGACGGCACCAATGAAATCGGCCTGGCGGTGCTGGCCACCACGCTGACTGTGGTGGCGGTGTTCCTGCCGGTGGGCTTCATGGGCGGCATCATCGGCAAGTTCTTCCACCAGTTCGGCCTGACCGTGGCGGTGGCGGTGCTGATATCGATGCTGGTCAGCTTCACGCTGGACCCGATGCTGTCCTCCATCTGGCACGACCCGCACCACCACGGCGACAAGCACCGCGGTCCGCTGGGGCGAATGCTGGACGCCTTCGAAAGCTCGCTGGACCGGCTGGCGGAGCGCTACGTCGGCGTGATCCGCTGGGCGCTGGGCCACCGCAAGACCGTGCTGGGCACGGCCTTGCTGCTGACCGTCGCCAGCTTCGCGCTGGTGCCCGGCATCGGCGGCGAGTTCATTCCGGAGCGAGACAGCGGTAAATTCACCATCAGCTACCAGACCGCGCCCGGCTCGGCCTTGGAATACACCGCCACCAAGGGCCATGAGCTGGCGGCGGCGGTGAAGGGCATTCCCGAAATCAAATCGATCTCGATGAATGTGGGCGAAGGCAACTTTGGCGCCGGCAAGAACGACGGCTCGGTGACGGTGGACATCGGCGACAAGAACAGCCGCCATCGCCCGCTGGGCCAGGTGATAGCCGACGCGCGCGCGCGAGTGCTGCCGGTGGCCGGCGTCACCATCAAATCGGTGGCCAACGAGCAGCAGCAGGGCAAGCCGGTCAAGGTGGGCCTGCGCGGCAGCGATCTGCGCGAACTGACCGCGGTGTCCGAAGACCTGATGCGCCGGCTGGGCAAGATCCACGGCGTGCGCGATATCGAATCCAATCTCAGCGAAGGCGATCCGGCGCTGAACCTGGTGCTCAAGCGCGACGCCGCCACCAGCTTGGGCGTGGACCTGGCCCGCGTGGGCAAGACCTTGTCCATCCTGCTGGCCGGCAACGCGGTCACCACCTGGGAAGCGCCGGACGGCGAAAACTACGACGTCAAGCTGCGGGTGCCCAAGTCCGAGCGCCGCCAGGAACTGTTGGACGCGCTGACCGTGGCCGGGCGGCCGGACGCCAACGGCGCGGCCAATATGATTCCGCTGTCTTCCTTGATAGAAACCCGGCAGGGCATCAGCCCGCGCCAGATCAAGCGCGTCAACATGATGCGAGAGATCACCATCCTGGCCAATATCGAAGGCCGCGACGCCGGCACCGTCTCCGCCGAGGTGCATCAGCTGGTGGAAGGGCTGAAGCTGCCGCCGGGGGTGATGCTGGTGCAGGGCGGCCAGCAAAAGGATATGCAGGAATCGCTGGGCTACGCGGTGCAGGCCTTGGCCTTGGGGGTGATCTTCATCTATCTGATCCTGGCCGCGCAGTTCCGCAGCTTCACGCTGCCGGTCACCATCATGATGGCTTTGCCGCTGGCTTTCGTCGGCGTGTTCTGTTCGCTTTATGTGTTCGGCTCCACGCTGAACATGTTCTCGGTGATCGGCATCATCATGTTGATGGGCCTGGCGGCCAAGAACGGCATTCTGCTGGTGGACTTCGTCAACCAGGCGCGGCGCGAAGGGATGGAGCGCAACCAGGCCATCGTGGAGGCCGGCCGCGTGCGCTTGAGGCCCATCATGATGACCAGCCTGGCGATGATCTTCGGCATGCTGCCTTTGGCCCTGGGCACCGGCGACGGTTCGGAAAGCAACCGGCCGATGGCGCACGCCATCATCGGCGGCTTGCTGACCTCCACGGTGCTGACCCTGATCGTGGTGCCGGTGGTCTACACCTATCTGGACGGCCTGCGCAGCCGGGTGCGCCGCCTATTGGGCGGCAAGCCGGCGCACCAGCCGGCGGCCGAACATTGAAACGAAGAGAGCCTGCGTTTGCGCAGGCTCTTTCTTTTGGCGAGGACGGTGTTTAATTTTTAGGGGGCGCCACGCAATCATTGCCCTCAAAGCTCACCGACAGAATGGTGTGGGTTTTGGGATCGGCGACGAAGTTGGTGGTACAGCGGTAATACACCGAACCGCCGCCGCTAAAGCCCCACGGGTAGTTGTAGAAGCCGCCCTGATAAGGCATTTCCTGACTGTAGGCGCTGCGGTAGGTGTAGAGCTGATTGCCGTTGGGCATGGTCAGCTGGCTGGTGGGCGCGCCCCATTGCGCCAGCATCTCGTTGACATCGCGGCCTTGCCAGCCATAGACCTTTTGCGCGTAACCCGCCTGGGTGGCGCAACCGGTCAGCAGGCTGGCCGCCAGCAGGGTCAGCGCTAGCCTTGTTTTCATGATGCGCTCCTTGAAAAGTGGGAGGCGGGTGGATAAAACGGCCGCCTTGGGTGGTGTTTGAACGGAGACTTTTACGATGGCGTCGCCGGCGTCGCTTGTCAACAAGCAGGGCCGGCGCACCTTGTTCATGAGTGTTAAGAACCTGTTTACGATCTGCTGCGCGTCGGCGGGATGGATAGAAATGGGCGTTGAAACCGAGCTCAAAATGCTCATGTACCACGTGTACATTCCGTTTTTTCGCTCGTTTTCGCCTTGTCTCGCCTTAGCTCGCGAGATCGTAAACACGTTCTTAAGAGCCGCTAGAACGGCGACATAATAATCGGCCGGCGCAAGACGCCAGGCCGGAGCGACAACAAAGGAGAAAATCATGAGCCTGAAGCGATGCGCGCTGCTGGCGCTGATGGCGTGGGGGGGAATGTCGGCGCAGGCCGCGGACATGAACAAGGTGCTGCATGTGGCCTTCAACGCGCCGGAAACCGGTTTCGACCCGTCCAAGACCTCGGACATCTATTCCGGCGCCATTATCGAACACATCTTCGATCCGCTGCTGACCTTCGACTACCTGGCGCGGCCGGTCAAGGTGGTGCCCAATGTGGCCGTCGCCATGCCCACGGTCAGCGCCGACGCCAAAACCTACACTTTCACCCTTAAAAAAGGCGTGTACTTCGCGCCGGACCCAGCCTTCAAGGGCAAGAAACGAGAGCTGACGGCGGAAGACTATGTCTACGCCTTCAAGCGGCTGATTGATCCGGCGGTAGCCTCGCCGATGAGCGATCTGGTGGCCGGCAAGTTCGTCGGCCTGGACGCCTGGGCCAAGCCCGCCGGCGGCAAGATCAACTACGATGCGCCGGTGGCCGGCGTGCGCGCGCTGGACCGCTACACCCTGCAACTGAAGCTGATTCAGCCGTATCCGGCGCTGAAATACATCCTGGCCGCGCCCTTTGTGCAAGGCCAGGCGCGCGAGGCGGTGGAAGCCTACGGCAGCAACACCAACGCCCACCCGGTGGGCACCGGCCCCTATATGCTGGCCAAATGGCAGCCCGGCACCCACATCTCGCTGGTGGCCAACCCCAACTTCCGCAAGCAGACCTTCAACTACCAGCCGGGCGGCGACCCGGAAGACCAGCGCGTCGCCCGCGAGATGAACGGCAAGAGCTATCCGCAGATCGGCCGCATCGAAGTGTCTGTGATCCAGGAGGAACAGCCCACCTGGTTGGCGTTCAAGAGCGCGGAGCTGGACCTGGTGGGCATCCCCCAGCCGCTGATCCGGCAACTGCTGCGCATGGACCCGAGCAACCCGTGGCGGGCCGAACTGAAGCCGGACCTCCAACGCCAGGGCGTCCGCTTGCTGCGCAGCCTGGACGAGGAAATCACCTTCTACGCCTTCGGCATGAAAGACCCGGTGGTGGGCGGCTACGGCAAGGACAAGATCGCGCTGCGCCGCGCCATCACCATGGCCTTCAACACCGATGAAACCATACGCGACATCCGCCGCAACCAGGCGGTCAAGGTCCAGTACGTGGTGCCGCCCAATGTGGCCGGCCACAACCCGGATTTTCGCGGCGCCTTCCCCTACAACCCGGCGCTGGCCAACGCCTTGCTGGACCGCTTCGGCTACAAGAAGGGCGCGGACGGCTATCGTCGCCAGCCGAACGGCGGGCCGCTGGTGGTGGACTTCCTGACCGGCCCCACCGCCATAGACAAGCAATGGAACGAGTACTGGCAAAAGGCCTTTGATCTGATCAAGGTGCGCGTGGACTTCCGCGTGATGCAGTGGAACGAACAGATCAAGGCGCAGCGCGAGTGCAAGTTCGGCATGAACGGGGCGGCCTGGAGCGCGGACTTCCCGGACGGCGAAAACTTCGTTCAGCTGCTGTACGGCCCCAATACCGGCGGCGTCAACTACGCCTGCTACCAGTCCGCGCGCTACGACCGGCTGTACGAGCAGTCTCGCAATCTGGAAGACGGGCCGGAGCGCAACCGGCTGTACGACGCGATGAATAAGATCGTGATGGCGGACACCCCCTGGGCTTTCAGCGACATCCGTTTCCGCAACACGCTGATCCAGCCCTGGGTGCGCGGCGCCAAGCTGCATCCCAACTACAACTACATCTGGCGTTTCCTGGACGTGCAGAAGTAAGCGGCAGGCGAGGAGAACAATATGTCCGCTTTTATCATCCGTCGCATCCTGCAGATGATCCCAACCCTGTTTGGCGTCATGCTGCTGGTTTTCACCCTGTTTACCCTGGTGGGCGGGGACCCGTCGCTGGTGCTGGCCGGCAAGCACCTGACGCCGGACGTGCTGGCCAATATCCGCGCCCAGCTGGGCCTGGATCAGAGCCTGCCGCAGCAGTTCTGGATCTTCGTCAAACAGGTGCTGACGTTGGACTTCGGCACCTCCTGGTCCACCCAGCAGCCGGTGGCCGACATCATCGGCAGCCGCGTCGGCCCGTCCTTGACGCTGACCGGCGCCATGCTGGTGGTGGACCTGCTGATCGCCATCCCGCTGGCGGCGCTGGTCGCCTATTTCCGCGGCGGCCTGACCGACCACATCGTCACCATCGCCTGCACCGTGGCCATGTCGGTCAGCGCGCTGGTCTACATCATCGCCGGCCAGTATTTCCTGGCCTTCAAAATGGGCTGGTTCCCGGTGCGCGGCTGGGGGGATTCCTTCTGGATCAACCTCTTCGTCTACGTGCCGCTGCCGCTGCTGATGGGCCTGATGGTGTCGCTGGGGCCGGACATCCGTTTCTACCGCAGCTTCTTCGTCGAGGAAATCGGCCAGGACTACGTGCGCACCGCGCGCGCCAAGGGCCTGTCCGAGCGCGCGGTGATGCTCAAGCACGTGCTGCGCAACGCGCTGATCCCGGTGGTGACCAGCGTGATGATGTCGCTGCCTTATATGTTGATCGGCGCGCTGGTGCTGGAAAGCTTCTTCGGCATTCCCGGCATGGGCAATGAAGTGGTGATGGCGGTGAACAAGAGCGATTTCCCGGTGATCAAGGCCATCACCATCTATATCGCCATCGCCACCATGGTGTTCAATCTGCTGGGCGATCTGGTCTACAAATTGATCGACCCGCGCGTGCAACTGACGTGAGAGAGGGCTGGAAATGACGACATTGCACAATAGCGCCGGCGCCGCGCCGGCCGCCCCCTCGCGCGGCTTGTGGGCGCTGGGCTGGCAAAGGCTGAAACGCAAGAAAGTGGGCTTTGTGTCGCTGTGGATCGTGGCGGCCTATCTGCTGCTGGCCGTCGGCGGCTGGTTCAATCTGGTGGGCGGCGGCTGGACCGATGAAATCGCTGTGCCTTACGCGCCGCCCAACTGGGTGCAGGCCTCCGCCGACGACGTGCTGCCGCCGGAGCCGGCCAAGCCCGCCCAGGCGTCCGCCGCCATCGTCACCATGACGCCGGAAGAAGACCCGATAGGCAAGGAGTTGCAACAGGCGCGGCAGCACATGGGCGAATATGCGCAAGCCGCGCCGGCCAAGCTCGCCACGCTGCCTTTCGGCGCCGATCTGCGCGGCCGCGACGTGATCGAAAAAACGCTGAAAGGCACGTCCACCTCCATCTTCGTCGGCGTGTTCGGCGCGGTGGCGGCCTTGCTGGTGGGCTGCGCGCTGGGCGCGGCGGCAGGCTACTTCGGCGGCCGGGTGGACGACGCGCTGGGTTGGTTCTACAGCGTGTTCACCTCGGTGCCGGACATGTTGCTGCTGCTGTCCTTCGCCGCCGTCTCCGGCCGCGGCATCACCACCATCGTCACGGTGATGGCGCTGACCAGCTGGACCGGCAGCTTCCGCCTGGTGCGCGCGGAATACCTGAAGCTCAAGGGCCGCGAATATGTGCAGGCGGCGGACGCCATCGGCGCCGGCAACGCCCGCAAAATGTTCGTCCACATCCTGCCCAATATCTCCCACCTGTTGCTGGTGCAGTTTTCCTTGCTCACCGTGGCGCTGATCAAGTACGAAGCCATCTTGTCCTTCCTCGGCTTCGGCGTGGGCGTGCGCCAGGTCAGCCTGGGCTCCATGCTGGCGGAAGCGCCCACCGAGCTGATCCAGGGCTATTGGTGGCAAATGCTGGCGGTTACCTTGTCCATGTCGCTGCTGGTCACCGCCTTCAGCCTGTTGGTGGATGCGCTGCGCGACGCGCTGGACCCGCGCGCGGCGGCGAAGTGAGTGGGGGAGAACA
>NZ_JALCYU010000034.1:0-7649 GCF_023507765.1 Chromobacterium sp. IRSSSOUMB001
TAATTTTAGCCGGGAGAGCCTGGCGATCACGGTGGATTTCGTGCTGAAAGCCGCGGACGTGGTTGCTACGATGCGGCATGTTCAAGTCTTGCGCGGGACACCACACCACAACGAATTCAGGCCTCATAGTTCGCTGGGCGACCAGACCCCGAGCGAGTTCCGACTTGCTCATCTTTAAGCCGGCAATCTCCAGCTTAGACCGCTCGGTTAGTCGGGAGGAGGTCACGCGACCGACACCGACTGGAACAGTCCATCGCTTGGGTTGCTTTTTCTCACAGCGGAAGTTTCTCTCATTCCACGCTATCTAGAGACTTTGAACAGGCTCTAGAGGGCTTTCATCGAAAATTGCTACGGCAGGCTCTTGAAAACCCTTCCTCTCGTCCCTATTATTAGCACTCGCAGAAGGTGAGTGCTAACGCCCGCCTCAACTCAAACAGGTTTCAACTCTCAACAGCCACTGTAACAGGAGAGATCCATGGCAATTCGTCCTTTGCACGACCGTGTTGTTATCAAGCGCCTCGAGGCTGAAGAAAAAACCGCTTCCGGCATCGTTCTGCCGGGCGCAGCCGCTGAGAAGCCGGACATGGGCGAGGTTTTGGCCGTCGGCAACGGCAAGATTCTGGAAAACGGCGAACGCCGCGCCCTGGAATTGAAGAAAGGCGACAAGGTCATCTTCGGCAAGTACTCCGGTCAGACCGTCAAGGTTGACGGAGATGAAGTCCTCGTGATGCGCGAGGAAGATGTAATGGGCATCGTCGAGTAATCCGACCCGCATCTGAACTTCCCTTACTCAGAATTCTGGAGATTTAAGAATGGCTGCTAAAGACGTAAAGTTTGGTGATTCCGCTCGCGCCAAGATGGTAACCGGCGTCAACATCCTGGCTGATGCCGTTAAAGTGACTCTGGGCCCGAAAGGCCGCAACGTGGTGTTGGACCGCTCCTTCGGCGCGCCGACCATCACCAAGGACGGTGTATCCGTCGCCAAGGAAATCGAGCTGAAAGACAAGTTCGAGAACATGGGCGCGCAGATGGTGAAAGAAGTCGCTTCCAAGACTTCCGACGTTGCCGGCGACGGCACCACCACCGCCACCGTGCTGGCTCAAGCCATCGTGTTGGAAGGCATGAAGTACGTTGCCGCCGGCATGAACCCGATGGATCTGAAGCGCGGCATCGACAAAGCCGTTGCCTCGCTGGTAGGCGAAATCGCCAAGATCGCCAAGCCGTGCGCTACCACTAAGGAAATCGCTCAGGTAGGCTCCATCTCCGCCAACTCCGATTCCGACATCGGCGACATCATCGCCAATGCCATGGAAAAAGTGGGCAAGGAAGGCGTGATTACCGTTGAAGACGGCAAGAGCCTGAACAACGAGCTGGACGTGGTTGAAGGCATGCAGTTCGACCGCGGCTACCTGTCCCCGTACTTCATCAACAATCAGGACAAGCAGATTGCCGCTCTGGACAATCCCTTCATCCTGTTGTTCGACAAGAAGATCTCCAATATTCGCGACCTGCTGCCGGTTCTGGAGCAAGTGGCCAAGTCCGGCCGTCCGCTGCTGATCATCGCCGAAGACGTTGAAGGCGAAGCGCTGGCGACTCTGGTGGTCAACACCATCCGCGGCATTCTGAAAGTGGTTGCCGTTAAAGCCCCGGGCTTTGGCGATCGTCGCAAAGCCATGCTGCAGGATATCGCCATCCTGACCGGCGGCACCGTGATTGCCGAAGAAGTTGGCCTGACTCTGGAAAAAGCTTCGCTGGAAATGCTGGGCCAAGCCAAGCGCGTTGAAGTGGGTAAGGAAAACACCACTATCATCGACGGCGCTGGCCAAGCTGCCGAGATCCAGTCCCGTGTGGGCGAGATCCGCAAGCAGATGGAAGAAGCCACTTCCGACTATGACCGCGAGAAACTGCAAGAGCGCGTGGCCAAGCTGGCCGGCGGCGTTGCGGTGATCAAGGTTGGCGCCGCGACCGAAGTGGAAATGAAAGAGAAGAAGGCTCGCGTTGAAGACGCGCTGCACGCTACCCGCGCCGCTGTGGAAGAAGGCGTTGTGGCCGGCGGCGGCGTTGCTCTGCTGCGCGCCCGCTCCACTTTGGACAGCCTGAAAACCGATAACACCGATCAGGACGCCGGTATCAAGATCGTGCTGAAGGCCATCGAAGCGCCGCTGCGCCAGATCGTCAAGAACGCTGGCGAAGAGCCGTCGGTTGTGGTGAACAAGGTGCTGGAAGGCAAGGGCAACTTCGGTTACAACGCGGCTAGCGGCGAGTACGGCGATATGCTGGAAATGGGCGTGCTGGATCCGGCCAAGGTAACCCGCTCCGCTCTGCAGCACGCGGCTTCGGTTGCTGGCCTGATGCTGACCACCGACTGCATGATCGCTGAACTGCCGGAAGACAAGCCGGCGGCTGGCATGCCGGATATGGGCGGCATGGGCGGCATGGGCGGCATGATGTAAGTCGACGCCTCCTAGGCTTTGAAAAAACCCCGCTACGGCGGGGTTTTTCTTTTGCGGGCTTAAAATGTGTAGGCTTCTGGCAAAATAAGGTCGGGGCATATATTAAGTTAAGGAGTGCGTGATGGAATTGAAGGCGTTGTTGGGCAGTCTGGACGAGATTTTGGAGCCGTGGCGCTACAAGGACTACGCGCCCAACGGCCTGCAGGTGGAGGGCGGGCCGGCGGTGCGCAAGTTGGTGACCGGGGTAACGGCCTCCCAGGCGCTGATTGAGGCGGCGGCGTCGCGCGGAGCGGACGCCGTGCTGGTGCACCACGGCTATTTCTGGAAGGGAGAGGACGCCCGGATTTGCGGTATGAAGCGTCAACGGGTCAAGACATTGCTGGAGCATGATTTGAGTTTGCTGGCTTACCACCTGCCTTTGGATGCTCATCCGGAGTTGGGCAATAACGCGATGCTGGGCAAAGTGCTTGATTTGGACGCTTTGGGGCAGGGGGGCGAGCAGGGCTTGCTGTGGCATGGGTCATGGCGAGGTGGAGGTCGCGCGGTGGATTTTCGCGAGCATGTTTCAGCTCGCCTAGGACGCGAGGCCTTGCTGTTGGGCAGGGCGGACAAACCGATTTCGCGCGTGGCCTGGTGTACTGGCGGTGCGCAGAGCTTCTTCGCCGAAGCCATCGATCTGGGGGTGGATGCTTTCATCACCGGCGAAGCGTCCGAGCAAAATCATCATATGGCAATGGAGTGTGATGTGGCTTTCATCGCGGCGGGGCATCACGCCACGGAGCGTTTTGGCATCAAGGCTTTGGGTGAGCGCGTGGCTCAGCTTCATGGCATAAGTGTTGAATTTGTAGACATTTCCAACCCGGTTTAAGAGGCTAAGCGGGGCTTCGGCCAATTTATTTGCATAGAAGCTTCAAGTCCCTACTCGGAATCGGGTAAAATCAGGCAGTTTTGGGCTCGGTTTCCACGTTTGAGGATGACTGTAATGAGTGAACAACAAGTCGATGCGGGGCGCCGTCGCTTTCTGACGGTTGCAACCAGCGCTGTTGGTGGTGTGGCGGCGGCCGGAGTGGCTACGCCGTTTCTGATGAGTTTCTTCCCGTCCGAGAGGGCAAAGGCCGCCGGCGCTCCCGTCGAGGTGGATATCGGCAAGATCGAGCCGGGCCAGAAGATCAACGTCGAATGGCGCGGCAAGCCGGTATGGGTGCTGAACCGCACGCCGGAGCAATTGAAAAACCTGCCGAAGCTGGACGAGAAGCTGGTTGATCCCAAATCCGAGATGGATCAGCAGCCTACTTATTGCCAGAACGAGCACCGCTCGATCAAACCCGAGTTGCTGGTTGCCGTCGGCATCTGCACGCATTTGGGCTGTTCGCCGACCCACCGTCCGGATATCGCGCCCGCCGATCTGGGCCCGGACTGGTTGGGCGGCTTCTACTGCCCCTGTCATGGTTCCAAGTTCGACTTGGCCGCGCGCGTTTACAAAGGCGTGCCGGCACCGAAGAATCTGGAAATTCCGCCGCACAAATATCTGTCCGACACCCGCCTGCTGATTGGCGAAGACAAATAAGCTGAGGGGGCTACATGACTAAAGGACAAAAGTTGCTCAACTGGGTGGACGAGCGTTTTCCGCTATCGTCGATGCTCAAGGAGCACGTTACCGAGTATTACGCGCCGAAGAACTTCAACTTCTGGTACTTCTTCGGTTCGCTGGCCATGCTGGTACTGGTGATTCAAATTGTCACCGGCATCTTCCTGACCATGAACTACAAGCCGGACGGCACCTTGAATGGGGCCGGCATCCCGGTCGCCTTTGCTTCGGTCGAATACATCATGCGCGATGTGGCCGGAGGCTGGATCATCCGTTACATGCACTCCACCGGCGCTTCGATGTTCTTCGTGGTGGTGTATCTGCACATGTTCCGCGGCCTGATCTACGGTTCCTACAAGCAGCCGCGCGAACTGGTGTGGGTGTTCGGCACCTTGATCTTCCTGTGCCTGATGGCCGAGGCCTTCATGGGCTATCTGCTGCCTTGGGGCCAGATGTCGTTCTGGGGCGCGCAGGTGATCGTCAACCTCTTCGGCTCCATTCCGGTGATCGGCCCTGACTTGTCGGTGTGGATCCGCGGCGATTACGTGGTGTCTGACGCTACACTGAACCGCTTCTTCGCGCTGCACGTGATCGCGGTGCCGCTGGTGCTACTGGCCCTGGTGGTCGCTCACCTGATCGCTTTGCATGAAGTGGGCTCCAATAATCCGGACGGCGTTGAGATCAAGAAACTGAAGGATGACAAGGGTATTCCGCTTGACGGTATCCCGTTCCACCCGTACTACACCGTTAAGGATGTGCTGGGCGTGGTGGTGTTCCTGATCGTGTTCTCGGCCATTGTGTTCTTCATGCCGGAAATGGGCGGTTACTTCCTGGAGCACCCCAACTTTGACCAGGCCGACCCGCTGAAGACTCCGCCGCATATCGCGCCGGTATGGTACTTCACCCCGTTCTACGCCATCTTGCGTGCCATCCCGTCCTTCCTGGGCACCCAGGTATGGGGCGTATTGGCGATGGGCGCGGCGGTGGTGCTGATCGCCTTCCTGCCGTGGCTGGATCGCTCGCCGGTGAAGTCCATCCGTTACCGCGGTCCCAAGTTCAAGTTCATGCTGGTCCTGTTCATCATATCCTTCATCGGCCTTGGCATTCTGGGTGCTTTGCCGTCCACCAATGCCCGTACCGTAATTGCGCAGGTGCTCTCGTTCGTCTACTTCGCCTTCTTCCTGGGCATGCCGTTCTACACCAAGAACGATGTGGGCAGCATTCCGGTGCCGACGCGGGTGACTGATACCAACGCCCAGCGCCAAATTCGGTTTGCGGTGCTGGTGGTGGTGACCATCGTGGCCGCCGCCGTATTCGCCATGAACGTGTAAAAAGGGGAGAGGACTCATGAAAAGCAAAATCCGCCACCTAATCGCGGCCATGGCGCTGGCGTTGCCGTTCAGCGCTACGGCGCTGGCTGCAAGCGAAGGGGCCAAGCTGCCCAAGGCGCCTATCAATATCCAAGATACGGAAAGCTTGCAACGCGGGGCGCAGATCTTCACCAACTACTGCTTGTCTTGCCATTCGGCCAGCGCGATGCGTTACAACCGCCTGACCGATATCGGCCTGACTGAAGAGCAGATCAAGGCGAACTTGCTGCCGGAGGGCGCCAAGATTGGGGATCAGATGAACATCGCGATGAATAAGAAGGATGCTCAAGCCTGGTTTGGCGCCACGCCGCCGGACTTGTCGTTGATCGCGCGTTCTCGCGGCGCCGACTATCTGTACGGCTATCTGCGCGGCTTCTACCGTGATCCGAGCCGGCCTACCGGATGGAATAACGCGGTGTTCGACAAGGTGGGCATGCCTCACATCTTCTGGGAATGGCAAGGCGAGCAGGTGCTGAAAACCGAGAAGAATGCGGAAGGCCATGAGGAGCACAAGCTGGAGCTGATCAAGGCCGGTACTTTGACCAAGCTTGAGAACGGCAAGGCCAACACCGTGGAATTCGACAAGCGGATGGCGGACTTGACCAACTTCCTGGTCTACATCGGCGAACCGGCACAAGTGAAGCGTCAGCAGATTGGCTATGTCGTATTGATGTTCCTCTCGCTGTTGCTGTTGCCGCTGGCGTATTTCTTGAAGAAAGAGTACTGGCGCGACGTGCATTAAGCTAACTTGTCGGCTTTGATCAAGGCGGAGAAATCCGCCTTTTTTATTTTAAATCATGGTCTTATGATGCAGTGCTGGAAATGGGGTGGGGGAAAGTGCTAGAATGCCCAGCTGAATCAACCCATTGTTAGTTAAGGATTTCCTCCTGCCATGATGACTCTTTACTCCGGAATTACCTGCCCGTTCAGCCAGCGTTGCCGTATCGTGCTTTTTGAAAAGGGAATGGATTTCGAAATCATTGATGTGGACATCCATAACAAGCCGGAAGATCTGGCGGTGATGAACCCCTACAATGAGGTGCCGGTATTGGTCGAGCGCGATTTGATCCTGCACGAATCCAATATCATCAACGAGTACATTGACGAGCGTTTCCCACACCCGCAACTGATGCCGGCGGACCCGGTGATGCGCGCCCGCGCCCGCCTGTTCCTTTACCGTTTTGAAAACGAGCTGTTCATCCACGTCAAGGCGCTGGAGGCTGGCGCCACCGGCAAGGAAGCGAACAAGGCCCGCGAGGCCATCCGTGACGGTTTGACTACGATCGCGCCGATTTTCGCCAAGCAGAAGTTCATGCTGGGTGACGATTTCTCCATGATCGACGTGGCGATTGCGCCGCTGATGTGGCGTTTGGAGCATTACAACATTGATCTGGGCAAAAACTCCGCGCCCATCCTGAAGTACGCCGAGCGTATTTTCCAGCGTCAGTCCTTTATCGATTCGCTGACGCCGTCCGAAAAGGCCATGCGCAAATAAGGATTGCCAATGAGCTCCAGCACCAAGCCCTACATGATCCGAGCGCTGCACGAGTGGTGTGGCGACAACGGTTTCACACCCTATGTGGTGGTATGGGTCAACGAGCGCGCCGATGTGCCGCACGAGTACGTGAAAAACAACGAAATCGTGCTGAACATCGGTTTGTCGGCCACCAAGAACCTGCGCATCGACAATGACTGGCTGTCGTTTTCCGCTCGCTTCGGCGGCGTTTCGCGCGACATCTGGGTGCCGATCGGCAATGTGATGTCGATCTTTGCCCGGGAAACCGGCGAAGGCATGGGCTTCGAAGTGGAGCTGGGCGAGACGGAAGCCGCCGCACCGACGCTGAAACCGGTGGCGGCCGACGAAGAGGCCAAGCCGACGGAGGCGCCGTCCGAGCCGGAGGCTCCGGTCAAGCCGAGCGGGCGTCCCAGCCTGCGCATCGTCAAATAATGGTTTCCATTCCGTAAGCGAAAGCCGGTCCGTAAGGGCCGGCTTTTTCATTGGCGGCTTGGAATGTGTTCACGGTCTGCTGCGCGCTGGCGATATGGCATTGAAAACCGCTTTGAAATGCTCATGTATCGTATGACCATCTCGCTTTCTTAGAACCTGTTCACGATCTGCTCCGCTGCGGCGATACGGTGTTAAAAACAAGCTCAAAATGCTCATGTACCCTTGTACATTCCGCTTTTTCGCTCGTTTTCGCCTTGTCTCGCTCTTGCTCGCGAGATCGTGAACAGGCT